>NZ_NEVM01000002.1:637356-956034 GCF_002261225.1 Bordetella genomosp. 10
GACCGACCTCAACGATCTCAGCGCCTTCGCCGCCGTGGCGGGTGCCGGTGGTTTTCGCGACGCCGCGCGGGCGCACGACACCAGCGCGTCCCGCCTGAGCGACGCGATACGCCGCCTGGAGGCGCAGATGGGGGTGCGGCTGCTGCACCGGACCACCCGCAGCGTGTCGCTGACGGAAGCGGGCCGGGAACTGCTGACGCGGCTGGAGCCCGCCCTCGCCGAAATGCAGTCCGCGCTGGACGCGGTCAACGGCTTTCGCGACCGGCCGGCCGGGACGCTGCGGCTGAACGTGCCGGTCAGCGTGGCGCGGCTGGTGCTGCCCGCCATCGTTTCGCCTTTCCTGGCCGCTTATCCAGACATCCGGCTCGACGTGGTGGCCGAGGAAAGCTTCGTCGACATCCTGGCGCAGGGCTGCGACGCGGGCATACGCTACGGCGAGCGGCTGGAGCAGGACATGATCGCCGTGCCGATCGGACCGCGCCGGCAACGCATGGCCGCGGCTGCCGCGCCCGCCTATCTCGCCCGGCGCGGCAGCCCGGCGCATCCGCGCGATCTGATGAACCATGCCTGCCTGCGCGGCCGTTTTCCCAGCGGCAACATGGCGGCCTGGGAGTTCGAGCGCGACGGCGAGACCGTGCGCATCGACGCGGCCGGACCGCTGGTGGTTTTGATCGGCGGCGGCATCGACCTCGCCGTCGACGCGGCCGTCGGCGGCAGCGGCATCGTTTATCTGTTCGAGCAATGGCTGCGGCCGCACCTGGACAGCGGGGCGCTGGCGCCCGTCCTCGAACCCTGGTGGCTGGCGTTTCGGGGGCCTTTTCTGTACTACTCCGGCCGGCGCTTCATGCCCGCGCCCCTGAAGGCCTTCGTCGATTTCGTCAAGGCGGCCAACGACGCGGCATAGCCGCCGGCGGCCCCGGGCGGCTGTCATCTTCCGGAGTTACCATAGCGTCCTGTCGTTGCCGCATGCGTCCGTCGCGGGGACCCGGCGAACGACGTCGTTCACCTCCGCCGTTCTCGATTCACATCCCTATGTCCATCTCTCCTGGCGTGGCCGACGGCCGCGCCCCTGCTTCCATTGCGCTTTCTCCCGCCGAAACCCGCCGCGCGCTGTTCGCCCTGGGCGTCGGCGGCTTCGGCATCGGCACCGGCGAATTCGTCATCATGGGTCTGCTGCCGGACGCGGCGCGCGACCTGGAGATCACCATTCCGCAGGCCGGCCATCTCATCAGCATCTACGCCCTGGGCGTGGTGATCGGCGCGCCCCTGCTGGCGGTGCTGGGCGCGCGGTGGGCGCGCCGCACGTTCCTGATCGGCCTGATGCTGGTCTTCGCGCTGGGCAATTTCCTCAGCGCGATGGCGCCCGGTTTCGGCTCCATGGCGCTGGCGCGTTTCGCGACCGGTTTTCCGCACGGCACGTATTTCGGCGTCGCGGCCCTGGTCGCGGCCGGGCTGGTGCCGCCGCACCGGCGCGCGCAGGCGGTGGCCATGGTGCTGCTCGGCCTGACCATCGCGACCCTGGTGGGCGTCCCCATCGCGGCCGCGATCGGGCAGATGCTGGGTTGGCGCTCGGCCTTCGCCATCGTCGGCGCCATCGGCTTGCTGACGGCCTATTCGGTGTGGCGCTGGGTGCCTTATGCGCCGGGCGACAAGCGCGCCAGCCCCTTGCGCGAACTGGGCGCCCTGCGCAACAAGCAGGTGGTGCTGACGCTGGGCATCGGCGCCATCGGCTCGGGCGGCATCTTCACGGTCTTCAGCTACATCAAGCCCACGATGACGGAGCTGGCGCACATGCCCGAGGCCGTGGTGCCGGTGGTGCTGGCGCTGTTCGGCCTGGGCATGGTGACCGGCAACCTGATGGGCTCGCGCTTCGCGGACCGGAACATGGAGCGGACCATCCGCTACGTGCTGATCTGGGCGGCGGTGGTGATGGGCGCGTTCTACGTGTCCGCCCACAGCCCCTTCCTGGGGCCGCTGAACGTGCTCCTCATCGGCACGGTGGTGGCGCTGGCGGCGACCTTGCAGACGCGCCTGATGGACGTCGCCGGCGACGCGCAGACGCTGGCCGCCGCCTTGAACCATTCGGCCTTCAACATCGCCAATGCCCTGGGCGCCTGGCTGGGCGGCCTGGCCATCGACGCGGGCCTGGGCTGGTCGTCGACGGGATGGGTGGGCAGCCTGCTGGCGCTCGCCGGCCTGGGCATCCATGCCTGGGCGTTGGCGGACATGCGCGGCCGGGGGCGCTGACGGGCAGGCGGCTCCGGGACGCATGCGCCGTGGCGCGGCGTCCCGTCCGCCCGGCCGGTCAACGCAACAGGAAACCCAATTCGTTCAGGATGGCGCGCAGGTCGTAGCGTTGATCGGCCGGATTGGCCTTAAGGCGATTGAGGATGTGATCGGTCCACGAAGGATGTTCGATCGACTGCTTTTTCCAGAACGCATCCAGGGCGCGATCGTAGATTTCCACGGCATCGAGCTGTCCGCCGCCATCGTAATGCTCATGATGCAGCACGGCGGCCTGGGGCAGGCGGGGCTTGACGTGATGTGGGACGGCTTCGTCGACATGGCCGACGGCGGTGCCGAACACGGGGAATACATGCGGCGGCAGCTTGAGATCGGCCGCCAGCGTCCGGACGTGGCTGCGTATCGCGCCGACATACACCGCGCCCAGCCCCAGCGACTCCGCGGCCAGCACGGCGTTCTGCGCCGCCAGGCCTGCTTCCACCGACGCCAGGACGATGGATTCGACGAAATCGCCGCCGTCGATCTCCGTCCCGCGCTGCCCGGATACCTGGCGGGCGTGGGCGAAATCGGCCAGCCAGACGAGGAACAGGGGCGCCTGGCGCACAAAGCCCTCGTTGCGCGTGCCGACGGCCAGACGCGCCTTGTGGACAGGATCCCGGACCGCGATCACGCTCCACACTTGCAGATTGGAGGATGTCGATGCCGATTGCGCCGCCGCGACCAGCGTGGGCAGCACCTCGGGAGCCAACGGCGTCGGCGCGAAGGCCCGCACGGAGCGGTGGCCCAGCGCCAGGCGTATGGTCGGATTGTCGATGACCGGATAGGCGCCGCCGGCTTCGGCGCCGTAGCGGTCGGCCAGCAGCGCCCTGACGGCGGGGGAGGGGGTGGCGGCTGGCTTCGAAACGGTCATCTCGTCATTCGCGATAGGTCGTGATGGGAGTCCGTATTCTAGGGGCGGCGCTTATGGAACGGGGGTATTAGCATTCGTCGATTCCAGGCGTTCAGAGCAGGTTCAGGCCGCCGTCCGACAGCAGCACTTCGCCGGTCAGGTAATCCGACGCGGCCAGCATCGCCACCGTCTGCGCGATGTCCTCGGGTCGGGCCGCGCGCCGCATGGGCGAGCGTTCCTTCCACAAGCGCTGCGCCTCGGTCCAGTCGGCCGTCAGCGGCGTATCGACCAGGCCCGGCGCGACGGCGTTGACCCGGATGTCGGGCGCCAGCGTCAGCGCCAGCAGGCGCGTCACGTGGTTCAAGGCCGCCTTGGTGGCGGCGTAGGGGATGGAAGCGCCCTTGGGCCGCACGCCCGCGTGCGAACTGATGTTCACCACGCAGGCCGGACGGCCCCGGCCCGCGGCGGCGCGCAAGGCGGACTCCGCCTCGGTCACCAGCCGGAAGGGGGCGACGACGTTCACCTCGTAAAGCTCATGCCACACCGCCGGCGTCGCGGCCGCCAGGTCGCCATGCGGGATGACGCGGCTGATGCCGGCGTTGTTGACCAGCACGTCGAGCCGGCCCCAGGCGGCCACGCTTTCGCGCACCAGCCGGGCGCGCTGGTCGTCGTCCGCCAGGTCGGCCTGGACGTAGACCGCGTGGCCCAGCTCCTGCGCCAGCGCCGTGCCGGCGTCGACCGAGCCGCGCGAGTGGAGCACCAGCGCATAGCCCTCGGCGGCAAGCCGCCGCGCGATGGCGGCGCCGATGCCGGACGTCGACCCCGTGACGAGCGCGACGGGACGATCGGCGGTGCTGGGCTGGGTGTGCAGGGTCATGGCTGGCGCTTCCTCGATAAGGTAAGGGAGATGAGCGGGAGCGTAGCAGGTCCCTGGCTGGGTCCGGCGCGGCAACCGCTTGCGCTCAGCCCCGCCAGGCCCGGACCGACTGGAAAATGCACAGGCCATACACCGCCATGGCGATGGCGCCGGCGGCGAAGAAGGCCGTCAGCGAACCGGTGAGGAACAGCGCGGCGCCGCCGGCGCCGGCGAAGAGCGCCAGCCGCAACGCGCCCGCCAGCAAGGGCCATTTCAGCCGCCGCGCGCCCTGGGACGCGAAGTACAGGGAAAAGCCCAGCGCGAAGAATCCGAAGCAGGGGCCGACGATGCGCAGGTAGCGCGCGCCGGTTTCCAGCATCAGCGGGTCGGCGCCGAACAGGCGCAGCCAGGCCTCGGGCCAGATCGCCGCGAGCAGGCCGACGATCTCGGCCAGCGTGAACGCCATCGCGCCGCCGGTCAGCGCGATGCGGCGCGCCCGTTCGGGCTGGCCCGCGCCCAGGTTGGCGCCGACCAGCGCCACCATGGGCGCGCCCAGGCCGAAGGCGATGGGGATGACCAGGTACTCCAGGCGCGCCGCCGTCGCATAGCCGGCCAGCGCCTGCGTGCCGGCAAAGGCGCTGACGATGGCGGTGGTGATGGCGATGAGGCCGTTGGTCAGCACCGGATTCAGGCAGGCGATGCCGCCGACCGCCAGGATGTTGCGCATGGGCGCCCAGTGCAGCGGCCCGCGGCGCAGGCGCGCCAGGTTGCGGCCGCTGGCGCAGTACCAGCCCAGCACCAGCGTGCCCGCGCCGTAGTAGGCCACCAGGGCCCAGGCGCCGCCGGCCACGCCCAGCGCGGGCAGGGGGCCGACGCCGAAGATCAGCGCGCCGGCCGCCGGAATCAGCAGGAATGCGCCGCCGCAGATGACCGCGCCGGGCACCAGCATGTTGCCCGTGCCGCGCACCACGCTGGCCAGCGCGTTCATGGTCCACATCAGGGGCAGGCCGGCGAAGAAGACGCGCCCGTACGTCCTGGCGTATTCCAGCGCGGGGCCGGTGGCGCCCAGGCGCTGGAACAGCATGCCGTCCAGCGACAGGAACACCACGGTGAAGGCGATGCCCACCAGCGCGTTCAGCACCACGGCATGGCGCGCCTGCGAATCGGCCAGGGCGCCGTCGCCGGCGCCGAGCGCGCGCGAGATGGCCGAGGAGATGCCGCCGCCCATGGCGCCTTGCGACATGTTCTGCATCAGCATCAGAATGGGAATCACGACCGCGACGCCAGCCAGCGCGTCGGTGCCCAGCTTGGCGAGGAACCACATCTCCACCAGGCCCGTGGAAGACTGCGCCAGCATCATCAGCAGGTTGGGCCAGCCCATGCGGGCCAGCGTCGAGGCGATCGGCGCCTCCAGCATGCCGCGCAGGCGCGCATTGGCGAGCGCGGGCGTGGCGGGAAGGGCGGGGGCGGAGGAAGACGGCATGGAGGCCTCGTTGACGGACTGGCGCATCGCTTGCCGGCGTATTCTGCTCACCGGCGAACATTACTGGCATATGCGGGCATATGAGCTGGCATATGATTACTGGCATATGCAAGTATTTCGGCAAATGTACTTGCATATGCCAGTAATCGTCAAGGTGCGTTAAAGTAGACGCTTCCCTGGAGATCGACATGCCTCGGCCGCCCGTATCGCGCATCAAGGACCCTCTCGTCTGCAACGGCGCCGCGCTGCGCAAGGCCACGCGCCGGCTCACCCAGCTTTACGACGCGGTGCTGGCGCCGTGCGGCCTGACCATCGTCCAGCGCTCCGTGCTCCTGCACATCGACCGGGGCAACGAGCCCACGCCGTCGGAACTGGCTCATGCCATGGTGCTGGACCTGTCCGCGCTGGCGCGCAGCCTGAAGCCGCTGGAGCGCGACGGCTACCTGGTCCAGAAGCGCGACGAACGCGACGGCCGCAGCCGCCGCGTCGCGCTGACGCCGCGCGGCAAGGCCAAGCTGGCCGAGTCCAACCTGCTGTGGCGCAAGGCGCAGGGCCGTTTCGAGGCGGTCTATGGCGCCGAACGCGCGGCGGCCTTGCGCCAGTCGCTGGCGGACATCTTCTCGGACGAATTCGCCGAGGCGTTCAACCGGGCATGACGCAGCGATGAAGCATTACACGATGGCGCAGATGGAGGCCTTCCTGGCCATCGCCGAATGTGGCTCCTTCCGCATCGCGGCCGAGCGCCTGGGCATCACGCAACCCTCGATATCCTTGCGCATACGCGACCTGGAGTCCGCCTTGGGATGCACGCTGTTCGTGCGCGGCAAGGGCGGCGTGCGCCTGTCCGAGGCCGGCCAGATCGCCCAGCAGTACGTGCAGCGCGGCTTCGACGTGCTGCAGGAGATGGAGCGGCGCCTGAGCAGCGGCGATCCGCTCACGGGGTCCTTGCGCCTGGGGTCGTCGAACACCTTCGCCTTGAGCTGCCTGCCGGCCTTGCTGGCCGAGCTGGAGCGGCGCCATCCCACGCTGCGCGTGGAGCTGACCATCACCAACAGCGCCGCGTTGCGCCAGCAACTGGACGCGCAGAAGCTCGACATCGCTTTCCTGGTCGACGCGCCTTCCGACCCGCTGCATGTCGTGGAACCGCTGGCGCTGTGCGAGATCGCGTGGTTCTCGCGGCCGGCGCCGTCCGGCGCGGCGCGCACCTTGCGGGCGAGCGACCTGCGCGAGCGCCGCATCGTGACGATGCCGCCGGCGTCGCCTTTCCACATCATCATCGGCGAGTGGTTCGCGCGCGCCAAGGTGCCGCTGCCGACGCTGGACATCTGCAACGACATGGCGACGCTGGTGCGGCTGGTGCGCCTGGGGGTGGCGGCCAGCGTGCTGCCGGTATGCCTGGTGGAGCAGGACCTGTCCCTGGGCGGCATCGTGCGGCACAAGACCGTGCCCGCGCTGACGCCGCTGGTGATCTACGCGGCGCATCGCGCCAAGGCGCGCGGGCGGGCGGCCCGGGTCATCATCGACATCGCGCGCGACGTCGTCGCCAACGCCGGGCCCTACGTGACGCCGATCACGCCGGTGGCCGCGGCCCCGGCCGGCGCGCCCGCGGCTTCATAGGCGCGCCGGTTCAGGGTGATGCTCAGGACGCGGCGTACTGCTTTTCCAGCTTGTCGTAGTAGGGCTTGTCCACCAGGCGCTGGCGTTCGTTGAAGGGGACGACCAGGTTCGGGTCTTCCTCCAGCATGCCGGTCTTCGACAGCGCGCCGAAGGCCTTCTGCATGCCCAGCACCGCGCCTTGCAGGGCGGCGTTGGCGTACAGCACGATGCCGTAGCCCAGTTCGCCCAGGCGGTCGCGCGACAGGGCCGGCGTCTTGCCGCCGATGACGATGTTCATCAGCAGGGGGCGCGGCAGCAGCTTGGGCAGCTTTTCGACTTCCTCCAGCGTGGTGACGGCTTCCACGAACAGCACGTCGGCGCCGGCCTCGGCGAAGGCGTGCGCGCGCTCGACGGTGGCCTCGAAACCGTGCACGGCGCAGGCGTCGGTGCGCGCCACGATCAGCAGGTTGGGGTCGTGGCGGGCGTCGGCGGCGGCGCGGATCTTGCCGACCATCTCCGAGGTCTCGATCACGGCCTTGCCGTTGAAGTGGCCGCATTTCTTGGGGCTGACCTGGTCTTCCAACTGGATGGCGTCGGCGCCCGCGCGCTCGAACGCGCGCACCGCGAAGGCCACGTTGACGGCGTTGCCGTAGCCGGTGTCGGCGTCGATCAGCAGGGGCAGGTCGACCGCGTCGCGCACGCGGGCGGTGTGGTCGGCCATGTCGGTCAGGCCGATGAAGCCGAGGTCGGGCACGCCCAGGTACATATTGGTGACGCCGGCGCCGCTGAGGTACAGCGACTGGAAGCCGGCGTCGGCGGCCACGCGGGCGCTCAGCGCGTTGAAGGCGCCGGGCATCAGCAGGCCCTGGCGGCGCTCGACCAGCGCGCGGAAATCGGCGCGGCGTTTGACGGAATCGGACATGGTGTTCTCCTTTAGATGGGGGTCGTTCTATGCGGGTTGAAGGATGTGGATTGAATGGGGCAGGTCGAAGTTCGAGGCGGCGCGGCATCAGTCGCAGAGCGCGGCGTCGGCGGGGTGTTGCATGGCCGGTTCCGGGGCCGCGCCGTCCTGGAAGCCGAACAGCCGGCGCGGCGTGTCGCGCCAGATGACGGCGCGCTGCCCGGCGTCCGGGACCCACCGTTCGAAATCCGCGAGGCATTGTTCGTAGCGCTGTGAGTTCTCGTGCGAGACCCAGGGCCAGTCGCTGCCCCACAGCAGTTGCTCCGGCCCGCCCGCGTCCAGCAGCGCGCGCGCATAGGGCTGGGGCGCGCGTCCTCCGAGGCGGTAGGGCGCGGACAGCTTGACCCAGGTGTCGCCGGCGCGCACGCCCTTGAGCACTTCCTGGAATCCCGCGCAGGCGATGCCGCTGTCCGGCTCGGGCGAGCCGAAGTGGTCGACGACGACCGCCGCGCCGCCGCGTCGGATCAGGGGCAGGATGCCGGCCATCTTGCGGCCTTCCACGTACAGCTCGATGTGGAGGCGATGCTCGCGGGCGCGGGCGAACAGGCGCTGGTAGTCCTTGCCGGCCGCGTCGGGCAGGGTGTCGCGCCGCAGCCAGTTCAGGCGCAGGCCGCGCACGCCGGCGCGGTGGAGCGCGTCGAGGTCTTCGTCGGCAATGTCCGGCGCCACGATCGCGGTGCCGCGCAGGCGGCCGGGATGGCGTTTCAGGGCCTGCAGCAGCAGCGTGTTGTCGGCGCCGTAGAAGCTGGGTTGCGTCAGCACGCCGTGCGAGATGCCGTGCCTGTCCAGCACGGCGAGGAAGTCCTCGGCGCTGACGTCCTGCCGGGGCTCCGAGTGCCGCCCTTCGGCCAGCCTGGCGTCGCGGACCATGACGTGGGCATGGCAATCGACGCGCTGTACGGCGCCGGCCAGGGGGCGCGGCGTCGCGGTGGGGGCCGGGGTGTTGCTTTGCATGGAGCCAGACTCTTCGTTGTCGTATGCCGGGGCGGGGCGGCGGTGTTGCGGGAGAGGGCGCCGGCGCGGCGGCGGGCGCTATCGAGGACAGACTGTAAGGACCGGCGGGTCATTTGTCCAATTGGTAGTTCTTCGGAAAATACATAGGAAATTCCAATGTGCCCGACCGGCCTTATCCCGCGAAGCCGCCGGCGTCGAGGAAGGCTTGTTCCTCCGCGGTCGTTTCCCGCATCAGTATCGGGTTGCGGTGCGGGAAGCGGCCGAAGCGGCGGATGATGTCGCGATGGCGGTCGGCGTAGACGCGGTCCTCCGCCGGCAGGCCGGCGTGGAGGGCGACCGACAGGTCCTGGTCCGCCGGGTCTTCGGAATGCTCGAATGGCAGGTAGAAGAACATGCGCAGGCGCGGGTCCACGCGTTCCGGATGCCCTTGGGCCAGCGCCGCGCGGGCGTAGTGGCGGGCCAGGGGATCGGTGGCGTACATGTGCGCGGTGCCGCGGAAGGCGTTGCGGGGGAATTGATCCAGCAGGACGAGCAGGGCCAGCGCGCCGGCCGGCGTCCGGTTCCAGTCGTCGAGTTCGCGGCGCGCGGCGGCCAGGTGCAGCGCGATGTAGCGGTCGTGGAAACGGCGGTCGAAGTCCGCGTCCTTTCTGAACCAGTAATGCCGGCCGCGCCGCCAGAAGTCCACGATGTCGGCGGCCTCGGGGGGCGTTGCGCCCGCGTTGGCGGCGGCGTCGGGCGCACCGGGCGTTGCGCTCGCGTCGGCGGCGGTGTCGGGCGTACCGGGCGTCGCGTTCGTGTTGGCGGCGGGGTCAGGCGTACCGGATGGGGTGCTCATAGCGGCGGCGAGGCGATGGCCAAGGTGGTGGACAGTCTACCGCGTGGCGCCTGGGCCGCGTCGCGCCCGATTCCCGGTTCGTGCGGCCATGCCATACGCCGCTACCGCGGCCGCGCCACATGCCGTCAATGTCACCGCCCACGCGGCCAGGCTTCACAATCTGCCCAGCAACACCGACACCGGATGCGGCAGGGCTTCCCCTTCCATCAGCTTCACCTGGCTGCGGCAGGAATAGCCCGTCGCCATCAACCTGCCGCCGGCGCCGTGCCGCGCAACGCTGTCCGCCCAGCTTTGCCGGTAGATCGTCTCCGACGTCGCCCGGTTGCGGGCCTCATGCCCGAAGGTGCCCGACATTCCGCAGCAGCCGCTGGGCAACACCTTCAGCGTCAATCCCAAGGCCTCGAACACCTTGCGCCATTGCGTCATGGCGTCCGGCACATTGGTCTTTTCGGTGCAGTGGGGCAGCAGGAAATAGGACGTATCCTGCGTCGTTTCCGTTTCCGCGGTTGCGTCGTCGGCGCCCGCGGCAACCGACGATGCCGACGGCGCAGGCGACGTAAACGCCGAAGACGCCGCAGACGATGCAGACGACGATACCCGCGGCGGCGCGGCTTCGAACTCGCGGGCCAGCCATTCCTGTAGCAGCCACACCTTGGGAAGGTCGCCGGCTTCAGGCACGTCCCGGTACTCGCTCCGATAGACCAGCGTCATCGCCGGATCGATCCCGACGAGATCCGCTCCCGTCCCGGCCAGGTCCCGCAACCGTGCCGCGTTGCGCCGCGCGACGCTGCCGAAGCGCGCCAGGAAGCCATGCACGTGCAGCGGTTTCCCGTTGGGATGGTAGGGCGCCAGCAAAGGCCGGAATCCCAGCTTGCGCAGCAGCTCGAAGGTGTCCAGCACCAGTTGCGCCTCGAAGTGCGTGGTGAACGCATCCTGCACGACGATGACGGGTTTCTCCCCGCGTTGCCGGGCCGCCCGCACGGCCTCGGCCGACGCCAGCGCATGGCCCGCCGTCCGCAATGCGGCGCCCGCGTCCAGCGTGCTCAGCGCCGGAATCGCCACCAGGTTCAACCCGCGCAGCGCCTTTTGCGTCAACGCCGCGCGCAGCACGCGATTGGCCAGCCGCGGCATCTTCGCCATCCAGGGCAGCATGGGCTCCAGCGCGCACAGCAACCAGTCCTTGGCCGGCCGCGCATAACGCGTGTGGTACAGCGCCAGGAAGCGGGCCCGGAATGCAGGCACGTCCACCTTCACGGGACACTGCCCCGCGCAGGACTTGCACGCCAGGCAGGTATCCATCGCGTCCTTCACCTCGTGCGAGAAGTCGTATTCCCCGCGCGCCGCGGCGCGCCGGTTGCGCCAGCGCCGCGGCAGCGAGGTCCACGATGCGGCCGGCGCCGCCATCGCGCCCCGCGTTTCGCCGGCGGGCGCGTCGAGCACCGCCGCCTGCCCCGAAAGCGTGACCAGCCGCAGCCATTCCCGCAGCAGGCCCGCCCGTCCCTTGGGCGAATAGCGCCGGTCGCGCGTCGCCTTCCACGACGGGCACATCGCGTCGTCGGGGTCGAAGTTGAAACAGGCGCCGTTGCCGTTGCAATGCAGGGCATCCTCGAAGGCACTCCGTACCGCGATGGGAATGACGCGGTCATGCTGGCCGCGTGTCGGCACGGCGTCGATGCGCAGCAGCGCCGTGCCGGCCAGCGTGGCGATCTTGCCGGGATTCAGTTGCTGGCGCGGATCGAACGCCGCCTTGATCTCCTGCAGGCGCGGGTACAGCGGCCCGAAGAATTCGGGCGAGTACTCGGACCGCATCCCCTTGCCATGCTCGCCCCACAACACGCCGCCGTACTTCCGCGTCAGGGCCGCGACGCCGTCCGTCACGGCGCGTATCAGGGGCTCCTGTTCCGGGTCCTTCATATCGATGGCCGGCCGCACGTGCAGCACGCCGGCATCGGCATGGCCGAACATCCCGTAGACCAGCCCATGGCTGTCGAGCAGCCGGCGGAATTCGGCGATGTAGTCGGCCAGGTGTTCGGGCGGAACGGCGGTGTCCTCCACGAAGGGAATCGGCCGCCGGTCTCCCTTCATCCGTCCCAGCAGCCCCACCGCCCGCTTGCGCATGGACCAGACCTGCTCGACGGCCGCATGTCCTTCGACGATGGCGTGGCTCAGCACGCCGCGCGCGCCGCCGCCTTCCTCCAGCATGGCGACGGCGCGCCGCAGCGCGGCTTGCAGGGCCGCCGGATCGTCGCCGGTGAATTCCACCAGGTTCACGCCATCGAAATGCGCCGTCGCCGGCGGGAAGTAGCGGGCGATGGCCGGCCAGGCATTGTCCTCGCGGGCCAGGCGGATGACGGTCGGATCGATGGCCTCGATGGAGGCGGCGTCCAGGGCCAGCAGGCGCGGCGAATCGCGCAAGGCCGCATCGAACGAGCCGTAGCTGACGACGACCAGCGCGGCATGCCGGGGAATCGGCAGCAGGTTGACCTTGGCCTCGACCAGGAATCCCAGCGTTCCCTCGGAGCCGCACAGGATGTTGTTGAGATTGAAGCGGCCGTCGCCGTCGCGGATGTGCGCCAGGTCGTAGCCCGTCAGGCAGCGGTTCAGCGGCGGGAAATGGGCCGCGATGCGCGCCGCATCCTCGCGGTGGATCGCGTCGATGCAGCGGTGCGCCGCGCCGGCCAGATCGGCCCGTCCGCTGATCTCCCGAAGCTCGGATTCGTCCAGCGGGCGCGAATGCCACGTCTCGCCGTCCAGCAGCACGGTGGTCAGCTCGAGCACGTGATCCCGCGTCTTTCCATACCGACAGGACCCCTGGCCGCTGGCGTCGGTGCTGACCATGCCGCCTATCGTCGCGCGGTTGGAGGTCGACAGCTCCGGCGCGAAGAACAGCCCGTGCGCCCGCACGGCGGCTTCCAACTGGTCCTTGACGACGCCGGCCTGCACCCGCGCCCATCGTTCCTCGACATTGATTTCGAGTATGCGGTTCATGTGGCGCGAGAGATCGACCACCATCCCGTCGCCCAGGGACTGCCCGTTGGTGCCGGTGCCGCCGCCGCGCGGATAGGCCTTGATCCCGGCGAAACGCGGGTTCGCCAGCAGTTTCGCCACCCGCGCGACGTCCAGCGTCGAGCGCGGGAACACCGCCAGTTGCGGCAGCACCTGGTAGATCGAGTTGTCGGTCGCCATGACCGTGCGCGTGGCGTAGTTGTCCTCGATCTCGCCCTCGAAACCATGCAGCCGCAGCGCCGCCGCGAAGTCGGCATGGCGGTCGTCGGCGAGGGGCGCGCGGTCGAGGCGGGGAATCATGCGGGGCAGGGCGGCCATGGTCTGGGGTCTTGGAAGAAAATAATTCGATTTATGAAGTCTAAAAGCACACCTGCCAGCGGATAAAATGGATTTTTCTCCGCCCAGGCATGAGTTTCCTGAATGAATCCCCGAACGCTGACACCCTCCATGTCCCTGTTGCTGGCGTTCGAGTCCTCGGCCCGGCACCTCAGCTATACCAAGGCCGCCGCCGAGCTGTCCCTGACGCAGAGCGCGGTCAGCCGCCAGGTGCAGGCGCTGCAGGACCTGCTGCGGATCCAGTTGTTCGAGCGCAAGGGGCGCGCCATCGCCTTGACCGACGCGGGCCGCATCTACATGCGCGAGGTGGGCATGGCCATCGGCCGCATCCGCAACGCCACCTTGCAGGTGACGGCCATGCAGGCCGGCGGCGGCAGCATCGACCTGGCCTTGCTGCCGACCTTCGGCGCCAGGTGGCTGATGCCGCGCCTGCACGCCTTCTATGCCGGGCATCCCAAGGTGCTGGTGCACCTGCATTCGCGCATCGGCGATTTCGACCTGGAGGCGGCGGGCATGGACGCGGTGATCCGGGTGGCCGAAGGGCCGGCGCCGGGGCTGGTCTCGCATCGGCTGCTGGAAGAACGGATGGTGCTGGTCGCCAGCCCCGCCTTGCTGGAAAAGCATCCCGTCGCGGGGCCGGACGATCTGCGCGACGTGCTGCTGCTGCGGGTCGCCAGCCGGGCCAACATCTGGTCGGAATGGTTCGACGCGCAGGGCGGGGCGCCACGCCAGCTATGCTTCGGCCCGACCTTCGAGGTGACGTCCCACCTGATCCAGGCGGTGGCCACGGGCATAGGGGTGGGATTGGTACCGGATTTCCTCGTCGAGGAGGAGCTGGCGTCCGGCCAGTTGGCCGCGCCCATCGGCTATCGCTACGCCAGCGGCAAGCATTATCAATTCGCCTATCCGGCGCACAAGTCGTCGTACGCGCCGTTGGCGGCCTTCAGGGACTGGCTGCTGGGGACGCCCGCAGCAAGGCCTTGACCCGCTCGGCGTCGGCCGGCGTGGCCGGGTTGTACACGGTCATGTTGAGGTCCGGCCGGCCGTCGACCGCGAAGGTCGAGTATTCCAGCGAGAGCGGGCCCAGCACGGGATGGCGCAGGCGTTTCACGCCGCCGCCTTGCGGGCTGACGTCGTTGTCGCGCCACAGGCGGGCGAATTCCGGGCTGAGGCGGCTGAGCTCCTCGACCAGGGGCTGCACTTCCAGCGCGGCGCCGGCGCGGGCCGTCGTCGCGCGGAAGACGCCGACGACGAAGCGCGCCACGCTTTCCCAATCCTCCTGCGCGGCGCGCACCGCGGGATTGAGGAAGATGAAGCGCAGGACGTTGCGTTCTTCCGGCGGCAGGGCCGCGTAGTCGGTCAGCAATACCGTCGCCGCGCGGTTCCAGCCGACGATGTGCCAGGTGGCCGTGTGGACCAGGGCGGGGCTGGGGTCCAGCGCGTCGAGCACGCGTTGCAGGCGCGGCGTGATGCCCGCGTCCTGGCGGTAGCGCACTTCGGGCGGCCGGCCCAGGGCCAGCAGGAACAGGTGTTCGCGCTCGACGTCCGTCAGCATCAGCGCGCCGGCGATGCGGTCCAGGACCTCGGCCGAGGGCGCGCCGCCGCGGCCTTGTTCCAGCCAGGTGTACCAGGTCGGGCTGATGTTGGCGCGCAAGGCGACTTCCTCGCGCCGCAGGCCGGGCGTGCGGCGGCGCCCGGCCGGCAGCCCGAAGGCGGCGGGATCGAGCCGGGAACGCCGGTGCTTGAGATAGGCGCCCAGCAGATTGGGCGGACTGGCGGGATCGTTCATGGGCGTACCTTCCTGTCGCGCTTGGGAGGGACTGGCGCGTGCATGGGTGTGCTCTCTACCGCTGCGCGACCGTCTCCGCGAGGAAGGATACGCCTTTGGGATGGGCTGGCACGATTACCGGGTCACACCCGCGCGCGCCATACGAGTACGCCGGCCACCACGACGCAGACGAGGGCGAAGACGCGCAGCAGCGCCGCCTGCGGCACCCGCGCCGCGAAGTTGCGGCCCACCGCCATGCCGGCGATGGCCGCGCCGACGAAGGTCCATTGCAGCGAGGTCAAGGCCAGGCCGTGCGCCGCGGCCGATGCCACGGTGACGGCCGACACCAGCGCGATGACCATCAGGGACGTGGACACGATGCTGTGCATGCGCGCATCGCTGAAGCGGGTGAGGGCGGGCACGATGATAAAGCCGCCGCCCACGCCCAGCAAGCCGGTGCAGACGCCGGAAACCGCGCCGATGGACCCCAGGGTCAGGGCGGCGCGGCGGGTCCAGATGAACTTGCCGGTGGCCGGGGAAAGGCGGCAGGGTTTGTCGCGGACGCCGGCCTCATGAACCTCGCCGCCCGCTGACGGCGTCCTTGCGGAAATCCTGCGCGCCTGCCGGGCCATGCGGGTCGCGATGACCAGCATCACCGCCGCGAAGCCCACGCTCAGCCATGCGGCGGGCAAGTGCCGCGCCAAGAGCAGCCCGGCCGGGGCCGTCACCCCGCC
The DNA here is from genome assembly GCF_002261225.1 of Bordetella genomosp. 10. Classification (NCBI taxonomy): domain Bacteria; kingdom Pseudomonadati; phylum Pseudomonadota; class Betaproteobacteria; order Burkholderiales; family Alcaligenaceae; genus Bordetella; species Bordetella genomosp. 10. The sequence goes on from NZ_NEVM01000002.1 coordinate 653,019, forward strand.
CGCCACGGCCATCAAGGTCGCCGCCTTGTAGCGCACCAGTCCATGGCGCAGGCCTTGCACGGCGCCCAGCGCGGCGGCGGAGCCCACCGCGATCAGCGCCACCGGCGCGGCCTCGGCCAATCCCAGGTGCAGCCCCAGCATAAGGGCCGGAACGGCAAGAATGCCCCCGCCCGCGCCGGTCAATCCGAGCAGGGCGCCGATGGCCAGACCGAGTAAGGTAGCGGTGAACACACTAAATTACCTAATGAAATAAGCATATTATTTTAATTCATTAGGCGGATTTTGTGCGTGATGGGGATGTCTGCCCGTCAGGGCGCCTGTTCGTCCAGTTGCCTACTGGTCCGGATGCCCATTCCTCAGGACGTCTGTTCCTCAGGACGCCTGCTCGTCGGCGCCTTCCGTGGAACCGTAAGCGGCCGGCCACGCGGGCTTGCCGTCGCAGCACGATCCCCATCCCAGCATGCGGGAAGTCTGGCCGATGCCCGGATTGAACGAATTGGTCGGATCCAGCTTGCGGTAGAAATCGGCCAATGCGGGTTTGGCCACATAAAGATGGCCGACATTGTGTTCCGCCGGATATTCGGCGCGGCGCGCATCGAGGCCTTCCCACATCCGGTGCTCGATGGCGATGGGATCGACCCCTTTCCTGACGATGTAGTCCTGATGAAAGACGTGGCAGAAGAAATGGCCGTAGTAGAGCTTGTGGACGATGTCCGACTCGATTTCGGGCGGCAGTTCCTCGACCCATGCGCGGTCATTGCGCCTGAGGGCCACGTCCAGGGCGACGATGTCCTCCACGTCGCGGCGATGCACCGCGCGGTAGCGAATCGCCGCGCCGGCGACCGCGAAGCGGTGCAGGAAGGCTTTCCTGCCTTCTTCCGCATCGCATTCGAAGTACGCGCCGCTGTCGCTGTTCGAGAAGCAGGCGTCGAGAATGCCGCGCGTGGCGTCCACCGTGTCGTTGGACACCCGCACCAGCAGATGGTGCTCGTACCGGTCGCGCCATTGCCGCATGCGCGCGGGCAAGTGCCTGGGCAGCAGATCCGTGAGGCCTTGCAGCACGCGGTCGGTCACCCCGTGCAGGCCGAAGCGCTCGAAGAAGCCGTCGATCCGGCTCTTCAGCGCGAATGCCGCCGGCACCCGGGCCGTGCCGAGGCGGTCGATGAGCAGGAAAGTGTCCTTGCCGTAGCGCTCGCCGATGTCGTAGGCCGTGCGATGTATGTACTCGCCCGCGATCGGCAGGCGCGGCAGGGCGGTCAGCAACTGCCGGCGGACCGCGGTCAGGTCGTCCGGGTCGTTGCTGCCGATGTAGAAAACGGTGCTGGCTTCCTTGGGAAAGGTGTCCAGGCGAACTGCGAAGAGGCAGAGCTTGCCGGCCGAGCCGGCGGCCTCGAAGAGGCGCGAGGGATCCGCGTTGAAGCGCGCCGGCGTGTCGGCATCGACCGCGCGCACGTCCTCGACGTAGCGCGGGTCGGACGCGACGCGCGTCGCATCGTTCTCGATATCCGCTTCGGTATAGAGGCCGCGCTCCAGCCGGGTCAGTATTTCCTGTGGCGTATTGCCCAGCGCGATGCCGAGATGGTTGACCAGGCGCAAGGCGCCGTCGGCCCCCACCTGCGCGTACAGCGCCAGTTCCGTGTAGGCCGGCCCGCGGCGCACCAGGGCGCCGCCCGAGTTATTGCACACGCCGCCCAGCACCGAGGCACCGATGCAGGACGAGCCGATGACCGAATGCGGTTCGCGGCCCAGGGGCGCCAGCGTCTGCTCCAGGCGGTCGAGCGTCGCGCCCGGCAGGCAGACGACCTGCGCGCCGCCGCCGATCACCTGGATGCCCGTGATCCGCATGGTGTTGATCAGGACCACCGGCCGGTCGTAGTCGTCGCCGTCCGGCGTCGAGCCGCCCGTCAGTCCGGTATTGGCCGCCTGCATGATCACGATGCAGCCGGCGGCCACCGACGCTTCCAGGACCTGCCATTGTTCCCATAGCGTGCCGGGCCTCGCGACGGCGAGGACGGGGCCCTCTCCGGTGCGGTGGCCCTTGCGAAAGCGCCGCGTTTCGATGGGATCGGTCAGGACATGGGAATGGCCCACGATCCCGCGCAATCGCTGGAGCAGCTCGTCTCGGGATGCCGGCGGCGCGGCGGACGCGACCGCTTCGACCTCGGCGGCAATGGGCTTGTTCATCGCATTCTCAAAAGGCTGTTTCCGGATAGCGGCAGTCTGCGGCGGCCTGCCATGCGGCTGGCGCCGCGACTGGTGCCATTATCGGAGAAAACCGAGGGAAATCCACGGCACGGCCGCGACCAGCAGGATGCCGACCAGCAGCGCGAACATATAGCCGACGATGGGGCGGATGCCCGCGTCGGGATTGACCCGGGCGATGGCGCAGGCCGAGTAGTAGCCGACGCCCAGCGGCGGCGCGAACAGGCCCAGGCCCATGGAGAGAATGACGACCATGGCGTAGTGGACTTCATGGATGCCCAGCTCCCGGGCGATGGGAAACAGCAGCGGTCCGAACAGCACGATGGCGGGGATGCCTTCGAGCACGGCGCCCAGGATCGCGAAGGCCACGATGGAGACGAGCAGGAAGCCCATCGCGCCGCCGGGCAGTTGCTGCATCATGGTCGCCAGGCTCTGCGAGAAGCCCGATTGCGTCAGCCCCCAGGCCATGGCCGTGGCGGTGCCGATGATGAACAGGATGGCCCCGGAGAGCGAGGCGGTGCTGACGAGCATGCGGCCGATCTGGTTCCACGCGAATTGGCGATAGAAAAGCAGCCCGACCAGCACGCTGTAGACGATGCCCAGCGTCGATACCTCGGTCGCGGTCGCCACGCCTTCCACGACGGCGGCGCGGATGATGAAGGGCAGGGCGAGGGCGGGCAAGGCGACCAGGAAGAGCTTGAGCACCTGCTTGCGCGGGGTGCGCGGCACGTGGCTCAAGTCCTCGTGCCGATACCGCCGCCACACCATGCCGCACAGCACGATGCCCAAGACGACGGCGGGCAGCAAGCCGCCCGTGAACAGCGCGGCGATGGAAACGCCCGTCACCGACCCCACCGTGATCAGCACCAGACTCGGCGGCACGGTCTCGGTCTGGGCGCCGGTGGCGGACAGCAGCGCCACCAGGTCTCCCTCCTGCGCCCCCCTGCGCTTCATCTCCGGGAACAGCGCCGGCGCGATGGCCGCCATGTCGGCCGCCTTGGAGCCGGAGATGCCGGACACCAGGTACATCGCGCCGATCAGGACGTAGGACAGGCCGCCCCGCACGTGCCCGAGCAGGCTGGCCAGGAATTCGATCATCGCCTTCGCCATGCCCGTCATCTCGATCAGCAGGCCGAGGAAGACGAACAGGGGCACGGCGAGGAGGATGAGGTGGGACATCCCCTCGTCGATCCGCCCGACCAGCACCGGCAGCGGCGTGCTGGTCGTCAGGGCCAGGTAGCCGAAGGTGGCCAGGCCGAAGGAAAAGCCGATGGGCACGCCGGCGAGGACGCATACCGCCGTGACGCCGAAGAAGAAGATCAGCAGGTTCACGTTGCCGAGGTCCTCGAACGCGGCGCGCGCCAGCCAGAACGCGCCGGCGATCGCGCCGACCAGGAGCACGGCGCCGACCTGGTTTCCGAGGGTGGACCGGAGCGCCAGCCTGAAGACGGCGAACAGGCCCATCAGCGCGATGCCCGCCGGCAGCGCCGCCGCCTTCCAGATATTCGAGATGCCCAGGCCGGGCGTGGTGATGAAGGCTTCATCGCTGGCATATTCCCACGCGGGCCATATCGCCATCGCCAGCATGGCCAGGCAGGCCGCGATACCCACGGTGTCGAGCAAGGCCTGGCCGCGCGGGCCGAGCTTGTTCACCAGGGCCGTCATCCGCATGTGCTCGGACCGGCGCAGGGCGCAGACCGACCCCAGCATCGCGAGCCAGATGAAAAGCATGGAGGCCAGCTCGTCCGACCAGACCAGCGGGCTATGGAATACGAAACGCGCGATCACGCCCGACAACAGGACGACGATCTCCACCAGGACGAGCACGGCGGCGACCGCGTCGACGGCGAACCCGAGCGCGCGTTCGAGAGGCGCGATCCATGACGCCGCGCCCAGGCCTGCCGGGTTGCGGCCGGCGATACCGGCGTCCATCACGCCGCCTCCCGGATGTCGCCGCGTTCCAGCAGCAGGCGCTTCACGTCTTTCTTCGTCACCTTGCCGTAGCCGGATTTCGGCAGCGCATCCCAGAAGAAGAATTGCCGCGGCCAGCGGTAGCGCGCGCAGCGGCCGTCGAGGTGTTGCAGCAGCTCGGCATCGCTCACGGGCGGGGCGCCGTCCTGCCGCACGACGACGGCGACGCCGATCTCGCCCCACTTCGGATCGGGCACGCCGAGCACGGCGACTTCCGCGACACCGGGATGCATGAGCAGGATCTCTTCCACTTCCCGCGGATAGACGTTGGAGCCGCCGGAGATGTACATGTCCGACTCCCGGCCGGTGATGTAGAGCAATCCGCGCTCGTCCATCCGCCCCAGGTCCCCCGTGTGGAACCAGCCGCCGCGCAGCGCCTTCTCGGTCGCCACGGGATTGTCGTGATAGCCGGAGAACACCGCGGGCCCGCGGCAGCAGATCTCGCCCACCGTGCCCACCGGAACGGGCTGCAATTGCTCGTCCAGGATGGCCACTTCCATGCCGGTGCGCGGCCTGCCGCAGGAACCGACGTTGGCGTCGGGATCGTCGTCGTCGGCCGAATGCATGGCGGGCGGCAGTATGGTGATGCAGCCGGTCACTTCGCCCAGCCCGAAATACTGCACCAGCACCTTGCCCAGCTTCCGCAAGGCGAGCTTCTGGTCGGCCCGGTACATGGGCGCGCCGGCGTAGATGACGTATCGCAGCGAACCATGGTCGTACTTGTCGACGGCCGGATGCTCGACCAGCATCTTGACGATGGTGGGCACGGTGAACAGGTTGCTCACGCGATGCGTCTGCACCAGTTGCCAGAAAACTTCCGGATCCAGTTTCTCGCTGGGCAGCAACACCGTGGCCGCGCCCCGGGCGACGTTGAGCAACGCGTGGATGCCCGCGCCATGGGACAGCGGCGCGACGGCGATGGAGCAGTCGTTCTCGTTCGTGCCCGGGATCAGGTCGGCCAGGTGGTTGGTCACCACGAAAGCCATTTGCCCATGCGTCAGGATGCCGGCCTTCGGTTTTCCGGTGGTGCCGGAGGTATAGAAGAACCACAGCGGATCGTCGTAGCCGACCGTGGCGGCCACCGGCCGCTGGCCCCGATAACGTTCGACGAGCCCTTCGTAGGCATGTTCGCCCGGACGCGGCGAGCCGATGCACACCACGTGCTCGACGGCGGGCGAGGCCGCGCGCACCGCTTCCACGTGCTCGGTGAAATCCGCGTCGTAGAGCATGGCCTTGGCGCCGCTGGAGGCGCCCAGATAGGCGACCTCGGGCGGCGTCAGGCGAAAGTTCGTCGGCACCCAGACGCAGCCCAGGCGGAAGGCGATCCAGCAGCTCTCGAACAACTGCAGGTTGTTGCGCGACTGCACGAGTATCCTGTCGCCCTTGCACAGGCCCAGCTCGCGCAGCGCCGCCACCATGGCGTCCACGCGTTCGTCGATTTCGCGCCACGTCCATCGCTGCTCGCCCTGGATCACGCCGCTGCGTTCGGGGAACAACCGCGCCGTTTGGCGCAGCAGCGACCCGAGGTTCATCACCTGCGCCGCGTTCATGCCGCCTCCAGGATGCTCAGGTAGTTCGCGACGGCGGCGCCTCCCATGTTGAAGACCGCGCCGAGACGCGCGTGAGGAATCTGCATGGCGCCCGCCTCGCCGGCGAGCTGCATGGCCATCATCACGTGCTGCGATACGCCCGTGGCCCCGATGGGGTGGCCGCGCGACTTCAGGCCGCCCGAGGGATTGACCGGCAGTCTTCCGTCCTTTGCGGTGACGCCGTCGAGGATGACCCGCGCGCCCTGGCCGTGCGGCGCGAGCCCCATGGCTTCATATTCCAGCAGTTCGGCGATGGTGAAGCAGTCGTGCGTCTCGACCACGTGCAGGTCGTCCAGCGCGACCCCGGCTTGCGCCAGCCCGCGCGACCAGGCCAGCGCCGCGCCTTCGAAACGCGTGGGATCGCGGCGCGACAGGGGCAGGAATTCGTTGACTTGCGCCCGCGCGCGCCAGCGGATGGCACTGTGTCCGGGGCGCGGCTCCATCGACAGGACCAGCGCGGCGGCGCCGTCGGACACCAGCGAGCAGTCGGAACGCTTCAACGGACCCGCGACCGGCGGATTCTTGTCGGACGCGTTGCGGCAGAAGTCGAATCCCAGGTCCCGCCGCATGTGCGCATAGGGGTTGTCGACGCCGTTGCGATGGTTCTTCGCCGCGATGGCGGCGAGCGCGTCGGACTGGTCGCCGAAACGCTCGAAGTAGGTGCCGGCGATATCGCCGAACACGCCGGCGAAACCGCCCGGCTTGTCGGCTTCTTCCTTCACGTAGGAGCATTTCAGCAGGACCTCGCCGATCTGCGGGCCGGGCAGCGTATTCATCTTCTCGAAGCCGACGACCAGCGCGTGCCGGATCCGCCCGCTTTGCAGCGCGTCCAGGGCCGCCCAGATGGCCGCGGAGCCCGTCGCGCAGGCGTTTTCCAGGCGCACGGCGGGCGTGTGCCGGAATTCGGGCATGGCGACGCCGGCGAGCGAGGCGCTGAAGTCCTGCGGCACGAAGCCGCCATTGAAGGTGCCGACGAAAATGCCGTCGATGTCGGACGCTTCGACGCCCGCGCGCTCCAGGGCGGGATGCACCGCATCCCGGAACAGTTGTTCCAGGTCGATCTGGTCGAGTTTGCCGAAGGGCGTATGGCCCCAGCCGATGATATGAGGTACGGGCATGTCAGGTCCTTGTCGAATCGGGGTGCGGGGATGTCAGGCGAGCTTGCCGACGGCGGCTTCGAGCTGTCCCCAGGCTTCGCCGCCGAATTTGGTTTTCCACTCCGCGTAGAACCTGGCTTCCTGTAGCGCGGCGCGGAAGGCCGCGGTGTCCGGCTTGTTGAATGCCAGGCCCTTGGCGGTCAGGTCCTGCTGCAGGGAAGCCGCCAGCTTTTCGCTGTCCTCGCGTTGCGCCAGCGCGGCATCGTTGAAGTGCCGGTTGACGCTGTCGCGCAGCGTCGGGGGCAGCGCCTCGAAAGCGCGCTTGTTGCCCAGCAGCCAATAGCCGTCCCAACCATGATTGGTCAGCGCGCAGCACTTCTGCACTTCATAGAGCTTGCCGGTGGCGATGATGGCCAGCGGGTTCTCCTGCGCCTCGATCACCTTGGTCTGGAGCGAGCTATAGAGTTCGTTGAAATTGATCGGCGTCGGCGCCGCCTTCAGTTGCTTGAAGAGGGACACCAGCAGCGGCGCCGGCGGCACGCGGATCTTCATGTCGACCAGGTCGCCGGGACCGCCGATGGGCTTGTTCGACGTCAGTTGGCGGAAGCCGTTGTCCCAGACCTTGTCGAAGACGACGAGGTTGGCCTTGGAAATATAGGAACGGATGTACTTCCCGAGGTCGCCGTCCATGGCTTTCCAGACCGTGGGATAGTCGGGAAACGCGAAGCCGACGCTGTTCAGCGACGCCATCGGCACCAGGTTGGCGAGGATGAGCCCGGGCAGGGTCAGCAACTCGATGCCGCCGGAACGCACCTGGCTCAGCATGTCCGTGTCGGATCCCAATTGCCCGCTGGGAAAGACGCGGATATTGACCTTGCCGCCCGTCTCCGCCTTCACCTTTTCCGCGGCCTCGGTCAGGCGGACGGCGATGGGATGCGTCACGGGAACATTGGTGCCCACCTTGTAATTGAAGCTGGCCGGCTGCGCGTAGGCGCTTCGGCCGGCGATGCCGGCCAGGCCCGCGGCGGCCGTCGCCTTCAGCATGCTGCGTCGCGTAAGGTTCATGGGTTTGTCTCCTTTGGTTTTATGAGGCGCGGTGAATGGCGTTCAGGCGCAGCGCGCGGTCAATCCGCCGTCGACGACCAAGGTCGTCCCGGTGATGTAGCGGGCCTCGTCGCTCGCCAGGAACAGGGCGGCGTAGGCGGTGTCCCAGGCGTCGCCCATCTTGCCGGTGGGCGAGATCCTGTCGCGCTGCTCGATCATCGAATCGACGTCGCCGCCATAGGATTTGGACAAGGGCTCGCGGATGAGGGGCGTGTTCATGAGGCCGGGCAGCACGCAGTTGGCGCGGATGCCGTCGGCCGCGTACTGGACGGCGGTGTTCGACGTCATCGCCACCATGGCCGCCTTGGCCGCGCTGTAGGCCAGGTAGGGGAAGCCGATCCAGCGCAGGGCGGCGATCGAGGCGATATTGACGATCGCGCCCTGCTTGCGCGCCAGCATGTGCGGGATGACGTGCTTGCAGGTCAGGAAGACGCTGGTCTGGTTGACGGCGATGACGCGGTTCCAGCTTTCCTCGGACGTCTCGACGGGGCCGCCCGTTTCGACGATGCCGACGTTGTTGTGCAGGACGTCGACGCGGCCATAGGCCTGCACGCAGGCCTCGACCATGCGCTGGACGTCGTCGCCGTTCGAGACGTCCGCCCGGAAGGCCGTGCAGCGGCCCCCTTCGCCCTCGATGACTTTCTGCGTTTCCTGGGCCGCCTCCAGGCGATAGTCGACGGCGAACACGCTGGCGCCTTCTCGCGCGTACAGCGCGGCGGCGGCCTTGCCGTTCCCCCATCCGGGGCCGGAACTGCCGGCGCCCGTGACGAGCACCACCTTGTCCTTCATGCGGTCTGCCATGCCTTGTCTCCTGTTTGGATTTATTCACTATATGAACCTGTATGGCGCAGGTCCTGATGTTATGGCCGTGAAATCGTAGGCCAATCGCGCAACCACGGGCGCGCTTTTATGGGGGTTTAAGGAAAAAGTGGTCCACAGTGTGACCCTGTCCCCGGCGACGATGGGAGAGGGCGGGTTTAGAATATGAACCTTGATATGAACGATGCACGATGAACGATGAACGATGCCTGCCGGCCTGCGGCAACGGGGGGGAGCTGATGGCGCAACAGCAGAAGGCGCAACCGAAAACGACGCAACAGAAAACGCCACCACCGAAAACGCCGCCACCGCATTCAGTCGAGACCGCCCAGACGGGCGGCGCCCAGACCCTCAGGCGCGGCCTCGCCGTCCTGCGGCTGTTGACGCAGATCGGCCCTTCCGGCTTGCGCATGCTGGAGATCACGCGCCGCCTGGATCTCAACAAGGCGACCGTGATCCGCTTGACCAAGACCCTGGTCGAAGAGGGCTTCGTATTGCATGACCGCCAGTCCGGACGCTACCGGCTCGGCCCGGAAGCCTTTGCCGTCGGCCTGGCGGCCGAGGCCAGCTATGAATTGCAGCGGCTGGCGGCCCCGACCTTGCGCGCCCTGGCCAACGAGTCCGGGGACACCGTGTTCTTTGCCGTGCTGCATGGCTACGAAAGCATCTGCCTGTCCCGCGACGAAGGCGACTTCCCGATCCGAAACCAGTTGATCAAGCCCGGCGACCGCTGGCTCCTGGGCGTCGGCGCCGGCGCGACGGCCTTGCTCGCGGCGCTTTCCGACAAGGAGATCGAGGACGCGCTCGCGCGCACGGCCGAGATCCGGGCCCGGCGGTTTCCCCGCTGCACCGACGCGGTCATCCACAAGCTGATCGCGGAGACGCGCGAATGGGGCTATTGCGTCAACCCCGGGCTGGTGCTGGAGGATAGCTGGGCGGTGGGCGTGGCGGTCTATGACTTCGAAGGGCGGCCGGTGGCGTCGATCAGCATCGCGGCCATCAAGTCCAGGCTGGGCGCTTCCCGCAGCGCGATCCTGGGCAACCGCCTGATGCTGGCGAGCAGGGCCTTGACCGAACTCCAGGCGCGCGAGAAGAGCGCCTGAAGTTTCAGGCCGGTCGTTTCAGGCCGGTCGTTTCATCATGTCGGTTCAAGGACTCCGCGCGACGACACCTGGCGGCATACCCGCTCCCGGAAGCCTCACGCGGTCGCCAGATGCTCGTCGGCGTAGCGCGAGAGCGCGTCGTCCGCGCCCTTCTCGACGGGCGTGAAATCCCGGTGCGCGATGAAATCCGGACGCGTCGGATTGCGTAGCGCGTTCGACACCGCCGACAGGGTCAGGTACACGATGCGCCGCGGATAGGGCGTGATGTTGCCGGCCGAGGCGTGCAGGATGTTCGCATGGAACATGAGCACGCCGCCGGCCTTGCCCGTGGGCGCGACGATGCCGTCTTTTTCCACCAGGCGGGTGATCGTTTCGTTGTCGGGCGTCCATAGCGGATACGACGTCGTCTTCAGGTCGTGCGCCGATTCCAGTTCGCCCGCCTTGTGGCTGCGCGGCACGATCATCAGCGGGCCGTTGATGGGCATGACTTCGTCGAGGAAGATCGCGATGTTCATGGCCCGCGGCTCCGGCATGCCGTCGTCCTTGTGCCAGGTGGGGAAGTCCTGGTGCCATTGCCAGACGTCGCCGGCGAAGGCCGCCTTGGCGTTGATCTTGAACTGGTGGATGTACGTCCGTTCGCCGAACAACTGCTCCAGCGGTTCGACCAGGCGCGGATCGTGCACCAGCCGCTCGCACGCCTCGTTATACGTGTGGCAGGCGAAGGCGGTGCGCGGCGCGCCGTTCTTTTCGCGCCAGACCTCCTCGCGCTCCTGGCCGAGCACGTCGGCCGCGGCCTGGCGCAGCACCTCGATCTCTTTCGGGGTGAAGCATTCCGGGATGAAGATATAGCCCAGTTCGTCGAAGCGGGCCAGTTGTTCGGCGTTGAGTTCCACTTGTGTCTCCTTTGGTCGTCTTGGTTTGTTTTGTTCGGACTTTGTTCGGACCTTGTCCCGGCGTTGTCCGGGCTTTGTCCGGGCGCCCTCGGCCCGGCGCAACGGCGGCGCCGGGAGACCCGGGGGCAGGGTGCTGCCTTGCTAAGCCTGTCGCGCGTCCAGCACCGCGGGCAGGCGGCGCTGGGCGTCCGAGCCCGCGCGGTCCAGGTGCCGGGTGATGAGATCCTGGGCTTCGTCCACTTCGCCCGCGATGACCGCCCGCGCAATCAGGCCGTGTTCTTCCCAGGCGCGCGTGGGAACGTCGCCTTCGCCCAGGTAGGTCGCCATCATCGAGCGCATCAGGTGTGGCCATTGCGCCGCCATCATCTGCTCGATCACCGGGTTGTCGGCCAGCCGGTACAGCGCGTTGTGAAAGCGCGCGTCGGCCTTCACCAGCGCCGGCAAGGTGGGGTTGGCGGCGCCGCACGCTTCCTTGCCGGTCGCCAGCGCGATCTCGAGTTCCTCGATCTGTGCCGGCGACGCCTGCCCGTCCCGGATCCTGCGCGTCGCCAGCAGCACGGCCATGCCTTCCAGGGCGGTGCGCGCGCGATACAGGTGGACGATGTAGTGCAGGTCGATGGGCGCGATCTCCACGCCTTGCTTGCCCGTCTCGCGCACCAGCCCCTGCTGCTTCAACAGTTGCAGGGCATGGCTGACGGGCTGGCGCGAAACGCCCAGGCGCTCCGCCAACTCGCCTTGCCGCACGCGCTGCCCGGGTTTCAGTTCGCCCAGGACGATCGAGTCGATCAGCAACCGGAAAACCTGGTCGATGAACTGGGGCTGCGCTTCCACAGAATGCTGAATTCCGAATTCCATAGCCGCCAGAATAGCGTTTTGGAATTCGGAATTCCAGTTTTTCGCGCTCAGTGATTTCCCTAGGCCAGGAGACCGCCCCCTGGCATCGCGCGCATGAACCGGCGGGCCGCCGCCTCAGGAGGGCGTGATCCCCGCCGCCTCCACGTATCCCTTCCACCGCGCCTTGTCCTGCTGCACGAAGGCCGCCACTTCCTTCGGCGTGGCCGGCGGATACAGCAGGAATCCCTGTTCGGCGTAGACCTGCTGCACCTTGGGCTTGTCGATCGACTTCTGGAATTCCTGGTTCAGCAGCGTGACGACGCTGTCCGGCGTCTTGCGCGGCGCGAAGACGCCGTGCCAGGTCACGATCTCGTAGTCCGTCCGGGTGACGCTGGCGATGGTGGGCAGTTGCGGCGCCCACGGCAGCGGCTCCTTGCTGGACACCGCCAGCGCCACCAGCTTGCCCGACTTCACCAGCGGATCCACCGCCGACCAGGCGTCGATGTGGAAGGTATTGCGTCCCGCCGCCAGGTCCGACATGGCCGTCATGTCCTTGTACGGCACGTGCAGGATGCCCGGCGCGCCGATGGCCCGCGCGAAGGTCGCGCCCGCGATATGGCTGGACGCGCCCACGCCATAGGAGCTGAAGCTGCGCTGCGTCGGATCCTTGCGCAGGTAGGCGATGAAGTCCTGCACGTTGGCGATCCCCAGCGAGGCCGGCACGACCAGCACCAGGGGCAGCTTCGCCGTGCGCGAAATCGCCGCGAAGTCATGGTCCGGGTCGAAGGGCAGCGTCTTGTAGACGTAGGGATTGATGCAGAAAGGCGTGGCCGTCGAATAGAGCAGCGTCGATCCGTCCGGCCGCGACACGGCCACCTGGCGGGTGCCGATGTTGCCGGCCGCTCCCGCCTTGTTCTCGACGATGAAGTTGCCGTGCAGCCGGTCGCTGACGTCGCCGACCAGCAGGCGGGCGAGGATGTCGGTGCTGCCGCCGGCGCCGTAGGGCACGATGACGTTGACCGGACCGGCGGGGTAGGGATCGCTGCGCGCCAGGGCGGAGCGGGGCAGGGAGAGGGAAAGCGGAAGCGCGGCGGCCCCCAACAGGCCGGACAGCGCTTTCAAGGCATGGCGACGCGGATGGTTCACGGATCACTCCTGATTATCTTGTTTCCGTCCGATCCCTTGTTCGCGGCGCCGGCGCGCTGGCCGTCGTCCGCACCGGACGGTCCGACATTTCAAGCTTGGTTGTGCGGGGGTGCTGCCTCTGCCTCTGTCTCGCGCCCCGCTCAGCGCGCCCTCCAGTGTTCATAGGCGTCGCGGGCCTGGTACCAACTGCCGATGGCGAACAGGAACCACGTGTTGCCGGAATAGAAAGGATGGCCGGGTATTTCCCCCATATCGAATGCGTTGACGGGTTCGCGCGATTGCGCGGCGATCTTGCGTCCCAGGCTGTGGCCCAGGTAGCTCATCATGGCTACGCCGCTGCCGTTGCAGCCCAGGGCGTAGTACAGGCCGTCGGCGCCGCCGATGTGCGGCATGGAATCCAGCGTCATGGCGACGTTGCCGCCCCAGCTATGCGTGATGCGCGTGCCCGCCAGTTGCGGAAAGCGCTTGAGCATGGCCCGGTACAGCAGGCGCGCGGTGGTTTCCTCGCTGGCCGGCGTGAAGCGCGCGCGCCCGCCGAACAGCAGGCGGCGGCCATCGGGCGACAGCCGGTAGTGATTGACCACGCGGCGCGATTCCGACACCGCGCGATTGGTCGGCAGGATGTCCGCCGCCAGGCCCGGCGGCAGTTCGTCGGTGGCGATCATGTAGGTGGCGATGGGCACCACCTTGCGGTCCAGGCCGGCCATGCCGGGGCCGGTGTAGCCGTTGGTGGCGATCACGACCTGCCGCGCCCGCACCGTGCCGCGCGCGCTGGCCACGTCATAGCCGCCCGGCGCGCGGACGATGCGCTGCACCGGCGTCTGCCCATGCACCTTCGCGCCTGCGGCGCGCGCCGCGGCCAGCATGCCGCCATAGAGCTGCGCCGGATGCAGGTGGCCGGCGCGCTCGATCAGGGCGGCGCCGTGATAGACGGACGAGCCGATTTCCTCGGCCAGCGCTTCGCGCGGAATCATGCGCGCGCGCGAATTCGTGTTGGCGTTCAGTTGCGCCATGCGGCCTTGCCAGGCGTCGTAGTGCTGGGGCAGCCACATGGTCGTCAGGCGTCCCGTGGGCTGCCAGCCGCACTGGATGCCGTGCCTGTCGATCAGCCCGACGACGTGGTTCATGGCCGCGTCGGCGTCGCGCAGCCGCGCGGACAGGCGTTCGGCGCGCTGCGCGTCGTTCTCGCCCACGGCCGCCAGGGCTTTCTTCTGGACGTTGACGCCGCCCGAGACCTGGCCGCCGGAGCGGGTGCTGGCGCCGATGCCCGGGCGCCCGGCCTCCAGCACCACCGCGTCGATGCCCGCCTCGCGCAGCGTCAGCGCGCAGCAGATGCCGGTATAGCCGGCGCCGACGATGACGACGTCGGCGCTGGCGGGCAGCGCGTCGTCGCCGGTCTCGGGCGGCGTGTAGGCTTCCCACCAATAGGGCAGCTTGCGGAAGTCCGAAGAAAAAATCCCGGCGGACGAAACCATGCCATGCTCCTTGCTTGCCGTGGCCGGCAACCGCCGCGGTCGCGGGCGCGCGTTGCGCGCCCATGGACGATCGTAGCGGCGCGGCCGGCGTTGACGATGGGTATTTACCCGGCGTCGGGTGGGTCGTTCAGGCGCGCGCCGCGATGTCGGCCGGCCGGGGCAGGTCGGCGTACCGCTCGGCCAGCGTCGCGTAGATGCGGTCGATGTCGGCGGCGCCGCCGTCGGCCGGCGCCGCCGCGCCCGCCAGCGCGGCGAACATCTGGTGCTTGACGAAGTGCCGCCAACTGACGGGAAGGGCCGCCATGATGCGGGTCATGGCGTCGTAGCGCGCGGCGGTCCAGACGCGCTCGAAGCGGCTGCGGCCCGGCCCGAAATCGAAATGCCCGTCCACCGCTTGCGCGCCGGCGCGCAGGGACCGCGTGGCTTCCTCGTCGACCGTCAGGTCGGCGCGCAGCGCCACGCCATAGGCCTTGCGGGCGTATTCGATCGACACGAAACCGCAGCGCACGTCCTGCACCACGCGCTCGACCGGGCGTTCGTGCGGATGGCCGTAGCCGCCGCCGGCGGGACCTTCCAGCCGGATGACGTCGCCGGGCGCGCAGTTGACCAGGTCGCTGTTGCGCAGTTCCTCCGGCTGCTCGGAATCCGGATTCCTGATGAAGCGCGAGTTGGCCCCCGCCTGGCCGCCGAGCACGCCCCACGCTGCCAGTTCGGAGCGGTTGCGGTTGCGCGCCGTGACCACGCCGTTGGGCGCCAGCAGCTTGAATTCCATCGTGGCCGCGTTGCCGCCGCGCAGGCGGCCCGCGCCGCCGGTGTCGGGCACCAGGCCGTAGCGGATGATCTCGATGGGCACTTCGGCCTCGTTGATCTCCACGGGGGTGTTCTTCAGGAAGGCGTTGTTGGCGCCGCAGCCTTCCACGCCGTCGAATTCGGGGCCCGCGCCGGCGCCGCCGCCGCAAGGGCCGATGGAGGACAGCACCTGGCGTCCCTCGCGCGTGGCGGTCTTGACGTTGAGCAGCGTCGAGCCGCCGGCGGGGCAGGCCGGCAGGCGCTCGGGCAGGGCGCGGTTGAAGGCGCCGAACGTGCAGGCCTGGATCACCGCGGCCATCAGGCTGCGCATGCCCACCGCCGCCGGCGCGTGCGGATTGACCACCGAGCCCTCGGGCAGCACGGCATGGCAGGGCCGCACCGAACCGAAATTGAGCATGTTGCGGGGCGCCAGCGTATGCATGACGTAGATCAGTCCCACCGTGATGACCGAGTGGTGCCCGTCGCCGCCGGTCGGCACGTTCAGCGACGACGCCACCTGCGGATCGCTGCCGGTGAAGTCCAGCGTCAACTCGTCGCCGCGCACGCGCAGCGTGATGTGGATGCGGCAGGGATAGCCGCCCACCGAGTCCTCGTCGGCGTACTCGGAGAACGCATAGTCGCCGTCGGGTATCTCGCGGATCAGCGCGCGGGTCTGCTGTTCCGCGTAGTCGAGTATGGCCTCGGCGCCCTGCATGAATTCCTCGACGCCGAAGCGGTCGATGATTTCATGGACCTTGCGTTCGCCGACGTTCAGCGCGGCGATCTGCGCGTTCAGGTCGCCCTGGTTCTGGTCCGGCATGCGCACGTTGACCGCCAGGATGCGCAGCAGCTTCTCGTCGATCACGCCGTCGCGCATCAGCAGCATGGGCGGGATGCGGATGCCTTCCTGGTGCACTTCGGTGAGCGTGCGCGACAGCGAGGCCGGCACCGCGCCGCCCATGTCGGTGTTGTGGATGTGCGTGCCGACGAAGCACACCAGCCGGCCGTCGCGGAACACCGGCTTCCACACGTGCATGTCGGGCGTGTGGGTGGAGACGTAGCCGCTGTACGGATCGTTGGTCAGGTAGATGTCGCCTTCGCGGTAGTCGTCCGTCATCCGGATCACGCGGCCGTAGTCCAGGCCCGTGTACCACGTGGCCCCGAAGGTCTTGGGCGATGCGAAGGTCTTGCCGGACGGCGTCATCAGTTGCGCGGAGAAGTCCTCGGTCTCCTTGACGAAGGTGGAGTAGGCCGTGCGCATCAGCGTGTAGCCCATGGCCTCGGCGGCGGCGGTGCAGTGGTTGGCCAGCACCTGCAGGCGGAAATTGTCCACGGTATGGCTCACGACGGCTCTCCTTCGGCGGTGATGCGCAGATTGGCGTATTCGTCGACCCGGCAGACGTGATCGGCCGGGATGACCGTGGTGCAATCGTCCTGGGTGACGATGGCGGGGCCGCTGAACCGCTGGCCGGCGCGCAGGGCCGTGCGGCTGTGGAGATCCACGTCGCGGAAACCCCCGTCCAGCCAGACGCGCACGCGTCGTTCCGGCGCCGGCGTGCCGGCGACCGTTTCGTGGCGCGGGAAGCGGGGCTTGTCGTTGTTGCCGGAGATCACCACCCGCAGGCTGACGACCTGCACCGGCGCGCGTTCGTCGGCGTGTCCGTAGAGGCGGCGGTGCATGGCATGGAAGGCCCGCGCCACCGCCGCGACGTCGCCGGCCGCCAGGTGGGCGGGGTCCAGCTCCGTGTCGATTTCGTAGGACTGGCCGCGGTAGCGCATCTCCGCCGAGTAGACGAGATCGGCGCGTTCGGCGTGGCCCTGTTCCTGGAGCAGCCATCGTTCGGCGCGTTCCCGCAGCGCGGCGAATTCGTCGCGGATGGCGGGCAGGCTGGCGGGCGTCAGGTCGGTATAGACGGTCTTGAGGAAATCGCTCTTGAGGTCGGCGATCAGGCCCCCCAGCGCGCTGAGCGTGCCGGGGGAGGGGGGCACGACGATTTCCTTGACCTTGATTTCGCGGGCCAGGAAGCAGCCCAGCATGGGGCCGGCGCCGCCGAACGCGAGCACGGCGTATTCGCGCGGGTCGATGCCGTAGCGCGACACCAGGCCGCTGACTTCCGTGTACATGCCTGACACGGCGATCTGGATGATGGCCTCGGCGGTTTCCTCGATGCCGCGGCCCAGGCGCTCGGCCAGTTCGCCGACCGCCTGGCGCGAGGCCTGCGCGTCGACTTCCACCGCCTGGTAGCCGAGGTCGGAATGGCCGACCAGGCCGCAGCAGACGAAGGCGTCGGTGATGGTGGCGCGGGTGCCGCCGCGCCGGTAGCAGGCCGGTCCGGGCCGCGAGCCGGCGCTTTCCGGGCCGACCTTGAGCACGCCCAGCGGATCGACCCAGGCGATGGAGCCGCCGCCTTCGCCGACTGACGACACGGACACCGAAGGGATGTAGATCTGGAAATCGCCGATCAATTCGCCCACGCCGTACTGGGGCTTGCCGTCGATGATGACGGCGATGTCGGCGCTGGTGCCGCCGATGTCCAGGCTGAGGCAGCGCGGGATGCCGGCGGTGGCGGCGACGTGGGCGGCGCCGATCACGCCGGCGGCGGTGCCCGACAGGATCATCTGCACGCAGTCGCGCTTGCCCTGTTCGGCCGTCATGACGCCGCCGTTGGACTTGGTCAGGCGCGGCTCGGGCCGCACGCCGGCGTTCTTCAGCGCGGCCTGCAGCGAGCCCAGGTAGTGCGCCACGCGCGGCTGGACGTAGCCGCCGATGACCGCGGTGATGGTGCGTTCGTATTCGCGGATGATGGGCCAGGTTTCGCTGGAGCACGACACCGGCAGGCCGGGCGCGATCGCGGCGGCGATTTCCCTGATCCGCAGTTCGTGCGCCGGATTGCGGTAGGCGTGCAGCAGGGACACGACGATGCCCTCGGCGCCGGCGGCCTGGGCAGCCCGCACGGCCTGCTCGACGCTGGCTTCGTCCAGCGGCCGGCGCACCGAGCCGTCCGGCCCCATGCGCTCGTCGATGCCGAACACCATGCTGCGCTCGATCAGCGGCGCCGGCCGGCGCGACAGCAGGTGGTACATGTCGGGCGTCTTCAGGCGCGCCAGCTCCAGCACGTCGCAGAAGTTGCGGGTGGCGAACAGCGCCAGCTTCAGGCCCTTGCGCTGGATGACCGTATTGATGCCGACCGTGGTGCCGTGCGTGAAGTAGCTGATCTCGCCGGGCTGTATGCCGTAGCGCTCGCCCAGCATGCGCACCCCGGCGATGACTTCCTCGCCCGGCTGGTCCGGGCGGGAGAACACTTTCAGGCTCTTGATTTCGCCGCTGTCTTCGTCGAAGACGGCGAAGTCGGTAAAGGATCCGCCGATATCGACGCCAACTCTATACCCCATGAATGCCCCCGGTTCTGCTGATGACCGCGAAAGGGAGTAGCCGCTTGCGGATAACCGCGAGGTCGGCTATTATTTTTCACTAGATGAACAATCATTTCACCCCGTGATCAAATGAATGATAATAGGTCGGTCCAGAGGTGTCTAGCCATCTTGCGGGCTTTTCGTAGCGGCCCCGGGCAATCCCTGACGGCGCTCTCGCAAGCGGTGGATCTGCCGCACGCCACGGTGCTGCGGCTGCTGAACACGCTGCTGGGGGAGGGCTACGTGCGCAAGGAGGGGACGCGCTGGTCGTTGACGCCGCAACTGCTGGAGATCGGCTTCGCGGCCCTGGCCAACACCGGCGTCGACGATATCATCCAGTCTTCGCTGCAGGCGCTGGCCGATCGCTGCGACGGCATGGTCAACATCGGCGAGCGGGCCAAGGACGAGGCCGTGATCATCGCGCGGGCCAGTTCGGCGTCGGAACGCCGCAAGATCCTCGTCGTCAACCTGCGGGTCGGCAATGCGCTGCCGCCGGGCAGCGCGCTATGTTCGGCGCTGGGCCTGCCGCCGGAGCGCTGGGCGGTCGCCACGTATCCGGACCGCCGCGTGACGACCGTGGGCATCCCCTTGTTCACCAGCGAGACGCGCGCCCTGTCGCTGGGCCTGTCGGTCAATGACGACGATTACGACGCCGCCCGCATCGAGGCCGAATTGCTGCCGATGATGCGCGACGAGCGCGACCGGATACTGCGATTAATGCATCTCGGTGCGGTCTGAAACGTAAACCGGCAGGGGGTTACTGAGCTGTCGGCGCGCTCGCCACCGCGACGCGCCGGGACGGTTCTTTCTAACCTCGTCGCGGAAGCCGGAAAACATGTCTTATCAGTTCAAGCTCATCTACAACCTGCAGGACGCTTCACGCCTCGACAACCTCACCGACGAGTTGCTGCGCCTGTTGAAATACAACGGCTGTGAAGACGTCGTGCTGGCATGGCAGCGGGGCGACCTCGTGGCGCTGGCCTTCGATCGCGAGGCCCCCAGCATGGACGATGCCGTGGCCCAGGCGGTGCAGGAAGTCAGCCGCGTGGTGCGTGTCGACCAGTTGGTGCGGGTGCAGGCGGGATAGGCGCCGCGTCCTCGTCCTCATCCACGTCGTCGCGCCGGGCGATGCCCGCGAAATACTTGCCGGGCGGCTTGCCCAGCGATTTCTTGAACATGCTGATGAACGCCGTGACCGAGTCGTAGCCCAGGGCTTCGGCCACGCGCTGCACGGACTGGCCCGCCGACAACTGGTGCAGGGCCACGATCAGGTGCAATTGCTGGCGCCAGCGGCCGAAGGTCAGGCCGGTTTCCTGCCTGACCAGGCGGGCCAGCGTCCGTTCGCTGGTGGCCACCACCTTGGCCCACTCCGCCAGCGTGCGGCGGTCGGCGGGATCTTCCGACAACATTTTCGCGATGCGCCGCAGGCGCGGTTCGGCGGAGGTGGGCAGGCGCAGTCGTTCCCGCGGCATGCGCGCCAATTCTTCCAGCAGCACCACGGCCAGGCGGCCGGTGGCGCTGTCCGCTTCGTATTCGGAAGGCAGGTCCGCCAGGCGCAGCACCAGCTCGCGCGCCAGCGGCGAAATGGCCAGGGTGCAGCAATGGCCGGGCAGGTCGGCGGCGCCGGGTTGGACGAACAGGTAGCCCATGCGCGCGTTGGCCGTGGCGCGGATGCTGTGCGGGAGTTCGCTGGGCACCCACACCGCGCATGCCGGCGGCACCATCCAGACCCCGTCGGGGACTTCGCAGACCACGCCCCCGCGCAAGGCCACCACCAGTTGCCCCTGCGGGTGGCGATGGGTCGGCACCTCGGCGCGATGATCCGCCGCCCGCACGCGCACGCCGAAGACCGGACCCAGCCGCGGGCTTTCCTCGAAGATCTTCAGGGGCCCCAGCAGCACGCCCTCGGAGGACGCCGCGGTGGCGAGGGCGAGACGCGGGACGGGCCGGGGGCGTGGCGGCATGGCGGGAAAAGGCGCGCCGCGGGGAAAGGCGGACGCGGCGCAATGGCAGGATTCAGCGATTTCTTGGCATCTTAGCTGAATTCATGACGCGCCGGCCGGCGTTAAGGTTACGGACCGCGCTACCCGTGCCGGCCCGAGAGGCCTGGCATGGTGATATCCCAAATGATGTAGACGCTATGACAACCCCTGATACTTCGCATCGCTCACTCGCCCGGCCCGCGCTCCTGATTGCTGGTTTGTTGCTGATCGCCAGCAATCTGCGCGCGCCCGTCACCGGCCTGGCGCCCATCCTCGGCGTGCTGCAGGCCCACTACGCCCTGTCGCCCGCCCAGGCCGGCATGCTGACCACGCTGCCGCTGCTGGCCTTCGGCTTCGTCTCCCCGTTCGCCGCCTTGCTGGCCCGCGAATACGGCCTGGAGCGCACCCTGTTCGGGGCCATGTGGCTGGTGGCCGGCGGCCTGCTGGTGCGTTCGGCCGGCCCGCTGTGGTGCCTCTACCTGGGCACCGCGATCAGCGGTTCCGGCATCGCCATGGGCAACGTGCTGCTGCCCAGCCTGGTCAAGCGGGACTTCCCGGCGCGGGTGCCCGCCGTCATGGGCGCGTGCGCGCTGACCATGGGCGGCATCGCCGCGCTGGTCTCGGCCGGCGTGGTGCCGTTGGCGGCGGCCTGGGGCTGGCAGGGGGCGCTGCTCGCCGTCATCGTCTTCCCGCTGGCCGCCGTGGCGGCCTGGACCAGCCAGCTCGGCGCGCATACCGGGCCGGCCCGCGGCACGGCGGCGCCGCCGCATGGCGGCCCGGTCTGGCATTCGGCGCTGGCCTGGCAGGTGACGCTGTTCATGGGCATCAATTCGCTGCTCTATTACGTGCTGATAAGCTGGCTGCCGGCCATCCTGGCCGATGCCGGCTACACACCGGCCGAGGCGGGGGCGGTGCATGGCGGCATGCAGTTCGCGTCCGCCGTGCCCGGCATCGTCCTGGCCCCGCTGGTGGGCCGCATGAAGGACCAGACCCGCGTGGCGGCCGCCATGGCGTTGATGATGGGCGTCGGCCTGCTGGGCCTGCTGTTCGTGCCCGCGGGCGCCACCGTGTGGGCCTTGCTGTACGGCTTCGGCTCCGGCGGCGGCATCTTGCTGGCGCTGATCTTCATGGGCCTGCGCGCCTCGAACGCGCGCCAGGCGGCGGCCCTGTCCGGCATGGCGCAGTGCGTGGGCTACACCCTGGCCGCTTGCGGGCCGGCCTTGACCGGCAAGCTGCACGACCTGGCGGGCGGCTGGACCGTTCCACTGGCGATAGGCGTGGTCCTGTCGCTGGCGATGGCGGCCTTCGGCGCGCTCGCCGGCCGGGCGCGCCAGATCGGCGACGTCCCGGCGGGCGAAAAGCGCCTGGCCTGAGGCGGCGCGGCCCGCGTCAGCGCGCGAACGGCGAGAAGTCCACTTTCGCGCTGTCGAAGGCGGCGTCGATGTGCGCCAGCAGGGCCTGGCTTTCGGCGGGCGCCAGGCCGCCGTAGGCGCAGTTCGCCTGGAACTTGCGCGTCAGCTCGTCGTCGCCGAGCGGATGATCGACGCCGCCCTTGAAATATCCCTGGCGGAATTCATGCACCTTGCCGTCGGTCAGGGTGACCTTCACGTGTCCAGTGAACTGCCTGGGGTAGGGATTGGCGGGATCGACCACGTAGGTCACCTTGCGCGCCAGGGCGACGATGGCCGGATCCTTGACGATTTCGTCGTCGTATTCGCCCAGGCCCGCGTCGCCGCGCAGGATGGCCACCGCGACGGCGTAGGGCACGCTGAACTTGGCGGCATAGCCATTGGGCGGCGACTGCTTCAGCGCCAGGGGCTCCCACAGGCGGTGCAGCACGCCCTCGGCGGCCTCGCATTCGATGGCGGCGATGGCGGCCGGGTCCAGGCCCAGCTTGCCGAATTCGCGGGCGCAATCGATGTAGGGATGGCACATGGTGCCGCAGGCATAGGGCTTGAACGCGATGCCGGGCCAGATCCATTTTTCGCCGAAGCCGTCCAGCATGGCCTCGAAGTCGCCGTCCAGGGTATTGGCGAAACCGTGGAAGACGCCGTGGCTGCCCTCGAAGACCGTGCGCGGGCCCTTGAAGCCGACCATGGCCAGCCGCACCGCGCGGTAGCCGGATTGCGCGGCCCAGCCGGGGTGCAGGCGCTTGGTCCAGGAGCCGTCGGCCAGATACTCGATGATGCCGGAGGACAGGCTGCCGGCGATGCCGAAGGCGTCGGTCAGCGGCTGCGCGCCCAGGCGCAGGGCCGCGCCGATGCCCGCCACCGCGCCGAAGACGCCGAATATCGCGGTCGGATGAAAGCCCGCCTTGTGGACCTTGGTCGGCGCGACGGCGCACAGGCGGCACATGACTTCCGCGCCGACGGCCAGGCCGCGCAGGAAATCGGCGCCGCTCAGGCCGTGGCGCTCGGCCGTGGCCAGCAGGGCCGGCACGATGACCACGCCGGCGTGCACGGGGCCGCCTTCGTAGGTGTCGTCGAAATCCTCGCCATGCGCCGCGGTGCCGTTGACGAAGGCGGCGCCTTCCGCGCCCAGGCGCCGCGCGTGGCCGAAGACCGTGCAGGGACCGTTCTGGTCCAGGGCCTCCAGGCAGGCGTGCACATAGGGCTGGGCGCGCGCGGCGATGGCGATGCCGGCGATATCCAGCAGCATGCGGCGGCCGGTGGCGCGGGCGTCGGGCGACTGCTCGGGCCGCGCGTCGACGATGCCCTGGGCGAGGCGTTGCGAGATGGAGACTGCGGGTAGGGAATGCGTATCGGACATGATGGGTTTCCTGCTCGGGGAAAAGACGGACGGCTTCAATCCAGCGAAATGTGGTTCTCGCGGGCCACGCGCTTCCACGTCTCGATGTCGTGGGCGATGTAGTCGCCGAACTGGCGCGGCGTCATCGGCATGGGATCCACGCCCAGGTTGCGCAGGCGCTCCCGGAAGCCGTCGGACTTCAGGATGTCGTTGACGGTCTGGTTCAACTTGGCGGTGACGGCCGCGGGCATGCCGGCCGGGCCGACCACGCCGTACCAGGTCAGGGCCTGCATCTTCGGGTAGCCCTGTTCGGCGAAGGTGGGCACGTCCGGGATGACGGGATTGCGCTTGTCTCCCGTCACCGCCAGGGGCCGGGCCTTGCCGGACTTGATGACGGCCAGGCCCGCGGCGACGCCCGGGAACACCGACTGCACGCGGCCGCCGATCATGTCGGTCTGCGCCTCGGCCATGCTTTTATAGGGCACCGACAAGTCCTTGAAGCCCGCTTCGGACTTGAATTCCTCCATCGCCAGGTGGTTGAGCGTGCCGTTGCCGGAGGTGCCGTAGCTCAGCGTGTCGCCATGCGCTTTCGCGTAGGCGACGAATTCCGGCAGCGTCTTCGCCGGCAGGGCGGTGCTGGCGATCAGCACGTTGGCGGTGCCGCCGATCATGGCGACGGGCGTGAAGCTCTTGACCGGGTCGTAGGGCGTCTTGCGCACGGCGGGGTTGGTGCCGTGGGTAGCCACGTAGGCCACCATCAGGGTATAGCCGTCCGGCTTGGCGCGCGCCGTGTCGGTGGCGCCTATCGTCCCGCCGGCGCCGCCCTGGTTGTCCACGTAGAAGGTCTGTCCCAGGCGCTTGCTCAATTCCTCGGCCAGGGAGCGCGCCATGATGTCGACGCCGCCCCCCGCGCCTTGCGGTGCGATGACGCGGACCTTGTGGTCCGGATAGGCGGCTTGCGCCTGGGCCAGCGGGGCGGTGGCCAGCAAGGCGAGGGCGCAGAGGGCGCGCGGCAGCCTGCGCGCCGGTGGATGGGGCTTGTGCATGGGTTGTCTCCTCGGGCTCCGTGGGGGGCGGAGCGTTTCAGGGGGTGCTTCTCCGGCTGCGCCGGTTTGCGCGGTCTTCAGCCGGGAATGCTTGTTGAATTGTCTGATCGTATACGAAATACAATTTTCAAAAAAGAGGGGCGGGCCCGGGGGAGGCGCGCTTCTATGACATCATCGGGAGGTCGCAGTCTCAGCTTCCGTTTCCCATTTCATGAAAAGCAGTGAAAACGCCTTGCCCGCGCCGCCGGCGCGTCCCGACACCCAGGCCGTCCGCCGGGCGACCTGGGCCACCATGATCCAGTTCTTCGTCAACGGCGCGACCTTCGCCACCTGGGGCGTGTGGATCCCGGTGCTCAAGGCCGATTTCCAGGTTTCCGATGCCGTCCTGTCGCTGGCGATGCTCGCCGTGTCGGCCGGCGCCATCCTGGCGATGAACGGCGTCGGCCGCTGGGTGGGACGGGCCGGCAGCGCGCGCGTGCTGGCGCTCAGCGGCCTGGCCTACTCGATCATGCTGGTGATCATCCCGTGGGCGGGGTACTTCCCCTTGCTGCTGGTCATCCTCGTCCTGTTCGGCATGGGCATGGCGGCCTTCGACGTCGCCATGAACGTGCAGGCGGCCACCGTGGAGGCGCGGCTGGGCAAGCCCGTCATGTCCACGCTGCACGGCATGTTCAGCCTGGGCGGCATGGCCGGCGCGGGGCTGGGGGGATTGCTGATGGGGGCGGGCGTATCGCTGCAGGTCCATGGCTTCGCGATTGCCGGGACAACGGTGCTCGCCGCGCTGCTGGCGTCGTCCTATTTGTTGACCGACGCCGAGTCGCATGCGGCGCAGGGCGAGGCCGCCGCCGGCGGCGGGATTCCGCGCGTGCTGTGGATCCTCGGGATCGTGGCCTTTCTCGGCCTGGTGTGCGAAGGCGCCATGTACGACTGGGCCGCCGTCTATATGCGCGACGTGGCCGGCGCGCCGACGGCGCAAAGCGGCTACGGCTACGCGACCTTCGCCACCGGCATGGCGGTGGGCCGCTTCAGCGCGGACCTGCTGCGGCGCCGCTTCAGCGACGAGGGCCTGATGACCGTCAGCGCCTGGCTGGGATGCCTGGGGATGACCATGGTCATCGCCGCGCCGTGGCCGGCGCCCAGCCTGGTGGGCTTCACCTTGATGGGCCTGGGCGTGGCCAACCTGATGCCTTTCTTCTTCCTGGCGGGCGCGAAACTGCCCGGCATGAGCCCGGCGGCCGGCGTCGCCGGCGTGGCGCGTTTCGCCTACGTCGGCATGCTGCTGGGGCCGCCGCTGATCGGCGGCATCACCCACGCGACGTCGCTGCGCATCGCCCTGGCGCTGGTGGCGTTGACGATGGGATGGATCGCGCTGGCGGGGATACGGCGGGTCTGCCGCCTGGCGTGAGGCCGCTGCCGTTCGGCGCCGCGCCGCGCCGGGATCCAGTCCCTTGCCTTCAATCTTTCAATTCTTTAATCCACCGCCAGCGTCCTGGCATTCGGGACGGTAAACCCGTCCGCCCGCAAGGCTGAGGACAAGGCGGCGGCCTGGGCCTCGTCCAGTTCCACCAGCGGGGGCCGCACGGTCGCCCAGGCGGCGTCGCCCGAATGGTCGGCCAGGGTCCGCTTCATCGCGGGAATGATGGGCATGGACTGGAAGATGGCGCGGGTCTTGTCCAATGCGGCCTGTTGCGCGTCGGCCGCCCGGGCGTCTTCATTCCACGTGCGGTAGAGGCGGTTGATGGCGCCGGGATTGACATTGCCCGTGGCCGTGATGCACCCCGCGCCGCCGCCCCGCATATTCGCCAGCAGGAAGGTCTCGCTGCCGGCGAAGACGCTGAAATCCGGGCCTTGGAAATGCTTCAGCATGAGCTGGGTGTTGTTCCAGTCGCCCGAACTGTCCTTGATGCCGGCAATGATCCGGCCATGGCGCGCGATCAGCCGCTCGATCAGCTTGGCGGACAGCGGCACCTGGCTGACCGGCGGGATGTGATAGACGTACAGGCGCAGCCGGTCGTCGCCGACGCGATCGATGACGGTCGAGAAAAAGCGGAACAGGCCTTCGTCGCTGACGCCCTTGTAGTAGAAGGGCGGCAGCATCAGCACGCCGGCGCAGCCGGCTTGCACCGCATGGGACGTCAGCGCGACGGTTTCCGGCAGATTGCACAGGCCGGTGCCGGGCATCAGCACGTCGCCCGGGATGCCGGATTCCAATAGCGCCTGCAGCAAATCCTGTTTTTCCCGCACCGACAGGGAATTGGCTTCGGAATTCGTGCCGAACACCGACAGGCCCACGCCCTGGTCCACCAGCCAGCGGCAATGTTTGACGAAGCGCTGGGGGGATATCGCGCCTTGGGTGTCGAAAGGCGTCAGGACGGGCGAGAATACGCCGGTGAGCGCGCGGGCGGCGGTTGCGGACATTGCGGGTCTCCTGGTCTTGTCGTGAATGCTGCGTTCGTGGATGTTGCGGTCCTGGATGCTGGCCGGGCCTGGCCGCGGGGCGATCGCGCCATTATTCCGCGTCCGGGCGGGGGCGTGGCATCGCTCCGCTAATATTCAAACATTAAAAATATTAACGATCGAGACTAGCCATGGACACACGCTACCTGCAGAGTTTTGTGGCCATCTGTGACCACGGATCTTTCGCGGAGGCGGCGCGATACCTGAACCTGACGCCCGCGGCGCTGGCGGCGCGCATCAGGACGCTGGAGGAGGAGATCGGCACGTCCCTGCTGACCCGCGCGGGCCGGGTGGCGCGGCCGACGGAGGCGGGCGTGCGCATCATGGACCGGGTGCGCGCGATGTTGAAGGATGCGCGGTCCATACAGGCCATCGCCAACAACGACGAACAACTGGGCGAGCTGCGCCTGGGCGTGGCGACGTCCACCCTGGCGGAATTGACGCCGCAATTGCTCAAGCGCCTGTACCGCCTGCATCCCACGCTGAGGATATACGTGGAGTCCGGGGCGTCGACGTATCTCTACAACCGGGTCGTCTCGCGCGATATCGACGCCGCCATCATGGCCGAACCGGTGCATGCCTCGCCCAAGGGGTTCAAATGGATGCTGCTGAAGGAGGAGCGGCTGGTCCTGATCGCGCCGCCGTCCATGAAGGGCGCGGATCCCGATCACCTGCTGGCGACGCAGCCCTTCCTGCGTTTCGACCGCACCCTGCGCGGCGGGCAGGCGGTGGAGACGTATCTGCGGCGCCACGGGATACGGCCGCAGGAGCGATTGGAGATCGATACGCTGGTGACCATCGCTTATCTGGTGCGGGACGGCGTGGGAATTTCGCTGGTGCCGGATTGGTCGCCCGGATGGCTGGAAAGCCTGGGCCTGGCGCGCATGGTCCTGCCGGAAGCCGCGCCGATGCGCAGGATGGGCGTGTTCTGGGACGCCAACGGCGTGAGCGCGGGGATGGTGAAGACCCTGCTGGAAGAGACGCGGCATTTGCCCGTTTGACGCATCGTCCCGCGCCGCCCCGCCTCGGCCAGGGCGGCATGCCGGCGCCGCCATCTCCGCATAAAAGTTTTAGCCTGAATATCAAATAATCTTCCCTTCGCCGCAAAGCCGTTTCCTAGAATCTGCAAAAAAGCACGGGAGACAGGCGATGACTTCGATACGGAAGCACCTGATACGGAAGCACCTATCGCGCGCGCTGGCCGCGATCGCGGTCGGCCTGGCCGCATGCGGCGGCGCGGCGCATGCGGCCTATCCCGACCATCCCATCCGGCTGATCGTGCCGACGGGGGCGGGCGGCATCACGGACGTGCTCGCCCGCCTGGTGGGCCAGCATATGGGAAGCCTGCTGGGGCAGCCCGTCGTCGTGGAAAACAAGGCGGGCGCCAGCGGCGTCATCGGTTCCCAATTGGTGGCGCAGTCCGCGCCGGACGGCTACACCCTGCTGTTCGCGTTTCCGACGCATGTGGCCAATCCCAGCACGATCAAATCCCTGCCCTACGACACGGCGGCCGATTTCGCGCCGATCGGGCAGGTGGGCCAGGTGGCGGAGATCCTGCTGGTCAACAAGGACAGCGATATCCATACCGTCGCCGACCTGCTGAAGAAGGCGCGCGCATCGCGCAACCGGCTCAACTACGGATCGGTGGGCGCGGGCAGCCAGGGCGATATCTGCACGCTGGTGTTCGCGTCGCAGGCGGGCATCAAGATGGAGGCCGTGCCCTACAAGAGCGAGCCGGAAATGCTCACGGCCCTGATGCGCAACGATCTGCAGGTGGCCTTCACCTCGCCGCCCGCCGCGCTGCCGCAGATACGCAGCGGCAAGGTGCGGGCCTTGGCGGTGTCCTCGGCCGGGCGGCTGGAAATGCTGCCGGACGTCCCCACGGTCGCGCAGGCGGGGCTGAAAGGTTATGACGTCACGGGATGGAACGGCCTGTTCGCGCCGAAGGGCACGCCCAGGCCGGTCATCGATACGCTCAACCGCGCCTTGAACCAGGCCTTGAAGGATCCCAAGGTCGCGGCGCAGTTCCAGTCCCTGGGCGTCCCCGTGCTGGGCGGCCCGCCCGAGCAGTTGCAACAGGCGGTCGTGCGCGACATCGCCATGATCAAGCGGACGCTGGGGGCGGTGGGATATACGCCGCAATAACTTTTTCATGCCCCGCGTCCTGAATTTTCGATTCGACACTCTTGGAGTTCCGTTCATGCCATTCCTGGATCTTGACCCCGATTTCAAGCCTTATTACGAGATACACGACGCCACGGACCCATGGACGCGTCCGCAGACGGTCCTCTTCGTCCACGGCTTCACGGAAAGCACGCAGGCCTTCCGGGCCTGGGTGCCTTATCTCTCGCGCAAATACCGCGTCGTGACCTATGACCTGCGCGGCTTCGGCAGGACGGCGCCCGTGGACAGCGAATTCAGGTTCACCACGGACCTGTACGTGGACGACATGGTGCGCGTGATCGGCCGGTTGGCGGGGGAGCCGGTGCATGTCGTGGGGTTCAAGAGCGGCTGCATCAGCACCCTGCGGCTGGCGGCCACGCGCCCGGACCTGGTGCGCTCGATCACCTTGGCGTGCCCGCCCATGGTCGCGCCCGGCGGGGCCGACTGGCAGCCCTTCATGGAAGAGCACGGCATGCGGGCCTGGGCCCGCAAGACCATGCCGGCGCGCCTGGGCAAGGATGCGCCGCCGAGCGCCATCGACTGGTGGACGGACCTGATGGGCGCCACCTCCATCACCACCGCGCGCGCCTACCTGCGCTGGGTGGGAACGACGCGGGCCGGCGACGACATGCCGG
The DNA here is from genome assembly GCF_002261225.1 of Bordetella genomosp. 10. Lineage (NCBI taxonomy): Bacteria > Pseudomonadati > Pseudomonadota > Betaproteobacteria > Burkholderiales > Alcaligenaceae > Bordetella > Bordetella genomosp. 10. The sequence goes on from NZ_NEVM01000002.1 coordinate 682,486, forward strand.
CCGTCGCATGTCCCGCCCTGGTGATCATGACCAAGCTGTCGGCGCAGACCAACGCGGCCGCCGGGCAGGTGCCCCCCGAGGTCGTGCAGCAGGGGATGCCGCATGCGGAAATCCTGCTGCTGGATCTGGATTGCTACCATCCGGCGGCGTCGCATCCCGATATCTGCGCGCCGGCCACGCTGGCATTCCTGCAGAAGCTGGCTTGATGCGAGGGAAGCGGGACGCTCATGGGCCGACGACTCGCCGCGTGCCTGAACCTGGACGATTTCGAGGCGCAGGCGCGGCGCCGCCTGCCCCGGCCGATCTTCGGCTATATCCATGCCGCCGCCGAGGACCGGCACGCGCATGACGGCAATCGCGCGGCCTTTCGCAAGCATCGCCTGGTCACGCGCGTGCTGGTGGACGCGACCGCGCGCAGCCCGGCGGTGGCGCTCTTCGGCGTGCGCTACGCGCAGCCGTTTGGCCTGGCGCCGGTCGGGCTGAGCGCGCTCTACACCTATCGCGGCGATTGCGTGCTGGCCGAGGTGGCGGCCCGGCGCGGCATTCCCATGGTGATGAGCGCGTCGTCCCTGATCCCCATGGAAACGGTGGCGCGCGTCAATCCCGCCGCCTGGTTCCAGGCCTATGTGCCGGGCGACCGCGCCCGGATGGACGCGCTGCTCGCGCGCATCCTGAAAGCCGGATTCCGCACCCTGGTCGTCACCGTCGATACGCCGGCCTATCCCAACAAGGAGGCCTACGCGCGCAGCGGCTTCACGAGCCCGCTGGCGCCGTCGCTGGCCCTGGCGTGGCAGGGCCTGGCCCATCCCGCCTGGACGGTGGGCACCTTCCTGCGCACCTTGCTGCGGCACGGCATGCCGCATTTCGAGAACAACTATGCGACCCGCGGCGTGGCCATCATCGCGCGCAACGTCGAGCGCAGCTTCGCCGACCGCGGCAATTACGGCTGGGACCACCTGGCGCGGATCCGCGCGGCGTGGCCGCATACGCTGGTCGTCAAGGGCGTGCTCGATCCGCGCGACGCCGTGCTGGCGCGCGACGCCGGCGCGGACGGCATCATCGTCTCCAACCATGGCGGGCGCCAGCTCGACGATGCCGCCGCCCCTTTGGACATGCTGCCCGAGATCCTGCGCGCCTGTCCGGGCTTGCCCGTGATGCTGGACGGCGGCGTGCGCCGGGGGACGGACGTGCTCAAGGCCTATGCCCTGGGCGCCGCCTTCGTCTTCGTCGGCCGCCCCTTCGCCTATGCCGCCGCGACGGGGGGCCGGGCCGGCGTCGAACGCGCCGTCGACCTGCTGGCCGCCGAAGTGGACCGGGATATGGTAATGATGGGAGTAGGACGGGTCGCCGACATCGGGCCCGACTGCCTACGGCCGGCGTCGTGACCTTGGCGCCGGTTCAATCGTCGAATTTCTCGTGGGCGTCCGCCTGGCCCTTCTTCCAGTAGCCGACCAGCTTGGTCCAGGCGCGCGGATGATCGATCTCTTCACGCAGGTAGGCACGGATGGCCTTGGCCACGCCCGCTTCGGCGGCGGCCCAGACGTAGCCTTCGCCCGCGGGTAGCGCCAGCGATTTCAGCGCCTGCATGACCGGCGCCGGGTCGTCGGCCTGGGCGGGCGGACGATGCACCCATAGCGCGCTGTGGTCGGCGCGCGTATCGAAACGCTGTTCGTCCTCCGGCCCCGGCACGATCCCCACGGTAAGGATGCGCGTGCCGGCCGGCGCTTCCTCGACGCGGCGGCCGATGGCGGGCAGGGCGGTTTCGTCGCCGATCAGCAGCCACCAGTCGTAGGACCATTCCACCACCATGGACCCGCGCGGTCCGCCGAAATCCAGGGTGTCCCCAACCTTGGCGCGCAAGGCCCAGCGCGTGGCGGGACCGGCATCGTGCAAGGCGAAGTCGATGGTCAGGGTCTGCGCCTGGGCGTCGTGGCGGCGCGGCGTGTAGTCGCGCCGTTCGACCTGGCCGCCTTCGGTGAAGAAGAGCTTGACGTGATCGTCCGGGGCCAGGCTGGTGAAATCCGCAAGGTCCGGGCCGGCAAGGACGATGCGCTGCATATGGGGAGTGAGCCGCTCGGTGCGCTGCACGACGACCCGGCGGCTCTTCAATTCGAAACGGACGCGTTGGGTGGGATGATCCACGTAGCATCTCCTTGATGGCGGGGCAGCTCCGGAATGGAGCATTTGGGATACTATACAGTATTCGAATACCATTCGGTATTTGAAATATGCCTGAATAGCAGGTATCCGAATAAAAGGCATCTAAAATGCGTGGCCGGGCATCGCGGGGCGCTTCGGCCGCGCCGCTTGCCGCAATGGAGAAAGCCACGTCATGACGAAACGCATGTCACGGGAGGAGAGCCAGGCGGCGACCCGATGTAAGCTGCTGGCCGCGGCCAGCAAGCTGTTCGCGCGCGACGGCTATGCCGCGGCCTCGGTGGACCGCATCGCGGCCGCGGCGGGCTTCAGCAAGGGCGCGTTCTACTCGAACTTCGAGAGCAAGGAACAGATCTTCCTGGAGATACTGGAAGCCCACGGCGATGCCAGCCTGGGCGCGCTGTTGAGCGCCCTGGACGGCGCCGGCGATGCGAAGGCGGCGATCGAGGCCGTGGCCGCATGGGCCGACGCCACGGCGCGGACGGGGAACTGGTCGCTGCTGGTGCTGGAGCACCAACGCTACGCCAAGCCGGGCAAGCGTTTCGAAAAGACCCAGGAGGCGGTCTTCCGCTTCCATTGGCGGCGCCTGGGCGAGCGCCTGGCCGCCTACGCGCCGGGCCGCGGCGCCGACGCGGAAATGCTGGGCGCCGTCGTGTTCGAATTGACGCACGCCCCGGCCATGACCTTCGTGCGGTCCCCCTCGGCGGGGGACCTGGTGCGTTATGCGCTGAGCGCGGCGCTATTGCCGGACCGTCACCACTTGTAGGCGACCGTCGCCATCACGGAACGCCGGAACCCGTACAGGCAGGCGTCGGCCGATCCCTCGCACGAGCCGACGTATTCCTTGTCGAACAGGTTGGTGGCGTTGATGGCGAAGCGCCAGTTGCGGCGCTCGTAGTGCAAGGCGGCGTCGGTCAGCGTGACGGCCGGAATCGCCAGCGAGTTCTGGTTGTCGCCGTAGCGCGAGCCGATGTAGCGCACGCCGACGCCGAGCCCCACGCCTTGCAGCGGGCCTTCCTGCAGCGTCTTGTCCAGCCACAGGCTGGCCATGTGGCGCGGCACATCCTGCGGCTGGTTGCCCACCGTCCCGTCGTTGTTGCGCGTGATCTTGGGCGACATATAGGTGTAGGCGCCCACCACCTTCCAGCCCTGCGTGAGGTCGGCCGTGCCCGACAGCTCGATGCCCTTGACGCGGACTTCGCCGGTCTGCACCGAGAAATTGGGATGGTCCGGATCGGTGGTCAGCATGTTGCGCTGGGTCAGGTCGTAGGCGGACACCATCATGAAGCTGTTGTAGCCGGCCGGCTGGTACTTCACGCCGACTTCGTACTGCTTGCCGGTGGAGGGCTTGTAGGGCGTGTTGCTGAAATTCGCGCCCACGTTGGGCAGGAAGGACTCGGAGTAGCTGAGGTAGGGCGCCACGCCGTTGTCGAAGCGATAGACCAGGCCGCCCTTGGCGGTGGTCTTCTCGTCGTGCTGCGGCGTGGCCGTGCCCGACAGCAGGTCCTTCGAGGAGGTGTCGGCCCAGTCGTGGCGCACGCCGCCCGTCAACGTCCAGCGGCCCCAGCGGAGCTGGTCCTGCGCGTACAGGCCCAGTTGGCGCACCTTGTCGTCGGTGGCGAAGTCGACCGGCGGCATGGTGTAGGGCTGGCCGTAGACCGGGTTCAGCAGGTCGAGCGGGGAGGCTTCGCCGTCCTTTTCGTACCAGCGGTCGTGGGAATTCGAATACTCCAGGCCGGCCAGCGCCGTATGGCGCAGCGCGCCCGTGGCGAAATCCGCCTGGATCTGCGAGTCCACGGTGACGTTGTCGATCCAGGCGTGGGACTGCGAGGCCATGCGGTCCAGCAGCGCGGTGCCTTCTTCCACGCCGGCGCCCACCGTCTGCGCCTGGTTGACGTTGGCGTGGCTGTAGCGCAGGTTCTGGCGCACGGTCCAGGTCGAGTTGAAGCGGTGCTCGAAGGCATAGCCGACGCTGTATTCCTCGCGCTCGAAGCGGTTCAGGTCCGGCTCGCCGATGAACAGGCGCGAGGACAGGCGGCCATAGATGGGGCTGCCGTAGAGCGTGCCCTCGGCCGGCAGGTATTGGCCGCCGAAGCCTTCCTTGTCGTGCTGGTAGTGGGTCAGCAGCGTGAAGCTGGTGTCGGCGTCCGGCTTCCAGGTCAGCGAGGGCGCGATGTAGGTGCGCTGGCTGTCAACGTCGTGGACCTGGGTGCCGCCGTCGCGGAACAGCCCCGTCACGCGATAGAGCAGGGTGCCGCTGTCGTTGAGCGGGCCGCTGAAGTCGCCCGCGACCTGGCGGCGGTCCCAGTTGCCGCCCTGGACTTCCAGTTCGTGCAGCGGGGTTTCGGTGGGGCGCTTGCTGACCAGCGAGAGCAGGCCGCCCGGGATGTTCTGGCCGTACATCACCGAGGACGGCCCGCGCAGGACTTCGATGCGTTCCAGGCCGTAGGGTTCGACGCTGTTCGACAGCAGGGTGTAGAGGCCGGCGGTGCTCAGGCCGTCGAGGTAGGGCATGCTGCCGGAGAAGCCGCGCAGCATGTACTGGTCGACGCGTATTTCGCCGCCGCCGTATTCCTCGGCGACGACGCCCGGCGTGTAGCGCAGGGCCGCGCCTATGGTCTTGGCGCCCTGGTCGCGCACCTGTTCCTTGGTGATGACGGACACCGACTGGGGCGTTTCCAGCAGCGAGGCGTCGGTCTTGCTGGCCGTGGCGCTGCGGGTGGCGACGTAGCCGTCGACCGGTCCCCAGGGATTTTCCACCGCGGTTCCGCGCACCTCGACGGCGGGCAGGGTGGTCGCAGCGCCTTGGGGCGGGGCCGCGCGCAGGGTGTAGACGCCGCGTTCGCCGCGCAGGACCCGCAGGCCCTGGCCCTGCGTCAGCCGGTCGAAGCCTTCGTCCACGGTGTAGCGGCCGTTCAGGCCGGGACTGGTCTTGCCCTTCGTCAGGGCGGCGTCGACGGAGAGCTCGACGCCCGCGGCGGCGGCGTAGCGGTTGAGCACCTGGTCCAGCGTGCCGGGCGCGATGCGGTAGCTGCGCGCGGCCGCCGCGGCGGCTGGCGATTGCGCGGCGGCGGGCTGGGCGGCCAGGCCGGCGGCAAGCAGCGTTCCGCCGGCCAGCAAGGCGGCGCGCAAGGCAAGCGCGGCCGGCCGCAGGGCGAAGGCGGTGCGTCGGGCGGCGGTGGGCGTCCCGGCGGCGTGGGATTCATGAGCGCGGCGGGGCCGTTGCGGCGGTGCGATTTCGGTGGCGGCGGGTTGCGGGCGGAAGGGCATGCGGGTGTCCTGGGATCGGAAGCATTGGAGGTCTGTCACCTTGTCTTCCGAACGAAAACCGCAAACCCTCAATCGACGAGCGAAAATTTTTCAGCCTGGTTGCCGGCGGGCAGTCCCGCATTCGCCCGGACGGCGTCCATCCGCATCCATGCGGCATTTTTCTCCGGCGCCGCGTTCGCGCCGGCCCCGCGCCCTGGGCGTCATGCACGCCCCGCGCGGGGCGCGACGGTGACCCAGTAGCGGGTGCGGTAGCGCACGTCCACGTTCACCCCCTGGGCCAGGTTGGCCAGGGCGCGATCGGTGTCGCCCAGCGGAAATACGCCGGTCACCCGCAGATCGCCGAGCGCGGGGTCGGCGCGCAGCAGGCCGCTGCGATAGCGCGACAGCTCGGCGATGAAATCGATCACGCGCATGTGCTCGGCCACCAGCGTGCCGCGGGTCCAGGACTCCGTGGCGTCGGGCAAGGGCTGGGCGGCCTCGATGGCGGTGTCCGAGAAGCACGCGCGCAAGCCCGCGCCCAGGCGCTGTGCCGGCGCGTGCCGGGGGACGATCTCGACCTCGCCGCGATAGACGGCGACCTCGGCCAGCCCGCCGCCGCCGTCGCCCCGCACGCTGTAGTGGGCGTCCTCCGTGCGCACGGCGCCGGCCGCGCATTCGATGAGGAAAGGGCGGCGCCAGGGCGTCGGGTCCGCGGCGGTGGCGGCATGCACGCGGCCGGCGCGCAGCAGCACGGCGCGCTCGGCCTGGCTGTAGCGGACGTCGACGGCGCTGCGCGTGTCCAGGACCAGGCGGGTCCGGTCGGGCAGCACGACGTCGCGGATTTCGCCGGTGCCGGTGGCGTAGTCGGCCGTGGCCAATTGCCAGGCGTCGCTGCGCCGCACGGTGTAGGCCGTGCCGCCGGCCAGCAGCGCCAGCACGCCGGCGCGCAGGACGGCCCGGCGCGGCGCGCGCGAGGGCGGCGCTTCCAGCAGGACGCGGCGGGCGGCGCGCCGGGGCAGGCCGACGAGCTGTTCCTCCAGGGCGCGCAGGCGCTGCCATGCGCGCTCGTGGTCGGCATGGGCGGCGCGCCAGGCGGCACAGGCGGCGCGGTCCTCGGCGCTGGCCTCGCCGGACCAGAGGCGCGCCATCCAGAGGCTGGCGCGTTGCACGATGCCGGGGTCGATGGGGGCGTCGTCGCGCGCGGAAGTGTTCATCATGCCGGGGCCGCCGCGTCAGCCTTGCGTCTCGTCCGGATAGCGGACGGCGTAACAGGCGGCCAGGGCGGCGGCGATGTATTTCTCGACGGAGGAGACGGATACCTTGAGCAGGGCGGCGATCTCCCGATAGCTCAGGCCGTCGAGCTTGCATAGCAGGAAGGCTTGCCTGGCCTTGGCGGGCAGGCGGTTCAGCAATTCGTCCAGCTCCATGAGGGTCTGGATGACGATGGCGCGCGTTTCCTCGGAGGGCGCCTGCGACGGCGCCAGCACCGCGACGGTATCGAGATAGGCCTGCTCGATGTGGCGGCGGCGGTACAGGTCGATGGCCAGGCCCTTGGCGATCTGCGTGAGATAGCGGCGCGATTCGTCGGGCCGGGGCGCGCGGCCGACGGTCAGCACGCGCACGTAGGTGTCATGCGCCAGGTCGGCGGCATCGCCGGCGTGATCCAGGCGGCGGCGCAGCCAGCCATACAGCCAGCCATGATGCTCGCGATACAGGTCCTGCACTTCCCGTTGCAGGGCAAGTTCGGCGGACATGGAGCGTCCCTCTTTCTATCGATTCAATGCGGATGTCGTGAGCGGATTCTATATTTAATAAGAATTATTTGCATTATTGATTTGATTGGAGGCTCAGGACGGGCGCTTTTTCGCCGCGGCGGTGTTGCGCGCCTGCCCCTGCGAGGCGTCCGCCGTCCGCCACGGCGGCCGCGGCTGGAAGGCCTTGCGCAGCAGGTCGATGAAGCGCCGCGTGCGCGCCGACTCGACGTGGGCGGCCGGCACCAGGGCGACGACGTCGGCATCGGGCAGGCGGTAGCCGGGCAGCAGCGCGACCAGCTTGCCGTCCGTGAGACCGGCCGCGACGTCCCATTCGGAACGGATCATGACGCCCTGGCCGGCCAGGCACCACTGGTGGATGACGTCGCCGTCGTTGCTCTCCAGGGCGGGGTGGACGCGGACGGTGCGCGACGGCTGCGTTTGGCCCTGCGTGGCCGGCGGGATGGCCGGTTCGGCGAGCGCGGCGGGGTCCTGGTTTCTTCCGCGGCGCGTGGATGCCGTCCTGGCGCCGCCCGCGGCCCGGGACGCTTTCCGGTCGGCGAAGCGCCACAGGGTGACGTCCTCGTCGTTCTCGCGCAGCACCAGGCAGGCGTGATGCGCCAGGTCCTCCGGCGTTTCCAGCGCCGGCGCGCGCGCCAGGTAGGCGGGCGCCGCGCAAAGCAGGCGCCGGTTGGGCGCGACCGGATGCGACACCCAGCGGATGTCGGGCAGTTCGCCGATGCTGACGACCACGTCGAAGGCGTCCCGGCCATGCGCCGGCGACGGCGGCAGCAGGCTGTCGGAGAGCGACAACTGGACCTCGACGTTGGGGTGTTCGTCGTGGAAGCGCGCGAGCAGCGGCGCCACGTAGCGCCGGCCGAAGCCGAACGGCGCATGGACCTTGAGCTTGCCCGCGATCACCTGGCTGCGTTCCTGCAGGGCGTCCTCGATCGCCTGCATGCGGTCCAGGACCTCGGTGGCGCGCCGCGCGATCAGATGGCCTTCGTGGGTCAGTTGCAGTTGGCGCGTGGTGCGCAGGGCCAGGCGCGCGCCGAGCCGCGCTTCCAACTGGTTCAGGCGCTTGGTGATGGCCGGCGGCGTGACGTTCTCCGCGCGCGCCAGCGCGGCCAGGCTGCCGAGCCGCTCCAGGGAGAGGATGAAACGAAGGTCGTCGATGTCGAGTTTCATGGGAAAGGGGCGCGTTGCGGTATGCGGATGCCTGCGAGGCTTTCTGGGGCGGGCCTTCCATGTGAGGTCTTCCATCCGAGGCCTTCCATTCAAGGCCTTCCGGGCAGACTATTAACCTATAGGTTAATTCAAACATGAGATTCGATTAACCCCGGAGCGCGCCCACGCGCCTACACTCGAATCCATTCCCGCCGGGCGCCGCCGCGGTTCGGGGAGGCGCCGCCGGGCCTTCCTCGCATCGCCCATCGCGGCCGTCTTTTCTTTCGACAACATTCCCCGCCTATCCGCCATGCAACTCGCCGACCTGGAAACCCCGCAACTGATCCTCGACCGTGAACGCCTCGACCGCAATATCGAGCGCCTGCGCACGCGGCTGGCGCCGTTCGGCGTGAGCCTGCGGCCGCACGTCAAGACCAACAAGTCGGCGGACGTGACGCGGCGGCTAGGCGGCACGGATACGCCGCTCACCGTGTCGACGCTGAAGGAGGCCGAATACTTCCTCGACCATGGCTGGCGCGACATCCTGTACGCCGTCGGCATGGCGCCCTCGAAACTGCCGCATGCCGAGCGCTTGATCCGGCGCGGCGCGCGGCTGACCATCATCCTCGACAACGAGGAAACGGCCGAGGCCGTGGCGGCGTTCGCCGGCGCGCGCGGGCTGGACCTGCCGGTGCTGATCGAGATCGACACCGACGGCCATCGCTCCGGCGTGCGGCCGGAGGACGAGGCGCTGCTGCGCATCGGCGCGCGCCTGCGCGGCGCGCCGGGGCAGGGGGCGTGGCTGGCGGGCGTGCTGACGCATTCGGGCGAGTCCTACAACTGCCGCTCGCACGAGGCCATCGAGGCATGCGCGGAACAGGAGCGCGCGGGCGCCGTGCGCGCCGCCGAACGCCTGCGCGCGGACGGCCACGCCGCGCCGGTGGTCAGCGTCGGCAGCACGCCGACCGCGCATTTCGCCCGCTCGCTGGAGGGCGTGACCGAGGTGCGCGCGGGCGTCTACGTGTTCTTCGACCTGGTGATGCATGGCGTGGGCGTATGCGCGGTCGAGGACATCGCGCTGTCGGTGCTGTGCACGGTGATCGGCCACCAGCGCGAAAAAGGCTGGCTGATCACCGACGCCGGCTGGATGGCGATGTCGCGCGACCGCGGCACGGCCAGGCAGCCGGTGGACCAGGGCTATGGCCTGGTCTGCGACGAAGCGGGCCGCCTCATCCCGGACCTGATCATGGCCGACGCCAACCAGGAGCACGGCATCGTGCGTCACCGCGGCGATCCCGCCCTGACGCCCATGCTTCCCGTCGGCACGCTGCTGCGCATCGTGCCCAATCATGCCTGCGCGACGGCGGCGCAGTTCGGCGCGTACACGGTGGTGGCCGGCGGCACGGAAGTGCAAGCCAACTGGCCGCGGTTCAGCGGCTGGGCGTAGCGCCGCGCGCGGGACACGACCTTTCGCGCCGTGTCCCGAATGCCAACTTCCGGCACATGACGCCGGACCGAGGATGAAGTCGCTAAACTGCGCTTCATGCAATTCCCGGACCTGAATCTCCTCTACGCGCTCGACGTCCTCCTGGAGGAGGGCTCGGTGGCCGCCGCCGCGCGCCGCATGAACCTGAGCGCGCCGGCCATGAGCCGCACGCTCGCGCGCATCCGCGAAACGGTGGGGGATCCCATACTGGTGAAGGCGGGGCGGGGTCTGACGCCGACGCCCCGCGCGCTGGCCCTGCGCGAGGAGGTGCGCGCCGCCGTGGAGCAGTCGCGCCGGCTGCTGCGTCCCGAAACGCCCCTCGACCTGTCCACGCTGGAGCGCGGTTTCAACGTGCGCGCCAACGATATCTATACCGGCGCTTTCGGACAGGCCCTGATCGAGCGGGTGCAGGCCGAGGCGCCCCGCGTGCGCCTGCGTTTCTCGCCGGAGAACGACAGCACGGAGCCCGTGCTGCGCGATGGAACGGTGGACCTCTTCATCAGCTCCCTGCGCCCGCTGGGCCCGGACATGCACCTGCAGACCATGTTCACCACGCGCATCGTCGGCGTGGCGCGCGAGGATCATCCCATTTTTTCGGGAGAGATCACGCCCGCGCGCGTGGCCGGCTTCGACCACATCAGCGTGTCGCGTCTGGGCAAGGCCAGCGGCCCCATCGATGCCGCCCTGGCCGCGCTGGCCCTGTCGCGCCGGGTCTCGGTGGTCGTGCCGAATTTCCTCGCCGGCATCTTCATGCTGGGCGGCACGGACCTGATCGTCGCCACGCCCGACCACATGGCCGCGGCCGCGCGGCGCCAGGGCTTGAGGGTGCGGGCCTTCGACCTGCCGCTGCCGCTGGAAACGCTGGTCGTCATGCAGGGCTGGCATCCGCGCTACCAGAACGACGCCGCGCATCGTTGGCTGCGGAGGATCGTGCGCGACATCTGCCGGCAGGGGACCTGAACGCCAGGCGCCGGACGGCGTGCCCCGCATCGCGATGCGGCGCGCCCCATCGTTGCGTCCGGCGCACGCCTGGACTGCAAACTCGTCAATTTTCAAACCGCTGGCCGCTGCTTAAGCTGGGACCTTCTCGCATCCAGGAAGGTTTGCAGTGGACACCTCGACGAGCGCCGGCGCGCGCATCCCGGCCTCCCGCCTCGACCGCGCGCGCCCGGCGCCTGCCGCTTCGGCGCCAGCGCATGCCACCGCCACGGCCCCGGGCAGGACCATGGCGGCGGCGGGGCCCGCCCATGGCGGCAGGCGCATCGCCGCGGGTTTCGCCGGCGTGTTGCTGGCCGTCGCCTGCGCCCAGGTCAACGACCACGTCACCGAGATCGCGCTGCCCGATTTGCGCGGCATCTTCGGCGTCAGCCATGACGACGGCGCCTGGCTGACCACCGTCTATCAAGCCACGCAGGTCATCGCGGCCATGTATGCGCCCTGGTGCGCCGCCACCTTCACGCTGCGCCGCTTCACCCTGGCGGCGCTGGCGGCCTTCGCCGCGCTGGGCCTGTGCATGCCGTTCGCGTCCGGCCTGGGCTGGCTTTACCTGCTGCGCGGGCTGCAAGGCCTGGCGGGCGGCTGCCTGCCGCCCATGCTGATGACCGTGGCGCTGCGTTTCCTGCCGGCGGGCATCAAGCTCTACGGCCTCGGCGCCTATGCCCTGACCGCCACCTTCGCGCCGAACCTGGGCATGCCCCTGGCGGCCCTGTGGGGCGAGTACGCCGGCTGGCGCTGGCTGTTCTGGCAGATCGTGCCCATGGCCGTGCTGGCCGGCGCGCTGGTGGCCTGGGGCTTGCCGCAGGATGCGCCGCGCCATGAACGCCTGAAGCAGTTCGACTGGCGCGGCGTGCTCCTGGGCGCGCCGGGCATGGCCATGCTGGTGGTGGCGCTGGAACAGGGCACGCGGCTCGGCTGGCTGGACTCGCCGTTCATCGCGCTGATGTTCGGCGGCGCGGCGGTCCTGCTGATCCTGTTCGCCATCAACGAATGGTCGCATCCGCTGCCGTTCTTCAAGATCCAGTTCTTGGCGCGGCGCAACCTGACGTACTCCCTGGCGATCCTGGGCGGCGTGCTGGTGGTGCTGGTGGCCTGGGCGACCGTGCCGGCCGCCTACCTCGCCGAGACGCACGGCTATCGCCCGTTGCAGACCGCGCCCCTGGGCCTGGCCGTGGCCTTGCCCCAGTTGATCGCGCTGCCCGCCGTGGCCGCGCTGTGCAATATCCGGCGCGTCGACTGCCGCTGGGTGCTGGCGGCGGGACTGGCCTTGATAGCCTCGAGCTGCCTCGGCGCAAGCTTCATGACGCGCGACTGGATCCGCGACAACTTCTACCTGCTGCAAGCGCTCCAGGTGCTGGGCCAGCCCATGGCGGTGATTCCCCTGCTGATGTTGTCGACCCACGGCATGGCGCCGCAGGAGGGACCCTTCGCCTCGGCCTGGTTCAACACGGTCAAGGGATACGCCGGCGTGCTGGGCGCGGGCGTGACCGAGGGGCTCGGTGTCTGGCGCGAACACCTGCACTCGCATGCGCTGGTGGACCAGATGGGCAATCGTCCGCAGGCCTGGACCCTGATGTTGCACGACATGACCGCGCGCCTGGGCATCGATGCGCAGGCGGCGCTGGCGCTGGTGGATGAACGCATCCGCGCGCAGGCGTCGATCCTGGCCTCGGCCGACGTGCTGCGGATCATGGCGGCGCTGGCCGTCCTGCTGATGCTGTCGATTCCGTTCGTGCCGACGCGGATCGAGCCGCCGAAAGCGTGAGCGGCGCGCGCGGCCATGGATGCGCGGGCCTGCCTGTCGGCGCGATCGCGCGGCCGGCGGCGCGTCCGGGGCCGCATGGTCGATCTCAAGCTTTGTTCGAAGGTTTTATTCAAAGGCTTTATTCGAAAGCCTTGTTCGAAAGTTTTATCGAAGGTCTTATGGCTATGTCCCTTACGAAGAGGAAATTGAAGATAGTCCTGGCGCTGGGCGCGCCGCTGGCGCTTTGCGGCTTGCTGGGCGCCTATCGCATGGAGGCGGCCGGCGTGCAGCGCACCGACGACGCCTACGTCGCCGCCGACTACACCGTGCTGGCGCCGCGCGTCGCCGGGCAGGTCAGCGCGCTGCTGGTCGACGACAACGAGGAAGTGCACGCGGGGCAACTGCTGGCGCGCATCGACGACCGCGACTATGCCGCGGCGGCCGACGCGGCGCGCGCGGACGTGGCGGTGGCGCAGGCGGCCGTGGCCGGCGCCGACGCCGCGCTGGCGCAGCAGCAATCCGTCATCGCCCAGGCCCAGGCGGCCTTGTCCGCGGCGCGCGCCGCCCGCGTCTTCGCCCGCGCGGACTACGAGCGCTATGCGGACCTGGCCAGGCATGGCGCGGGCAGCACCCAGAACGCGCAGCAGGCCCGCGCGCGCATCGACACCGCGTCGGCCGAGGTCGAGCGCCAGGCGGCCGCATTGCAGGCCGCGCGCCAGCAGGTGAACCTGCTGCAGGCGCAACGCGAGCATGCGGCGGCGGCGCTGGCGCGCGCGCATGCCGCCCTGGAAAGCGCCGTCTTGAGCCTGTCGTGGACGCGCATCGTGGCCCCCGTCGACGGCACGGTGGGCCAGCGCTCGGTGCGTGTCGGCGCCTACGTCACGCCGGGGACGCCGCTGCTGGCGGTGGTCCCGCTGAAGCAGGCCTATGTCGTCGCCAATTTCCAGGAAACCCAGTTGGCCGGCGTGCGGGCCGGGCAGCGGGCGGATGTCCGCGTGGACACCTTCCCCGACACGGTGCTGCGCGGCGCGGTGGACAGCGTGGCGCCGGCCACCGGCGTCACCTTCGCGGCATTGGCGCCGGACAACGCGACGGGCAACTTCACCAAGGTGGTCCAGCGGCTGCCGGTGAAGATACGGCTGGACCCGGGACAGCCGGGGTTGGAGCAACTGCGCGTCGGCATGTCGGTGGAGGCGACCTTGCGCACGGACGACACAGGAGGGGCGCGATGAGACGCCGGTCGGAATTGGCGCTGCTGGTAGGCCTGTTGCTGGCGGGCCTGACGGGTTGCGCGGTGGGCCCGGATTTCCAGGCGCCGCGAGCGGCCTTGCCCGCGCGGTGGGGGCATGCGGACACGGTCGCGATAGCCGATGCGGACGAGACGCCCGACGTCGCCTGGTGGAAGGCCTTCAACGACCCTGTGTTGAATGGGCTGTTGGCCCGCGTCGCGCGCGCCAACCTCGACGTCCAGGCCGCCGCCGCGCGCCTGATGCAGGCGCGCGCGGCGCTGGGCGTGGCCGATGCTGGTCGCCTGCCCGGCGTGAACGCGGACGCGTCCTATCGCCATGCGCGGTCCAGCGCTCATGGCCTGGCCGACGTGTCCAATCGCGCCGGCGAGGCGGACTACGACTTGTGGCAGGGCGGCGCGGACGCGGCCTGGGAAATCGACCTGTGGGGCCGCGTCCGGCGCCAGTCCGAAATGGCCGGCGCCGCCGTCGAGGCCAGCGCCGAACTGCAACGCGACGTCCTGCTGGCCGCCCTGGCGGCCACCGCCCAGGACTATGTGTCCCTGCGCGGCGTGCAGGCCGAGCGGGAGATCGTGGCGCGGAACCTGGCCATCGCGCGCCACAGCCAGGCCTTGACCCAACGCCGTTATGACGACGGCGTGGCGACCGGCGTCGACGTGGCCGAAGCCGCGGCGCAAGTCAGCACCATCGAGGCGCGCCTGCCGGCGCTGGACAATCGCGCGGACCGCCAGATCAACGCGCTGAGCCGGCTGCTCGCCTTGCCGCCCGCCGCGCTGGCCGGCGAGTTGCGCGCCGCCGCGCCCATCCCGGCGCCGCCGGCGCTCGCGCGCGTGGGCCTGCCCGCCGAGCTGGCGCGGCGCCGGCCGGACATCCGAGCCGCCGAGGCGCGCTTGCACGAGGCGACCGCGGGCATCGGCGTCGCCGTGGCGGATTTCTATCCGCGCATCACCCTGTCCGGCGATTTCGGCTTGCAGGCCCTGCAATTGAACGAACTCGGCGACTGGGGCGCGCGGATATTCGGCATCGGCCCCGTGCTGCGCGTGCCCTTGTTCGACGGCGGCCGGCTGCGCGGCCAACTGGCCTTGAGCCAGGCGCGCCAGCAGGAGGCCATGATCGACTATCAACGCACCGTCCTGCGCGCCTGGCACGAGGTCGACGACGCATTGGGCGATTACGGCGCCTTGCGGCGGCAGCGCGAAAAACTCGCCGAGGCCGTGGCCCGGAACGAGACCACGCTGGCGCAGGCGCGCCGTCAGTACCTTGCCGGCGCCGTGGATTTTCTCGACGTGCTGGCCTTGCAGAAAGACCTGCTGGCCACGCAGCAAGACCTGGCGCGCAACGATGCCGGCATCGACCTGGCCTTGGTGCGCCTGTTCAAGGCGCTGGGTGGCGGCTGGGAGGCCGACCTGCCCGTCGCCGCCGCTAACCTTCATGGAGATTCCTGATGAAACCGTTGGATCACGCCTTTTTTACCGTGCACGATACGACCCGCTTTCCGGCGGTCATGGTGCGCCCCGCCGCCGTCCTGCCGGGTTACGCGGCGCAGTGGGAGGTGGAAATGGAGGCGCTGCTGCGGCACGGCGAGCCGTTCGCAGTGCTCTATCCGGAAATGCCCGCCGAGGAATCCCACGAGGACTACAAGCGCCGCGGCATCTGGCTGAAGCGCCATCGCGAGGCCTTGGCGCGGCTGTGCGCCGCGCTGATAAGCGTCGAGCCCGATGCGCGGCGCCGGGAAGCGGCCGTGCAGCGAGGGCGGGGCGTGAGCAAGGCCTTCGGCATCGCCCACTATGCGGTGGCCAGCCTGGACGAGGGACTGTCCATCGCCTTCGGCCGGGCCCGGCGCCCGCCGCCGCATGACGACCGGGCGGTGACCTACGGTTGAGGCGCGCCGCCGCGCGGCCCGGCCGTCAAGGCGGAAATCCCGCTATCGTTTCCCGCACGGTCCGCAGCACGTCCGGCAAGTCCTCCAGCGGGACGGAACTCAGCCCTAATCGCAGCGCGTGCGGCGCATGCCGGGTGGTGGCGTAGGCCTCTCCTTTCGACACCGCGATGTCGCGCTGGGCGAGCGCCCGGGCGATGCGGTCCATGCGTAGCTCCGGCGGCAGCGGCAGCCACAGGAACAGGGACGCCGGATGCGCGATCGGGGTCGGGTCCATGCCCTGGAATACGCGCCGCGCGCAGTGCTGGCGTTGCCGCGCCTCGCGGCGCTGGCGTTGTTCCAGGCGCGCCAGCGTGCCGTCGGCGATCCAGCGCGTGCCCAAGGCCGTGACCAGCGTGGGCAGGCTCCAATGGCTGGCGCGGATATGGGCCCTCACGCGTCCGGCCACGGCCGGCGGCACGCAGACATAGCCATAGCGCAGCCCGCTGGCCAGGCTCTTGGAGAGGCTGGAGACATAGGCCGTGCGCTCCGGCGCCTGCGCCGCCAGGGGCGCGGGCGCGTTCGCCGCGAGGTGCGCGTAGACGCCGTCCTCGATGATCAGCAGGTCGTGGCGGCGCGCCAGCGCGACGAGCCGCCGGCGCTGCGCCTCGTTCAGGATCCAGCCCAAGGGGTTGTGCAAGGTGGGCATGGCGTAGAGGGCGCGGATGCGATGCCGGCGGCAGAGGGCGTCGAGCGCGTCCAGGTCGGGCCCTTCAGCCAGCGCGGGAATGGGGTGCAGCGCCAGGCCGTGCGCCTGCGCCGCCATTTTGAAGCCGGGGTAGGTCAGGGCGTCGGCGGCGACGGCGTCGCCGGGCGCGAGCAGGGCGCCCATCACGCAATCCAGGCCGTGTTGCGCGCCGTTGACCAGGAAGAGGTTTTCGACGTCGGCGTCGATGCCGCGCGCGTGCGCCAGGAAGCCGCGCAGGGCGGCGCGGTCATGGCGCCGGCCGCCGGGAGGCTGCTGATGCAGCAGCGCCGCCAGGTCGCCGCCCGCGGCAAGCTGGCGCAGGGCGTCGCGCAGCATCTCGCCCTGGCCCGGCCAGACGGGATGGTTGAAGGACAGGTCCGCGGTGGCAGTGCTGGCGCGCGCTTCGTCGGCGGGATCCCATTCGTCCCCGGACGGGCGGTCGCGCACGAAGGTGCCGCGGCCGGTTTCGCCGACGGCCAGGCCCATGGCCTTGAGCCGAGCGTAGACGCCCGTGGCGGTGGCCACGGCGATGCCGTGCCGCGCGGCCAGGGCGCGATGGGTGGGCAGGCGCGCGCCCGGCGCCAGCCGGCCGGCGCGGATGTCGTCCGCCAGGCGCGCGGCGAGGGCGGCCGCGCCGGCGTTCTTGCCGTTGCCGGACAGCGCGGCGGGCGCCTTCGTTCGATGGGCCATGATGCGTACCTGGGACAATTTTTTGATTGTCATAGTCTACGCCGGTACGCTGCGGACATCCTTTCACATCGACATGGAGATCCTAAGCCCATGGATACGTCCGCGCGTCTGCCCATTCTCGAATTCCTGCGCCGCCAGATCGACGGCGGCCTGCCGGCCGGCGCGCGCACGTTCATGCGCTACCCCACCGCCATTTCCCAATTGCTGGACTTCCGCCTGATCGACGTGGGACAGGCCATGGCGGTCGTCGAACTGGACGCGGATGCCGCGCGCCATGGCAATCAGCAGGGCACCGTGCATGGGGGGATGTTGTGCGAGCTGGCGGACGCCGCCATCGGGACGGCGCATTCGACGCTGATGCAGGAAGGCGAGTCCTTCGCCAGCATCGACCTGAAGGCGACCTTCCTGCGGCCCGTGTGGAAGGAGCGCCTGCGCGCCCACGCCCGCGCGGCGCACGGCGGCCGCACCGTCAGCCACTATGTCTGCGACATCCTGCGGGAGGACGGCAAGCCGGTGGCGACGATCGCCAGCGCGGTGATGACGTTGCGTGGGGACGGCGCGAAGGGACAGTAATGCCGCGTCCCGGCAGTTCGCGCCTTGCCCTGCGCATGCATCCATCGATTTTCCATTTCGGGCCTGAACCCCCGCGGCACGGCGCTAGATCGTCACCGTCCCGCGGCCGATCTCGATGACGCGCCCGCCCACCTGCACCTGCCCGTCCTCGGTCACGTGCAGGCGCAAGGTGCAGGGCCGGCCGACCGCCTCGCCCTGGCTGACGAGATAGCTCGCCGGCAGGTCGCGTCCCTGTTGCAGCAGCCAGCCTCCCAGGTTGGCGCAGGCCGAGCCGGTGCCGGGATCTTCCACCACCGCGCCGCCCTTGCTGAAGAAATAGCGCGCCAGCACCCGGCCGGGCTGGCCGCCGCCGGGCGCCTTCTCGAAGGCGAAGACATAGGCCGTCTTGCGGCCCAGGCTGCTGGCCGGCCACGCCTCGAAGCCGCCGCTGTCCAGGGCGGCGCGGCGCACGGCGTCGGCGCTGCGCACGGGCACCAGCAACTGGTCGGCGCCGGTGTCGATCCAGCGCGGGGCGTCCAGCAGGTCGTCTTCGCGCAGGCCCAGCATGGCGGCCAATCGCGCGGGCGGCATGGGTTCGGCGCGATGCTTGAGAGGGCCGGATTGCGGCGCGGTGAAGGTCCATACGTCGTCCCGCGACCACACCGGCACGACGCCGGCCAGGAATTCCAGCTTCAGCACGGGCCCGGTCCCGCGCAGCTCGCGCACGACCTGCGAGGTGCCCAGCGTCGGATGCCCGGCGAAGCGCATCTCGTAGCCGGGCGTGAAAATGCGCACGCGCGCGTCGGCCTGGTCCGAGGGCAGGATGAAAGTGGTTTCCGACAGATTGAATTGCAGGGTCAGCGCCTGCATGGTCGCGTCGTCCAGTCCGCGCGCGTCCTCGAACACGCACAACGGATTGCCGCCGAACGTCGATTCGGCGAAGACATTGAGAAGGCGGAACGCGTAGGTGGCCATGTCGGGAACGGGACAAAGGTTGGGATGGGGCATTGTAGGATGCCCGCAGCGTTTTTCCTGAATCCTGAATGTTGATCTGCCCGACGATCCATCTGTTCATACACCTGCCATCCTTAATGAATCAGTCGCGCCGTCTGCATCGCGTATTGCCGCGGGGCACGGCGTATCCGCGGGCTTCTGTCATGCAAAAAACCCGCGTTTAAAAGAAGCAGGCATATCAGCGCTCGGCGAACACGCGGCGATGCACAGGCGATGATCCTACATGTCCCGGATAGCGTAAAAAACGAGGCAAAACCTGAATCATGCCGATTGCGGTTCGTGGACGAGGCCGGTAATAGAATCGCCTTTTTTGACGGCCCAGCCAGGGAGCGATATGCCCACGACCATACTGCCGCCCGTCGTTCCGCCGCCGCGCCGGCGTCCCGCCGACCTGATCTATGGCGCGGACGATCGTCTCCCGCCCGCCACCCTGGGCCTGCTCGCCGTGCAGCATCTGGCCACCGCGCTGGCCCTGGTCGCCTATCTGCTGGCCGCCGCGCGCAGCGCGCAACTCGACACCGCGGACACCCAGTCGCTGCTGTCGGTCACGCTCATCGGCATGGCGCTGGCCACGGCCATGCAGGCATGGGGCGGCCGGATGGGCGCGGGCCGCCTGCTGGTGCACATGCCCAATCCCTTCATGATCACCTTCGCCGCCATCGCCATGCAGCGCCACGGCATGGGCGGCATGGCCACGCTGACCTTCGTCGGCGGCGTGGTGGCGCTGGCGATCAGTCCGCTGATGCGGCGGCTGCGGGCCGTCTTTCCGCCCACCGTGGCCGGCGTGGTGGTGTGCTTCGTGGGCATCTCGCTGATCGGCGTGTCGGTGCGCCATGCCCTGGGGCTGGACGCGCAAGGGGCGATAGACGGCACCAGCCTGGCCATCGCCGGCGTCACCCTGGGCGCCATCGTCCTGTGCTCGGTATGGGGAACGCGCGGCGTCCGCCTGCTGGCCTTGTTGATCGGGATAGGCGCGGGCGCGGCCATGGCGGCGATGCTGGGGCAGATCCATGGGGGCGAGGCCTTGTCGCGGGCGCCGTGGATGGCGCTGCCGCTCATCCATCCGCCTGATTTTTCGGTGACCTCGGATCTCCTGATCGCGGTGGGGCTGATCGCCGTGCTGTCGCAACTGGACACCGTGGGCAGCGTCATCATGATGGAGAAAATCGAGGATGCCGAATGGCGGCGCGCGGACATGCGCGGCATCGGACGCGGCGTGCAGGCCAACGGGCTGGGCGATCTGCTGGGAAGCCTGCTGGGCGGCTATCCCACGGCCATTTCCTCGGCCAACATCGCGCTATGCCACGCCACGCGCTCGACCGCGCGCCGCATCGGCCTGCTGGCCGCGGCGTTCATGGCGGCCATCGCCTTCCTGCCGCAGGTGACGCTGGCCTTGACCCTGATCCCCACCGCCGTGCTCGGCGCGGTGGAGTTGTACGCGGCGGCCTTCCTCATCGTATCGGGCATCGAGCTGATCGCTTCGCGGGCGGTGGACAGCCGCGGCATTTTCACGGTGGGCCTGTCCCTGTGCGCGGGGCTGGCGGTCATGTTCATTCCCGCCATGCCCAGGCAGGCGCCGGCCTCCATGCAATTGCTGGTGGGCAGCGGCTTTATCGTGGCCGGCGTCGCGGCCATCGCGCTGAACCTGTTTTTCCGCCTGGGCACCGCGCGCCAGGTGCAACGGGCTTTCGAGCCGGACGGCGCGCCGATCGGCGAGCAGACGATCGCCTTCGTCGAACGCCAGGGCGGGGCCTGGGGCGCGCGGCGCGACGTCGTGCAGCGCGCCGCCATGGCGGCGCTGGAAGCCGTGGACGTGCTGCAGCAGGATGGCCGGCGTCACCTGCGCGGCGTGCGCGGCATGTTCGATGAGTTCAATTTCGACATCGAGCTGCTGTACGACGGGCCGGCGCTGACGCTACCCGGCAAGCAGGGGGCCACGCTGCCGTGCCCGCCGGTCGACGACCTCGACGACAAGGGCTTCGACGCCGCCATCGAGGCGGCCGTGGCGCGGGTGTCGAATACGCTGGTGCGGCATTGGGCGGATCGCGTGGCGAACGGCGCGCGGGGCGAGGAAAGGTATTTGCTGCTGCATTTCGATCATTGAGCCGTTTTTATTGAACCCTTCGGCTAGGGCTTTCGTTGCCGCTGGCGATACTCGGACGGGGAGCATCCCACGAACCTGGCGAAATCCAGGGCGAGATGCGCCTGGTCGAAATAGCCGAGCTCGGTCGCCAGATCGGAAAGCGCGCCCGGGTATCCCTCCGACAGCCGCCATGCCGCCTCCTGGATCCTGAATCGTTGGACCACCCATTTGGGAGGCACGCCGACGTAGTCGTGAAAGAGACGTTGCAGGCCGCGCAGGCTGCAATCCACCTCGCGCACGAATTGCTCGACGCTGGTCGGGCCGCCTTCCCGCGCCGCGATCGCCATCATGCCTGCTATCCGGTCGACCATGGGATCGGGTTCCGGAAGCCTGGGAAGAAGCAGGGCTTCCGCGGCCTGGACCATTTCCCGATCCGTGGCGCCGCGCAACACGATTTCCTCGGCTTCCAGTGGCGCCTGGTCCAGGATCATGCGCGTGGAGACCACGCGATCCGTTATCGCGGCGACGGGCTCGCGCAGGAAGGGCCGGAGGCCGCCGCAGCGGAACCTGACGCCGATGGCGCGGCCGCAGCCCTTTATCTCGCGGTCGAACACGCCTCGCATGACGCCGAACAGCGCCGTCTTGCCGGGGTCGAAGACCAGGTGGGCATTGGGGTAGGGCAGCACGCGCTGGATTTCCGGCGAGCGGTCCGCGAGGTCCCATTGCACCACCCAGTGGTAGTCGACGAAAGGGACGAGCGGCGCGGAGGGCGGGTACCGGTCCAGGCGAAAGCGCGCCTGCGCCCGCGTCGGGTCGAGCACGGCCTTGGGCAGGCGCGTTTGTTCAGGCGAAGGCGAACTGTCGTGTTTTTCCAAGACGGGCCTCCCGGCGTCCTATAGATTCTTCCCTTCCTGCCATGCAAGGAGAAGATCATGCCAGAGAATCGTTATCGGGGCGGCTGCCAATGCGGCGCGGTCAAGTACGAGGTCGAGGTGGATATCGGCGGCGCGGTGGTCTGCAATTGCTCGCGCTGCAAACCGATGGGTTTCGTGCTCGCGTTCGCGCCGCGCGACAAGTTCAAGCTCATCTCCGGCGCCGAGAACCTGACGGAGTATCGTTTCAATACCCACCAGATCCAGCATTTGTTCTGCCGCACCTGCGGCGTCCAGGGCTTCGCCTATGGCGAGACGAAAAACGGCGACAGGATCGCCGCCGTCAATCTCAATTGCCTGGAAGGGGTGGACGCCCGCGCCCTGAACCCGACGGCGGTGGACGGACGCAGCGCCTGACGCGCCGCGCAGTCCTACTGCAGCGTGCCCCAGCGCTCCACCGCCGCTTCGGCGGTCGCCCACTTCCAATTGGCCTGGTCCCGGCAAGCCGTGGCGGTGAACCATTGTTCCGGCGCATCGGCGGTATCGCCGTCCTGCACGGAAAAGGCGAATTCCTTGCAATCCGCCAGCGCCGACGAAAACTCGCGGGTCACGCGCACCTTGCCGTGGCCGTTCTCGACCGGCAGGAAGTGCTTGACGCGCCAAGTGCCGGTGCCGTCCACGGGCAACTGGCCGGCCGTCTGCGCAATGAGTATCTGCTGGTCCGCGTGCATGTTCTTCATGTAGCGGTTGACGGCCTCGTCGGTGACGGCCTGCACGGTGATGCCTATGCCGATGCCAACGGCCGGATTCGCGGTGACCACGCCGGAAGCCATCGCCGCCGCGGCGCCGCTTGCCGCGCCGATGGACGAGCAGCCGCTGGTCATGAGCGCAATGCAGCCGCCGAGCACGGCCAGCGCCGCCGGCACGCCCCATCGGCGCGCGCGGCGCTCATGCGGCGGGGAGGACGGCTGGTTGCGCGAGCGAGGGACCTTCCCTGGAACGAGGCTCGTGCTCATTGAAGCGAGCCCCACCGGTCCGTCGCCGGCTCCGCCGAGGCCCATTTCCACGTCTTTCCATCGCGGCACACGGACGCGACGTAGAACGCGCTGGAGGCCGCGGTGTCCTTGGTCGCGGGCTGGTCGACCGAGAAAACGATCTCCTTGCAGTCGAGTCCGCCGGTGCTTATGGTGCGGCTGACGGTCACGCGGCCGTGCGCGTCGTCCTCGATGGGGAAGGAGTGATCGATCGACCAGGGCGCCACGCCGCCCACGGCCAGCGGGCCGGCCGCCTTCGCGATGCTGTTCTGGGTATTGTTGTGGACCACCCGTTCGGTGTACTGGACCCCGGCCTTGGCCAGCGCGACGGCGCCCAGGCCGATGCCGGTCGCCACCGCGGCGTTGTTCGTCACCTTCGAGGCCAGGGCGGCGCCGCCGATACCGGCGCCCGCTTGCGCGCCTTCCGAATACAGCGAGCTGCAGGCTGAACAGCTCAAGCTCATGACCGCGGCCGCGAGGACATACAACGTGACCCGTTTGCCGGAGGCTGGAGCGGGGCTGCTTGCCGGCTTGCCGGCGGGCATCGACGCCCGGTTTATCTGGTAATTCTTCAGCGCTGTTGCTTCTCGCATCTTCTTTCCGTGCGGCGAATGGTCGATGTTTCGACTATATGGCTTCCCTGGCGCGCTCGACATCGTCGAGTCGCCTTTGCGTGCTGCGCATTTTGGCGGAATACGGGTGAAAGAGTGATAAAAAATGAAACAAGAGCGGGTGTCTCCACGTTCTTTTTATTCAAACGCTTATGAAATCCTGGCGATAAAAGCCTTCCATTTCCGTCTGCTCTTCGTAAGCGCGTTTTCATGATCGTCGATCCGGTCTTTCAATTCCATGAATGCGCGCGTGACTTTGGGAATGGCGTCCTGAAAATGCCGGTCGGGGTCCAGCATGGCGCCCTCGCGGATCACCGGGTCGGGTAGTCGAAGCGTGGGCGTGGTGGGAACCACGCTCATTCCGACCGCGGCCGCCACGCGTCGAAGCTGCCGGTCGCAGCGGGTGCCGCCGTGCCCGCCATAGGTCACGATCATCGTGGGTTTTTCCCGCCATTCCCGGTACAGGTGATCGATGGCGTTCTTGAGTACGGCGGGATAGCCCCAGTTGAATTGCGGCGTAATGAAGGCGACGGCGGCGGCGCCCTGGATTTTCTCGCTCCACGCGAGGGTGTGGGCCTGCGTGTAGCGCCCCAGGGCGGGTATGTCCTGGCTCGTCGTCCATCGGCAGCCGCCATTGCGCGAGGTCGACGACTTCATACAGGAAGTCCGGGCCGGCCCGCTGGGCGAGAGATTGCACCCATGCGGCGATCTGAGGGCACTTCCTGCCCGCTCGCGTGCTGCCCATGATCAGCAGCACGGTTTTCCTTGCGTCCATGGCGGCGCCTTCAAAAGCATGTACGATACATGTATTATGACGATCCCATGGGCAGGTGTAAAGCATGTACGATACACGTAATGTGGATGCCATCGCGGCGGCGCTCATCGAACTGACCGGGATGCTGAACAGCCCCCGTCAGGACGAAGTGCTGCTGCGCGCGGCGGGCGTGTCGCTGGACCGGGCGCTGTTCCCCTTGCTGGTGCGCCTGAGCGCGGCGCCGGCGCTGAGCGTTGCGCAGCTCGCGGAGAGGGCGGGCCGCGATCCCTCCACGGTCAGCCGCCAGATCGCCAAGCTGGAACGGCTTGGACTGGTCAAGCGGCCCGCCGCCGGCGAAGACATGCGGGTGAGGGCGGCCGCGATTACGAAGGCCGGGGCGCGCGCGGTCGACGCCATCGTCAAGGCGCGCCGTCAATTGCTAGGCGAGTTGATTGCCGCCTGGCCCACGGCAGAGCAGGAGGCGTTTCCGCTCTTGTTGCGAAAGTTCACCGATGCGATGAAGGAAAGGCAGGCGTAAGCCCGCCGCGCATTGAACTTCCCGCGTCCGCCCTTATCTTACGGGGATCATGGGAGGACTCACTATGCACGCCGCACGCTCCAAATCCTTCGCCGGATCGCTATTGCTGGCCGCCTGCCTGTTCGCCAGCGGCAGCGTGCTGGCCGCCGAGGCCACGCCGGACCAGGTGTACCAGGCCGCGCAGGCCGGCAACTACCGCCAGGCCCAGGAAATGATGGACCAGATCCTGCGCGATCATCCGAACAGCGCCAAGGCGCATTTCGTCGAGGCCGAACTGCTGGGCAAGCAGGGCAAGCTGCAACAGGCACAGGCGGAGCTGAATACCGCGCTGCGCCTGGATCCCGACCAGCGTTTCGCCAGACCCGGTTCGGTGGACGAATTGCGCACGCTGATCGCCTCGGGCAGCGCCGCGCACGCGCGCGGCGCCGCCGGCGGCATTCCCTGGGGGATGATGCTGGGCATCGCGGCGCTGGTGATCGTCATCGCGCTGGTCATGCAGGCCCGCCGGCGCGCCGCTTATGCGTCGGCCGCTTCCGGGCCTGGTCCTTATGGCTATGGCGGCGTCACGCGCACCACGCCTTATGGCGGGCCGCCTCCCGCCGGTCCGCAAGGCGGATACGGCTATCCAGGCGGCTATCCGGGCGGACCCGCGCCGGGCCAGGCCGGCGGCGGCCTGGGCTCCGGCATCCTGGGCGGCCTGGCGACCGGCGCCGCGGTGGGCGCGGGCGTGGCCGCCGGCGAGGCGCTGGTGAACCGGGTGCTGCACGGCGGCGCGCCGGCGACGGGCAATGCCGTCGATACCGGCGCGACGCGCGATGCCTCGGCGGATTCCACGGAAGCCGGCTACGACATGGGGGGCAAGGATTTCGGCCTGCGCGACGCCGGTTCCTGGGACGATGACGACCCGACCCGCAAGTTGAAGAACAACGACGACGGCAATGGCCAGACCTGGAATATCGACTATCCCTGGAGCAATAGCGATGCTTCCGGCGACGGCGGGGATTCCTGGGATAGCGGCGGCGGGTCCGACGACGACTGGACCTGATCGACGGCGCCGTCCCGCGGGCGTGACTGCGGGACGCGCATTGTCCCGCGGCCGCCGCGGCGGGTAGCCGCGGGATAGGCAGTACAGCGGGGCGATACAGCAGGGAGCGCGAGATTTCGGTATCGTGGCGTCCGGAATTTTCGATTGGCCCTGCCGCCTTGCTGGCCGGGAATCGCTGGAGGATGTCCATGTCGTCTTTGTGCGCGCGTCAAAGCCGCCTCGTTCGAGCGCGAACGCATGTCTTTATCGGGGCCTTGCTGGCCCTGGCTCTACAGTCCGCGAACGCCTACGCCAGCGACGTCGGCGAATGCAGGGCGGCCGGCGGCAAGCTGCTGGTGGGGCAGGTGGTCTCCCCGCCCAAGTTCCGGCACGGCATGTACAAGAAGGGCGTCGAGCTGTCGCATACCCATCTGACCTTGAAGGACCGGGACGGCGCGACGTATGACGTCGCCATCGACAATGTCTTCGCGTCGGGGTATCGGCCCCATTCGAAAGCCGTGCCGGCGCCGCTGGACACGATCGCGGTGGGCGACCGGCTGGAGGTCTGCGGCATTCCCTTCGACGGCGGCATCCATTGGGTCCACAACAATTGCGGCGATACGCCGACCAAGTCGGATCCCGACGGCTGGATCAAGGTGATCCAGGCCGATGGCAGCATGGGCCCGAACCTGGAAAGCAGCCAGACGTATTGCCGCCTCTGGCCGCGGCGCTAGCGGCATCGCCGGGCGGTTCCGCGCCCATGCGCGTCTTTCCGGGCCCGAATCGCGCCGGTTCCAAGTTCTGGATACCCCGTTCTAAAACAGCGGCATGGCTTCTATTTAAAGGGTAAACCCTTAATTGTAAGATGACCTGATATACGGATAAGCTGTGCGCCATGATGAGCTGTGACGCACGCGCTGCGCACGGACTTCATCTCCAATAAATAATTCCCAGATAACGAGACAAGGTCATGGCGATTTCCAGGGAGGCGGCCGGCGCGCATGCGGGCCGGGTCGTACTGTGTACCGGCGCGGCACAAGGAATAGGACGCGCCATGCTCGACGCTTTTGCCGCCCGAGGGGCGCGGCTGGCGTTGCTGGACATCGACGGCGAGGGGCTGTTCGCCGCGCAGGCGCAACTTCAGGAAGACTATCCCGGCATCCAAACCTTGTGCGTCGCCGCCTCGGTGGCCGACGACGTCCAGGTGGCGCAGGCTTTCGAAACGGTGCGCGCCCATTACGGACGGTTGGACGTGCTGCTGAACAACGCCGGCATTTCGATGAACCGGCCGTCGCTGGAACTGGCGCCGGCCGATTGGCGGCGCGCGATCGATATCGATCTTTCCGGGGTGTTCTATTGCTGCCAGCAAGCCGCGCGGCTGATGCAGCCGTCCGGCGGCGGCGTCATCCTGAATACGGCCTCGATGTATGGCGTGGTGGCCGCGCCCGAGCGGGCCGCCTATTGCGCGGCCAAGGCCGGCGTGGTGGCGCTGAGCAAGTCGCTGGCCGTGGAGTGGGCCGGGCTGGGCATCCGCGTCAACGCGCTGTGCCCGGGCTATATCCGCACCGCCCTGGTGGACGCGCTGATCGGGCGCGGCGCCCTGGACGCGGAGCGCATCGCCGCGCGCACGCCGCTGGGGCGCCTCGGCACGCCCGAGGACGTGGCCGCCGTGGCCTGCTTCCTGGCCTCCGACGAGGCCGCCTTCGTGACGGGCCACGCCATGCTGGCCGACGGCGGGTGGACCGCCAATGGATACCTGTAGGAATCGCCATGCCCAGACTTACGCCATTGACGCCGCGCTCCTCGTGGACCGCGCTGACCGCCACCGATGAGGATTGGGAGAACGCGGATCCCGCCTTGCTGGGCACCTTGCTGGCCCATTGCCATTTGATCCGCGGTTTCGAGGAGGCCGTCCTGGACCTGGCCGCGCAAGGCCTGGTGCATGGGCCGGCGCATTCGAGCATCGGGCAGGAGGGCGGCGCGGCCGGCTCCATCGTGACGCTGCGCGCGCGGGACGGCGTCAACGGTTCGCATCGGGGCCATCATCAGTTCCTGTCCAAGTCGCTGGCGTATCTGTGCCCGGACGGCATCGATCCGCGCGCCGAACTGGCGCCCGCGGTGCGGGACCTGCTGCAACGCACCCTGGCCGAAATCCTGGGCCTGGCGCAAGGCTTCTGCAACGGCCGCGGCGGCTCCATGCATTTGCGCTGGACCGAAGCGGGCGCGCTGGGCACCAATGCCATCGTCGGCGGCGGCGTGCCCATGGCGGCGGGGCAGGCCTGGGCGCATCGCCATGCGGGCACCGATGCGGTGATGGTCAGCTATTTCGGCGACGGCGCGGTGAATATCGGCTCGGTGCTGGAGACGATGAACCTGGCGGCCGCGTGGAAGCTGCCCCTGTGCTTCTTCATCGAGAACAACCGCTATGCGGTGTCGACCCACGTCGAGGAAAGCACCGCCGAGCCGCGCCTGTCGGCGCGCGGCCTGGGCTTCAACATTCCCAGTTGGCAGGTCGACGGAATGGATCCGCTGGCGGTCCACCTGGCGATGCAGGCGGCGCTGGCCCATATGCGCGCCGGCAACGGGCCGACGGTGATCGAGGCCGACGTCTACCGGTTCTTCCACCAGAACGGTCCCTATGCGGGCAGCGCCTTCGGCTATCGCAGCAAGGAAGAGGAACAGGCCTGGCGCGCGCGCGACCCGCTGGCCTTGATGGCGGCGCGCATGCAGGCGCGCGGCCTGATCGACGAGGCCGGCGTGCAGGCCTTGCGCGAGCGCGTGCGGGAGGCGATGCGCCAGGCGGTGGCGGCCTTGACCGAAGCCGACGCCGCGGCGGGGGAAGGCAAGCGCCGCATTCGGCCCGCCTTGTGGCCGTCGCCCGATTTCCGCGACGTCGGCATCCTGGGCGACCTGTCGGAGATGCAGGGCTTGCGCTACGCGGAGCACGACAGCGGCGAGGTGGCGCAGGCCGAACGGGCATTCATCGACGTCGTGGCCGACGTGATGGACCGGCGCATGGCGCGCGATCCCGGCGTCGTGGTGATGGGCGAGGACGTGCATCGCCTGAAGGGCGGCACCAACGGCGCCACGCGCGGACTCAGCCAACGCTACCCGGACCGTTGCCTGGGAACGCCCATCAGCGAGAACGCCTTCGTGGGCCTGGCCGGCGGCATGGCGCTGGACGGCCGCTACCGGCCGGTCGTGGAATTCATGTACCCGGACTTCGTGTGGGTGGCGGCGGACCAGGTGTTCAACCAGATCGGCAAGGTCCGCCACATGTTCGGCGGGCGCGACGAAGTGCCGCTGGTGTTGCGCACCAAGGTGGCGATGGGCACGGGATACGGGTCCCAGCATTCGATGGACCCGGCGGGGATTTTTGCGACATGTCCCGGATGGCGCATCGTGGCGCCGTCCAATCCCTACGATTATGTGGGATTGATGAACTCGGCGCTGCAGTGCCGCGATCCCGTCCTGGTCATCGAGCACGTCGACCTCTACAACAGCAAGGGGCCGGGACCGGTCGACGACTACGACTACCACCTGCCGGTGGGCAAGGCGGCGTTACGGCGCAGCGGCCCCGACGTGACGGTGATCGCCTACCTGTCGATGGTGGGGCACGCGGCCGAGGCGATGGACCGCTGCGGCGTGCGCGGCGACCTGGTGGACCTGCGCTGGCTGGATCGCGCCAGCCTGGACTGGGAGACGCTGGGCGCCAGCATTCGCAAGACCAACAACGTGCTGATCGTGGAGCAGGGCGCGCGCGGAACGTCCTATGGCGGCTGGCTGGCGGACGAGATCCAGCGCCGTTTCTTCGATTGGCTGGACCAGCCGGTGCAGCGGGTGACGGGCGGGCTGGCGGCGCCGAGCATTTCCAAGGTGTTGGAACGGGCTGCGGCCGCGCGCACCGATGAAGTGGAAGCGGCGCTGCGCGAAGTCATGGCCAACCAGGGAGCGGCGTGATGCCTACGTTGATACGCATGCCGGAGATCTCGGCCAACGCCGCGGCGGCCCAGTTGGTCGAATGGCTGGTGGAGGAAGGCGCCACGGTGGCGGCCGACGACGTCGTCGCCAGCATCGAGACGGACAAGGCCGTGGTGGACCTGAATGCCGGGACGGCGGGGACCCTGGCGCGCCGGCTGGCGCGGGCCGGGGACCAGGTGGCGGTAGGCGCCCCTCTCGCGGTGGTGCTGGCGCAAGGGGAATCGGCTGAGGCGATCGAAGCCTTGTTGTCGCAGCAGGCGGGGAATGGCAAGGCGGTCGCCGCCAGCGCTGCCGCTGCCGCCTCTGCCTCGGCTTCCACAACCGGTCCTGCTTCCACATCCGCAATGCCGCAGGCCGCTGCGCCGGCTGCTCGTCCCGCCTCCGAACGCTATTTCGCCAGTCCATTGGCTCGCAAGCTGGCGCGGCAAGCGGGCATCCCGTTGGAGGAGCTGCAGGGCAGCGGCCCGGCGGGCAGGGTGGTCAAGCGGGATATAGAACGGGCGCAGGCTGCCCGGGCGGCCGTTGCGCAGGCCACGGCGCCGGCGGCCGGGGAGACCGCGGCCGAAGCCGCGTTCGAGCGCATCCCGCATACGCCCATGCGCGCCACCATCGCGCGGCGGCTGACCGAGAGCAAGCAGCACATCCCCCATTTCTACCTGCGTGGAAAGTGCCGCATGGAGGCGCTGCAAGCCTTGCGCGAGCAACTCAACCACGCGGAACGGAGCGGACGGGAAGGCGCGCACGCGTACGGCTCGTCCCACGCGGACCCCGGCCGGCATGCGGCCGGCGAGGCGCCCGCCAAGCGCAGGTTCTCCGTCAACGACTTCGTGATCAAGGCCGCCGCGTGCGCGTTGCGGGACCTGCCCGAGATGAACGTGATCTGGACCGACAGCGCCATGCAGCGTTACCGGCAGGTCGATATCGCCGTGGCGGTGGCGACGCCGGGCGGCCTGATCACGCCGGTCCTGCATGCGGTGGAAGCGATGCCGCTGTCCCGTCTCAACGCGACGATGGCCGAACTGGCCGCCCGGGCCCGCGAATCGCGCCTGCTGCCCCATGAATACCAGGGCGGGACCTTCGCCATCAGCAACCTGGGCATGTACGGCGTGACGGAATTCGCCGCCATCATCAACCCGCCGCAATCGGCCATCCTGGCCGTGGGCGCTAGCAACCGCGTCCCGGTGGTCGAGGCGGACGGCCAACTGGGCGCCGGCGTGGTGATGGAATACACCTTGTCGGTGGACCACCGCGCGATCGACGGCGCCCTGGCGGCCCGATGGCTGGCGCGTTTCCAGCGCTATATGGAGCATCCGGCGACGATGCTGGTGTGATGCCCCCGGATAGCGAAGACGGCAATAACGAAGACATCGGCAACGAAGACAGCGACAACGGAAGATTCACCATGGCCAAGCATGACTTCAAAGACCGCATCCTGGTGCTGACGGGCGCCACGGGCGGCATCGGCCGGGCGGTGGCGCGGCTGTTCCACGACAGCGGCGCGCGCCTGTACCTGATCGACCGCGACGCGGCCGCCCTCGCGGCGCTGGCGCGCGAGCTGGGCGCGGACCCGGAACGGGCGGCCGCCGCGACGGCCGGGAACGTCCCGGAGAAGGAGGGCGCCTCGGCCAGGAATTCCGCCCAGGCCCACGATGCCGCCGCCGCGCGCCTACTCACCCACGCGATGGACGTTTCCTCGCCGCGCGACGCCGACGCCGCCGCGGCCCGCCTCCGCGCGGCGTGGGGCGGCGTCGATTTCCTCGTGCCGGCCGCGGGCATCTATCCCGCCGACCCGCTCGCCGACATGAGCGACGAGCAGTGGCGCAAGACGCTGGCCATCAACCTCGACGGCGTGTTCTACCTGACGCAGCGCCTCGTGCCCCTGCTGCGTCCCGGCAGCGCCATCGTCAACATCAGTTCGCTGGCGGCCCACCGGGGCGCATTCCGCAATGCGCACTACAGCGCTTCCAAGGGGGCCTTGCTCAGCTTTACCCGCAGCATCGCCCGCGAACTCGGCCCCGCCACCCGGGTCAACGCGGTTTCTCCGGGTATCATCGAGACCCCCATGGTGGCGGAACTGCTCAAGACGCGGGCGGACGAATCGGTGTCCCAGTCCATGCTCAAGCGGCTGGGGCAGGCCCACGAGGTCGCCACGGCCATCGCCTTCCTGTGCAGCGACGACGCCAGTTTCATTACCGCGCAGGTGCTGCACGTGAACGGCGGCCTGTATGTGCCGGGCTAGCGCCGGGCCATGAACGCATGTCCGCCCCGCCATCTACAGGCCCGGACGAGGAATCAACGACGACCATGATCGACGCCGCGAAGAAATCCCCCGCCTTCGCCGCGCTGCGCGGCGAGCCGCCCATCGCGCGCGCCGCCACGCTGCCCGCGGAGGTGGCCGAACGCCTGCGCGGCGCCATCGCGCGGCGCGATATCGTCGATCCCGACAACAAGCTGCCGACCGAGGCGGAGCTCGCCCAGGCCTATGGCGTCAGCCGTCCGGTCATCCGCGAGGCCATGTCCCTGCTCAAGGCGGACGGCCTGGTGATCGCGCACCAGGGCCGCGGCCAGTTCGTCAATCCGGCCGGCAGCAATGTCTTCCGCCTGGAGCCCAACGTCGAAAGCGGCGAAGACCTGCGCGAGTTGTTCGAATTCCTGCTGTCGGTGGAGGTGCCCGCCACGCGGCTGGCGGCCGAACGCCGCGACGCGCGGGCATTGCAGGCCATCCGGCAGGCCTACGCCCGGCTCTACGACGTGACGCGCGAAGCGGGGGACGGCGCCGACGAGGACGGCGAATTCCACCGCGCCATCGTCCACGCCAGCGGCAACCGGTATTTCATGGCTTTCTCGGATTTCCTGGACGCGCGCGTCCGGCGCATGATCCGGCTGGCGCGCAAGAATACGCGCACGCGCTCGGCGCAATGGGTCTGGCAGGTGCAGCAGGAGCACGAGGCCATCCTGCGCGCGATAGAGGCGGGCGACGCCGATGCGGCCAGCGAAGCCGCCGCCGCCCACCTGAACAACGCGGCCGCGCGGCTGGCCTTGTACCGGCAGGACGGCGGCGCCTAGTCCCACCGCCGGCAGGAGCAAGCCTGGCCCGCGCTGCGGCGGCCTGATGTCGCGCCCCTCGGCACGGCATCAGGTCATCGATCACCTCAGGTCATCAACCACCCGCCCGCCACGTCCACCACCTGGCCGGTGATGAAGCGCGCCTGGTCCGACGCCAGGAACAGGCAGGCGTCGGCCACTTCCTCGGGCGTCCCCAGCCGCCGCAAGGCGGTGATCTCCGCCACCGCGTCGTTGATCTCCCGCGGCACGCTCTTGAGCAGGGGCGTGGCGATGCGTCCCGGCGCCACGCCGTTGACGGTGATGCCGTACTCGCCCAATTCCCCCGCCCAATGCCGCGTCAGGCCGATCAAGGCCGCCTTGGTCGCCGCGTAATGCCCGGCGACGATGTCGCAATAGGCCTTGCCGGCGACGGAGGACATGTTGATGATCCGCCCCTGGCGCCGCCGCACCATATGCGGCGTGGTCAGGTGCGCCATGTAGTACACGCTGTTCAGGTTGACCGCCATGACGGTCTCCCATTCCTTGGGGGGCATTTCCCAGACCTTGAGGGCACGGCCATCGGTCTTGGGCGAGATGCCGACGTTGTTGACCAGGATGTCGGCGCCGCCCAGCGCCGCGCCCAGTTGGTCGCAGGCCGCCTGGCAGGCGGCGAAGTCCTGCACGTCCGCGTTGGCGTAGCGCGCGCGATGGCCGGCGGCCTCGAGTTCGGCCTGCAGCCGCGCCCCGCCTTCCGGATCGCGGTCGATGAGGCCGACGGCGGCGCCCTCGGCGGCCAGCGCGCGCGCGATGGCCGAACCGATGCCGCCGACCGCGCCCGTGACGTAGGCCGTCTGGCCGGCGAAACGCGCGCCCGGCGCGCCGCCCCCTATGGCGCCGCCCCCGTTTTCACCATTCCCGTTTGCGCCGCCACTCACGACACCTCCGCCGGCCATGTTCACGCCTGCACCTTGAACGCGATCTTGCCGATGTGCCGGCTGCTTTCCATCAGCGCATGCGCCTGCGCGGCCTCGGCCAGGGGAAACACCTTGTGGATCACCGGCAGGCATTTCCCCTGTTCCATCAGCGGCACCACCCTCTCCGCCAGGGCCCGGGCGATGAGCGCCTTGTCGTCGTCGCTGCGGGGCCGCAGGGTCGAGCCGGTGAAGGTCAGGCGCTTGACCATGATGGGCGTGGCGTCGATCTGCGCCTTGGCGCCTTCCAGGAAGGCGATCTGCACCACGCGCCCCTCCACCGCCAGGCAGCGGAGGTTCTTGTTGATGTATTCCCCACCCACCATATCCAGGATCACGTCGACGCCGCGCTTGCCGGTGCCGTCCTTGATGGCGCTTTCGAAGTCCTGTTCCTTGTACAGGATGACGTGGTCGGCCCCGGCCTTGCGGCAGGCTTCCGCCTTTTCCTCGTTGCCGACGGTGGTCCAGACCTCGGCGCCGAACGCGTGCGCGAGCTGGATGGCCGTCAGGCCGATGCCGCTCGACCCGCCGTGGACCAGGAATTTCTCGCCCTTGGCCAGGTGCGCCCGCTCGAACACATTGGTCCAGACGGTGAAGTAGTTTTCCGGCACGCAGGCCGCGGCCAGCAGATCCATGCCCTTGGGCACGGGCAGGCAATGCCGTTCGTCGGCCAGGGCGTATTCCGCGTAGCCGCCGCCGGGCGTCAGCGCGCACACGGTGTCGCCCACCTTGCGTTCCCGCACGTCCGGTCCGACGGCGACGACGCGCCCGGAGACTTCCAGGCCTAGGTAGGGGGACGCCCCCGGCGGCGGGGGATAGGCGCCGGCGCGCTGCAGGCAGTCCGGGCGGTTGACGCCCGCATACGCCACTTCGATCAGCACCTGGCGTCCGCCGGGCTGTTCCCATTCGCGCTCGGCGAGCACCATGCAGTCGGGCGCGCCGCCCTGGCCGTGATCGATGTACTTGAATTTAGACATGATGAGTTCCGGTTTCAGTGTCCGAGATAGGCTTTCTTCACGTGCGGATCATTGAGCAGCTCCGGACCGGTGCCGCTGCGCACGATGGCGCCATTTTCCAGCACATAGCCGCGATCCGCCAGCCGCAGCGTCCGGAACACGTTCTGTTCCACCAGCAGCACGGTGACGCCGACGGCCGTGACCTGGCGGATGACGTCGAACATCTGCTGGACCAGCAGGGGGGAAAGTCCCAGGGAAGGCTCGTCGAACATCAACAATTTGGGATCCGCCATCATGCCCCGCGCGATGGCCACCATCTGCTGCTCGCCGCCCGAGAGCGACCCCGCCAACTGGCCCAGCCGTTCGCGCACCCGCGGGAAAATGTCCAGCACCTCGGCCATCTTGCGCTGGGCGCCGGCCCGCGCGGCGCGCTTGAACGAGCCCATCAGCAGGTTGTCGCGCACGGTGAAGTGCGGAAACAACTGGCGCCCCTCGGGGATCATGGTGATGCCCGCGTCGACGATGTCGTAGGGCGCGCGGTTGGTCAGGTCCCGGCCCATGAATTCCACCTTGCCGCCGGTGCTGGCCATGGCGCCGCACAGGGTCTTCAGCGTGGTGGTCTTGCCGGCGCCGTTGGCGCCGATCAGCGTGACGATCTCCCCGGCGTGCACCTCGAAGTCCAGGCCGTCGAGCACCTGCGTCTTGCCGTAGCCGGAGCGGAGTTTGGAGACTTTAAGCATCTTGGTAGTCCTTGCCCAGGTAGGCCTCGATCACGGCGGGATGTTCCACCACGTCGCGCGGCTTGCCGCTGACCAGCACGCTGCCTTCGTTGATGACGATGATGCGGTCGGACAGGGCCATGGTGGCCTGCATCATGTGCTCGATGAGCAGCACGGACACGCCGCTGTCGCGGATGCCGCGGATCATGCGGATGGCTTCCTCGATGTCGGTCGGATTGAGCCCCGCCATGACTTCGTCGAGCAGCAGGATGCGCGGCCGCGTCGCCAGGGCGCGGGCGATCTCCAGCCGCTTCATGCCGCCCACGGTGAGATTGCGCGCCTCGGTGTGCAGGAATCTGGTCAGGTGCGTGCGCTCGGCCACTTCGCGGGCGATCCGCTCGGCCTCGTCGCGGTCGGCGGTATTGATGAAGGCGCCCAGCATGATGTTTTCCAGGACCGACAGGCCGGTGAAAGGCTTGGCGATCTGGAAGGTGCGGCCCAGGCCCTTGCGCGCGAACTGGCTGGGCGTGGCGCATTGCACCCAGGCGCCGCCGGCGTCGCGCAGCGAGACCCGGCCCTGGTCCGGCGACAGGAAGCCCGACAGCAGATTGAACACCGTCGTCTTGCCCGCGCCGTTGGGGCCGATGACGCCGAGGATTTCGTTGCGGCCGAGTTCCAGCGAGACGTCGTTGGTGGCGCGCAGCCCGCCGAAGTTCTTGAACAGGTTCTCGGCCTTGAGCACCGGCGTGGCCTGTCCGTCGTTGGCGGCGGCGGGCGCCGCCGCCGCCCGGACCGCCGCGGCGCGCCGGGCGCCCAGATAGGGCAGGCGATCCAGCATGCGCTCCACCATGGGGCCCAGGGCGCCGGCCAGCCCGCGCGGGATGGTCAGCACCACGCCGACCAGGATCAGGCCGTAGACCAGCCCGTGCATGCCGTTGCCCGCGCCGCTCAGCCAGCCGCGCGCCAGTTCGGCGATGGGCAGCACCAGGAAGGTGCCGGCGATGGGCCCGGCGACCGTGCCCAGGCCGCCGATGAGGGCGAACATGGCGACCTGGACCGACAGGTCCAGCGAGAACGCCGAGCCCGGATCGACGAAGGTGAGATAGGTGATGTGGAAGGTGCCGACGATGCTGGTCAACGCGGCCGAGATCACCGCCGCCAGGATCTTCATGTTGACGGTATTGATGCCGACCGCGCGCGCCGCGTCCTCGCGTTCGCGGATGGCGATCAGGTAATGGCCCATGCGCGATTTGCGGATCTTCCACGAGACCCACAGCACCACGAGGAACAGGCCGTAGGCGATGATCAGGTAGTTCAGCTTCTCGCGGAACACCATCCAGGTCCAGCCGATGTTCAGCGGCAGGCTGATGCCGCTGGAGCCGCCGGTCCAGCTTTCCTCGTGGATGACCAGCAGCCGCACCACTTCCAGGATGGCGATGGTGGCCAGCGCGAAGAAGGGGCCTTTCAGGCGCAGGGTGGGGTAGCTGATCACCACCGCCACCAGCGCGGAGATGACCGCGCCGGCCAGCATGCCTATCCACGGCGTGATGCCGAAGTTCTGCGTCAGCAGGGTCGCCGTATAGCCCCCTATGCCGTAGAACACGGCGTGGCCCAGCGACAACTGGCCGGCATAGCCGCCGACGATGTTCCAGGCCACGGACATGGCCGAGAACACGAACAGGAGCACGAAGAGATTGATCCAGAAGGGCGTGTCCAGCAGCGCGGGCACGACGAACATGGCGATCAACAGGATCAGGCTGACGTAAGCCTTGGGGCTGCGAAAATCCGGAAACATGTCGCGCTCCTTTTATTCCGTGCCGACGCCGAACAGGCCGGTCGGGCGCAAGACGAGGATCAGCAGGAAGATG
Source organism: Bordetella genomosp. 10 (assembly GCF_002261225.1). Classification (NCBI taxonomy): domain Bacteria; kingdom Pseudomonadati; phylum Pseudomonadota; class Betaproteobacteria; order Burkholderiales; family Alcaligenaceae; genus Bordetella; species Bordetella genomosp. 10. The sequence goes on from NZ_NEVM01000002.1 coordinate 719,601, forward strand.
CCGAAGTACACCACCTCCTTGAGGTCGGGCGCGATGTAGTAGCCGGCCAGCGTATCGACCACGCCGATGATCATCGACCCGGCGACGGCGCCGTAGAGGCTGCCCATGCCGCCCAGCACGACGATGACGAAGGCGGTCAGCACGAAATAGGTGCCCACGGTCGGAAAGACCGGGTATTGCGGCGCCAGCAGGCCCGCCGCGATGCCGACGAAGGCCGTGCCCAGGCCGAAGGCCAGCACGTACACCGCCTTGACGTTCACGCCCATGAGCATGGCGGCGTAGCGGTGCTGGGCCACGGCGCGCAGCGCGCGGCCCAGGTAGGTGCGGTGCATGAACAGGTGCAGCAGGACGGCCAGGACCAGCGCGGCCAGGAAGGTGATCAACTGGCCGGTCACCATGGCGTAGTTGCCGACCGAGATCGAGTCGGTGCCCAGTTCGACGGGGGCGCGCAGCACGTTGGCGCCGAACACCACCAGGGCCAGGTTCAGCAGGATGGTGGAGATGCCCACCGTGGCGAAGATCTGGATATGCTCGTCGGCGTTGAGCAGGGGCTGTATCACCAGCCGCTGGGTCGCCGCGCCCAGCGCGAACAGGATGAGGGCCACCGGCACCAGCCCCACGTAGGGGTGGATGCCGAAATGGCTGGCGGCCAGGTACACGAGGTACATGCCTATCATCAGGAATTCGCCGTGCGCGAAGTTCACCACGCGCACGACGCCGAAAATCAGCGTCAGGCCCAGGCTGATGATGGCGTAGGCGCCGCCCAGCAACAGGCCGTTGATGATGAGTTGAATCAGGATATCCATTGAGCAGCCTCGCATATGGAGGACGTGGCGCGCGCCTCCCGCGAAGCGCGCGCCGGCGCTGCCGCGCCGCGTCCTGCCGACAACTTGTATCGGGGTTGCCCGGCGCGTTTCATGGCGCGCCGCGGTCCCACAGCCCGGGTTTATTTATTGAAGACGGGCTTGCCGAGGGCGAGATTGCTGGGGGCGATGGTGACCAGTTGGCCGTTCTGCCACTGCATGATGTAGAAGTCCGAGGCCTTGTTCTGGCCGTCCTCGCCGAAATCGAAGCCCCAGCCGTTGGCCGACTGGCCGGCGGGCTTCTTGTAGGCCAGCACTGCCGCGCGGATCTTGTCCTTGTCGGTCGACTTGGCGTTGGCGATGGCTTCCAGGAAGACCTTGGCGCCGACGTAGTTGGTCAGGCTGTGGCCGGACTGCGGGTCGCTCTTGTACGCGGCCTTGTAGGCCTGCAGGAACTTGTCCAGGCCGGGCGCGCCGGCGGGATTGATGGAGGATTGCGGGAAGTCGAGGTCGAACACGCCGTTCATGCCGGCGCCCACGGCCTTGGCGGTGTCGGCCAGCGAATAGCCGCCGCCCGCGCCGATGACGACCTTGGGCTTGAAACCCGCCGCCTTGGCCTGGTTGAAGTAAAGGATGGCGTCGTTCTGGTAGGCGGTCTGCAGCACCACGTTCACGCCGGCGCCCTTCAGGCGCAGGATGAGCGAGGACAGGTCCACCGTCTTGGCCGAGTAGGGCAGCACCTCGGCGACGGTATAGCCCAGTTCCGCGGCGCGCTGCTTCTCGGTGGCGGCCACGTCGGTGCCGTAGGGGCCGTCCTCGTGGATGATGCCGATCTTGATGTCCTTGGGATTCAGGCCCATGCCCGGCGCGACGATGTCGTGCAGGGCGTTGACCACCGAGACGCCGTACAGCGCGGTGTTGGGATTGGTGCGGAACAGGTATTTGTAGCCGCGCGTGGTGATCTTGTGCGCCGTGGCGCCCAGTTCGAAGTAGGGCACGCCCGCCAGCTCGGTGACCGGCGAGGCGGCGTAGGAGATGCCGGAGGCATAGCTGCCGAACACGCCGACGACGTTGGAGGAGATCAGGCGCTTGGTTTCCGACACGGCCTGGTTGGGATCGACGGCGTCGGCCTTGAGGATCTCGACCTTCTCGCCGTTGATGCCGCCGGCGGCGTTGACTTCATTGACCGCCAGCTCCAGGCCGCGGAAGCTTTCCTGGCCCAGCAGGGCCAGCGCGCCGCTGAAGGGGAAAAGCGCGCCGACCTTGATGTCGGCATGCGCGGCCGCGCTGGCCAGCACGCCGCAGGCGCCCAGCGCCAAGGCGATTTTCCTGATCTTGAACATATGTCTCGCTCCTTGTTGATGGTCTGATCGCGGTGCCTTGCCGCTTGCGCGGCCCCTCGCGCCGCCCCTGCGGGGACGCGTCGGGCGTCCGGTCGAACGCAATGCTCCAGGCTCTGCCCCAGGCCTGCCCGGGGCCTTCGAAAGGGCCCTCGGTGCGGCGTTGGATGGTACATAATATATGATATATTTTTAAAAAACACCCACCGGCAGGTGATTTATTCTAGAGGGCGACCCAGGCGCGTGCATGGGGGATTTCCCCAACACGCCGGGCGCCGCGCAACGGATCGCGGGCCACGGCGCGGAGTCATCCGGACTCCCGCCGCGAGCCCGGCGACACAGGAGACGAAGCATGTTCGAGGATTGCAGTTTGCGTGGCCGCAAGGTGTTGATCACCGCCGGCGCCGATGGCCTGGGATTGGAGATGACGCGCCTGTTCCATGCCGCCGGCGCATCCCTGCTGGTGTGCGACATCAACGCGGCGCGGCTGGACGACCTGCGGCGCGACCTGCCCGGCGTGGCCACCACCGTGGCCGACGTCTCGGACGAGGCGAGCGTGGCCCGCTTGTTCGAACAGGTCGGCGCGAGCCTCGGCGGCCTCGATATCCTGATCAACAACGCCGGCGTGGCCGGGCCCACGGGTTTCGTGGAGGACCTGTCCAAGGCCGATTGGGACCGCACGCTGGCGGTGAACATCACCGGGCAGTTCCTGTGCGCGCGCCTGGCCGTGCCGCTGCTGAAGACGTCGACGGCGGGGGTGATGATCAACCTGTCGTCCGCCGCCGGCCATCTGGGCTTCGCGGGCCGGTCGGCCTATTCGGCTTCCAAGTGGGCGGTGGTGGGCTTCACCAAGTCGCTGGCGATCGAGCTGGGGCCGCACGGCGTGCGGGTCAACGCCATCCTGCCCGGCGCGGTGGAGGGGCCGCGCATCCGCGCGGTGATCGACGCCAAGGCCAGGACGCTGGGCCGGCCGGTCGAGGAGATCGCCACGCAGTACGAGAACCAGGCCGTGCTGGGACGCATGGTCACCGCGCGCGACATCGCCAATATGGTGCTGTTCAACGCCAGCGACGCGGCGCGCAGCGTGACGGGCCAGGCCATCGTCATCGACGGCCTGACGCAGAAACTCTATTGATTGGATGCGGAGGGCATCGACATGGGGATAGCCGCCATCATCGGCTGCGGCCTGATCGGGCAGGGCTGGGCCATCGTTTTCGCGCGCGCCGGCTGGTCGGTGCGCATGTACGACAGCGACCCGGCCAAGGCCGGGGAAGGGCGCATGCTGGTGGCGCGGCAGTTGCGCACCTTGCGCGACCATGGCCTGTCCGGCGATCCCGACGCCATCCTCGCGCGGGTCGCGCTGGCCGACACGCTGGAGACCGCCCTGGCGGGCGTCGACTACGTGCAGGAGAATTCGCCCGAGGACCTGGCCGTCAAGCAGGCCCTGTTCGCGCAACTGGACGCGCTGGCGCCGGCCACCGCCATCCTCGCCAGTTCCACGTCCAGCATCCGCGCCAGCCTGTTTTCGCGCGAGGTGCCGGGCCAGGCGCGCTGCCTGGTCGCCCATCCCGTGAACCCGCCGTATCTGGTGCCCGTGGTGGAGGTCTGCGGCGCGCCCTGGACCGCGCCGGAGACGATCGCGCATTGCGTCGCCATCATGCGCGAAGTGGGGCAGAAGCCGGTGGTGGTGCGGCGCGAGATCGAGGGTTTCATCCTCAATCGCCTGCAGGGCGCGCTGCTGCAGGAAGCCCTGCGCCTGGCCGAAGCCGGCTATGCCAGCGTCGAGGACATCGACGCCACGGTCAAGGATGGCCTGGGACTGCGCTGGGCCTTCATGGGACCGTTCGAAACCATAGACCTGAACGCGCCGGGCGGCATCGCCGACTATTGCGCGCGCTATAACGGCATGTACCGGTCCATCGGCGCCAGCCAGACCGGCGAGCCGGCGTGGCAGGGGCCGGCCGTGCAGGACCTGGAGGCGCAGCGGCGCGAGCGCCTGCCGGCGGCCGACCTGCACGCGCGCCGCTTCTGGCGCGACGAACGCCTGATGCAACTGCTGCGGCACAAGCAGGAGGCCGAGCGCAAGGAAGGCGAGGAACGCAAGGAATGCAAGGAGCGCGGGGCCTGATCGGGTCCGCCCAAGACGCAAGAACCCCCACGGAGAGAGACACATGGCCACCAAGAAGAAAGTCGTGATCACCTGCGCCGTCACCGGCGCCATCCATACGCCCAGCATGTCGCCGTACCTGCCGGTGACGGCCGACGAGATCGCCGAGGCCGCCATCGGCGCGGCCCGCGCGGGCGCCGCCATCCTGCACCTGCACGCGCGCGATCCCGAGACCGGCAAGCCGTCGCAGGATCCGGCGCTGTTCGAGCCCTTCCTCAAGCGCATCAAGGCCGAGACCGACGCCGTCGTCAACATCACCACGGGCGGCAGCCCGCACATGACGGTGGCCGAGCGCATGCGCCCGGCGTCGACCTTCAAGCCGGAAGTGGCGTCGCTGAACATGGGGTCGATGAATTTCGGCCTGTTCCCGATGCTCAACCGCTTCAAGGAATTCAAGCACGACTGGGAGCGCGAGCACCTGGAGAACAGCCGTTCGCTGATCTTCCGCAACACCTACCAGGACATCGAGGACATCCTGACCATCGGCAATGCCAACGGCACGCGCTTCGAGTTCGAGTGCTACGACATCAGCCACCTGTACAACCTCAAGCACTTCATGGATCGCGGCCTGATCAAGTCGCCGCCCTTCATCCAGTCGGTGTTCGGCATCCTGGGCGGCATCGGGCCGGACCCCGAGGACCTGATGCATATGCGGCGCACGGCCGACCGGCTGTTCGGGACGGGGGGCTACGAGTGGTCCATCCTCGGCGCCGGCCGCGCGCAGATTCCGCTGGCGACCATGGGCGCGGCGATGGGCTCGAACGTGCGCGTCGGCCTGGAGGATTCGCTGTGGATCGGGCCCGGGCAACTGGCGCAGTCCAACCGGTCGCAGGTCGAGCGCATCCGCACCATCATCGAAGCGCTCAACCTGGAAGTGGCCACGCCCGACGAGGCCCGCGAGAAGCTGGGCCTGAAGGGCGGAAACAACGTGGCGTTCTAGGCCACGGCACCCGCCCGGGCGCCGCGCCGTTCAGCCGGCGCGCCGCTTCAGCGCGCCGGCCAGTTCGTCGACGGTGAGCGCATGGCCGAAGTTGGCGGCATGGCGGGCCTTCAGCGTGAGTTCGGCGGCGAGGCGCAATTGCCCGTCGTCGATGTCACCCGCGCCCAGGGCCTTCAGCGTGGTGGGCAGGCCGGTGGCGGCGTACCAGTCCTCCAGTCCTGCCAGCACCCGGTCGTCGCGCCGTTCCAGATCCAATTGAACCAGCAGCCCCAGGGCCACCTGCAAGCCGTGCATGGCGCGGCCCACGCCGGCGATGCGCGGCAAGCCGCGGGTCAGGGCGTGGGCGATGGACAGGCCGCCGCTTTCGAAACCCAGGCCGCTCATCAGGATCATGGCTTCGACCGCGCGCTCGAATGCCGGGGTGGGCTGGCCGCTGCCCGCCGCCGACAAGGCCGCGGCGCCGTCGTCGATCAGCGTGCGGTAGCAACCGTCGGCGATCAACTGCGCCGTCAGCGTGGAGGCGCCGCCGTACATATTGGGACCGCCCGCCGCATGGCACTGCGCCGCTTCGAATTTCTTGGAAATGGCATCGCCCAGGCCGGCGCGGAAGAAATGCGCGGGCGCGGTCGCCACCAGGGCCGTATCGACGATCACCATCGTCGGGTTGAACAGCATGTGCTCGACCGCCACCAGGTTGTGATGCTCGTCATACAGCACATAGTTCTTGCTGGTGGGCGCGTCGTTGGAGGCGACCGTCGGCACGGTGACCAGGTGGCCGTGCAGGGCGCGGGCCACGGCCTTGCCGGCGTCCAGCGCCTTGCCGCCGCCCACGGCCACCACCGCGCGGGCCGGCGTGGCGGCGGCGCGCCGGCACAGCGCCTGGATGGAGGCCGGCGTCATTTCGCCTTCGACCGGCAGGACGTGGGTGGCGACCCCGCTCGCCTCGCACAGGCCGCGCAGCCGCGCGCCGTGGACGTCGAGGACGTAGCTGTCGATGACCAGCGCGGCGTGCGGGCCGAACAGCGCCATCGCCTCGCCCAGACGCGCGACGGCGTCCGGCCCCTGGATGTAGCGGCTGGGGCCGCCGAATATTTTCAGCACGATGTCTCCTCGTTCTTATGTCGTCTTGTCCGGCGGGCCCTGCGGCCGGGGCCGCCGCGCTCGCCGCGCCGCGGATGCGGCGGCCATGCTTCCGACGGCCGCCTGCCGCGCGGCCGGGCGTCATTTCCTCGCCGGCACGGCGTCTTCCAGCGCTTCCTGTTCCTTTTCCTTCTCGATCAGCCAGTCGATCATGATCTTGCCGCCCCAGGAAATGTCGGCTTGCAGGGCCGCGCGCGCGGCTTCGGCGTCGCGCGCCTTCAAGGCCTCGAGCACGGCTTCATGCCGGTGCTGGCCCTGCGAATAATCCAGGCCGGCGGTCTTGACGTGGAAGACTTTCAGGATGGGGCCGGTAATGACCCAGAACGATTCCACCGTGGTGCGCAGCACCGGCATGCGGCTGGCTTCGAGGATCGCGAAGTGGAACTTGCGGTTCAGGTAGCTGGCGCGCTTGGGGTCGGTGGAGGTGCAGCCGATGAACTGCGCCTGCAGGGCCACCAGGTTGTCGAGCTGCTTGGGGGTGATCTGGCGCGCGGCCTCCGCGGCGCCCATGCCTTCCAGGTGGAAGCGGATCTGCTGGATTTCGCTGAGCTTGGCCGAATTGACGTAGGGCACGTAGACGGCGGTGGCCGCCTGCATTTCCAGGCCTTGCTCGCTGATCAGGCGGAAGATGGCTTCGCGCACCGGCGTGATGGAGACGCCCAGGGCCTGCGCGAGCTCGCCGATGATCAGGCGTTCCCCCGGCTCGTACTGGCCGTTGATCAGGGCTTCGCGGATTTCGTTGTAGACCCGGACCGAGAGATTTTCTTTCTTGACCGGCTTCAGGTTGACCATGTCTTGCGCGTCGAAAAAAGGGAGAGGAAATTTTAGCCTGCGCCGCGCTTTTTTCGGCTTATTCGCTATATTATATATCATATATTTTTACGATAACGAGGAGACAGACCATGGCCCAAGCGCCTGGCGCGCCCGTCGAGGCGCATCCCGCAAGCGGGGCGGCGGCCCTGGCGCCCGAGCAACTGGCGCGCTTGCGGGAGAAGGCCCGCTTCATCCGCCTGGAAACGCTGCGGCTGATCGAGATCGCCAAGGTGGGACACTACAGTTCGGTGTTTTCCTGCGCGGAGATCTTCGCCGCGCTCTATTACGACGTCATGCGCCTGCGCGACGGCGATCCGGGCTGGGCCGGCCGCGACCGCTTCCTCATGGGCAAGGGCCATGCCGCGGTGGGCCTGTTTCCCGTGCTGGCGGACCACGGCTTTTTCGACAAGTCGCTGCTGGACGGCTACACGCGCCTGGGCAGCCCGCTGGGCGACCATCCGGACATGACCAAGGTGCCGGGCGTCGACTTCAGTTCGGGCTCCATCGGCCATGCCTTGTCCAACGGCGCCGGCATGGCGCTGGGCGGCCGCCTGGCCGGCGGCGATTTCGATGTCTTCGTCATGCTGGGAGACGGCGAGATGCAGGAAGGGCAGGTGTGGGAAGCCGCGCTGTTCGCCGCCCACCATCGCCTGGGCCGGCTGGTGGCCATCGTCGACCGCAACGGCTATCAGCTCGACGGCAAGGTCGACGACGTCATGGGCGTCGAATCGCTCAAGGACAAATGGTCCAGCTTCGGCTGGCAGGTGCACGAGGTCGACGGCCACGACCTGGCGGCGCTGGCGCCCCTGCTGCGCCGGCTCAAGGCGGACCGGACGCGCGCGCAACCGGCCTGCGTGATCGCGCGCACCGTCAAGGGCAAGGGCGTGTCCTACATGGAGAAGGAGCCCGGCTGGCATCTGGGATATCTGGCCCCGGAAGACGCGCGGCGCGCGCGCGAAGAAATCATGGCGCGGGAGATCTGACGATGACACGGCAAGCGAATTCCAGGGACGGGCAGGGCGAAGGGCATGCGCGGAATGACGCGGACCGCGGCGGCGCCGTGGGCGCCGGCACGCACGTCGAGGCGGCCGCGCCGCGCTCGCCGGACTCCTGGCAGTACCGCGCGCTGAACGCGCTCAATCCCGGGCTGTCCTATTTGTCGGATGCCTTGATTGAATTGACGCAGGCGGGCCATCCCATCGTGGCGGGCGCCGCCGACCTGCAGTATTCCAACGGCCTGAACCGCTACGCCCAGGCCTATCCCGAGCGGTACGTACAATTCGGCATCTCGGAGCAGAACATGGTGTCGGCGGCGGCCGGGCTGGCGACGACCGGGCACATGCCTTTCGTCGCCACCTTCGCGTCCTTCCTGGGACTGCTGTGCTGCGAACAGATCCGCATGGACGTGGCCTATACGCGGCTGCCGGTGCGGCTGATCGGGCACCATACCGGCATCAGCCTGGGTTTCTACGGCACCTCGCATCACGCCACGGAAGATATCTCCACCATGCGCGCCATCGCGGGCTTGACCGTGGTGTCGCCCGCCGACGGGCCGCAACTGGCGTCGGCGATCAAGGCCTCGGTCGACTGGCCGGAGCCCATCTATTTCCGCATCGGCCGCGGGCGCGAGCCGCAGGTGTACCAGGACGGGCAGCCCTTCAGCTTCGGCAAGGCCATCGTGCACGCCGAGGGCGCGGACCTGACGCTGATCGCCTGCGGCATCGGCGTGCGGGCGGCGCTGGACGCCGCCCAGGCCTTGCGCGCCGAGGGCCATTCCGTGGGCGTCGTCGACATGCCCACCATCAAGCCGCTGGACCGCGAGGCGGTGCTGCGCGCGGCCGCCGGCTGCCGTTTGCTGGTCACGGTGGAAGAACACAACGTGCTGGGCGGGCTGGGGTCGGCGGTGGCCGAGGTGCTGGCCGACGAAGGCCTGGGCGTGCGCCTGTACCGTCACGGCATCCAGGACGAGTACAGCCTGATCGCGCCGCCGACCACGCTGTACGCCCACTATCGTCTGGACGCCGACGGCGTGGCCCAGGTGGCCCGCGAACAACTTGCCAAGGGGAAACGAGGATGAAGACGCCGACGGCCACCGACACGGCCACCACCAAGAACGCGACCATTACCATTACCGGCGAAACCCGGATCTACGGCATCCTGGCCGATCCCATCCATCACGTGCAGACGCCGCAGCGGATGAACGAGCATTTCGCCGCGCTGGGCCATGACGGCGTGCTGGTGCCGCTGCACGCGGGCGCGGACACGCTGGCGCAGGTCATCCAGGGACTGCGCGGCCTGCGCAACCTGGGCGGCGTCATCGTGACGGTGCCGCACAAGACCGCCATCGTCGGGCTGTGCGACGAGGTCAGCGACAGCGCGCGCCTGATCGGCGCCGCCAACGTGGTGCGGCGCGAGGCCGACGGCCGCATGGTCGGCCACATGCTCGACGGCGAGGGATTCGTCGGCGGCCTGCGCGACGCCGGCGTGGAGCCGCGCGGCCGCAGCGCCTACCTGGCGGGCGCCGGCGGCGCCGCCAACGCCATCGCCTTCGCGCTGGTGCAGGCCGGCGTGTCGCGCCTGACCATCGCCAACCGCACCCGCGCCAAGGCCGAGGACTTGAAGCAGCGCCTGGCGCGGCTGGATGCCGCCGCCGACGTCGTCGTGGGCACGCCCGATCCCTCGGGCCACGACCTGGTGGTCAACGCCACCTCGCTGGGCTTGCGCGAGGGCGATGCGCTGCCGCTGGACGCGGCGCGGCTGACGCCGGACCAGCGGGTGTGCGAGATCATCATGCAGCCGCGCGAGACGGCGCTGTTGCGGGCGGCGCGGCAACGGGGCTGCCCGGTCCACTACGGCGCGCCCATGCTGGCGGCGCAGATCGCCCTGATGGCGCGGTTCCTGGGCGTGCCCGGGCCGGCGGCCGCGGCTTGAGGCCAGAGGAAGGGCCATGGCCGATTTCGATTTCATCATCGCCGGCGGCGGCACCGCCGGCTGCATCCTGGCCAACCGGCTGACCGCCGACGGCCGCCATCGCGTGCTGCTGATCGAGGCGGGCGAGGATGCCGCCAGCATGTGGGTCGGCATCCCCGCCGGCTTCAGCAAGCTGCTGGTGGACCCGCGCTTCAACTGGTGCTTCGCCACCGAGCCCGAGGAAAACACGCGCGGCCGCGTGATTTCCGTGCCGCGCGGCAAGGGCCTGGGCGGTTCGACGCTGATCAATGGCGGCATCTACGTGCGCGGCCAGCGGCAGGACTACGACGGCTGGGCGGCGGCGGGCGCAGCGGGCTGGAGCTACGCGGAGGTCGAGCCCTATTTCCGCCGGCTGGAGCGCTATGCGCAGGGCGGTCCGTCGCGCGGCAAGGACGGCCCCATGTACCTGACCCAGGTGCGCGAGCGCTATCCGCTGGCCGATGCCTTTTTGGCGGCGGCGCGCGAAGACGGGCAGCGCATCAACGAGGACTACAACGGCGAACGCCAGGAAGGCTTCGGCTATTACCAGGTGCTGCAGAAGGACGGCCGCCGCTGGAGCGCCGCCGACGGTTACCTGAAGCCGGCGCGCGGCCGCGCCAACCTGCGCGTGGAGTCCGAGGCGCGGGTGCTGCGCCTGGTGTTCGAGGGAAAGCGCTGCGTGGGCGTGGTCTATCGCCAGCGCGGCCAGGACGTGACCGTGCGCGCCGCGCGCGAGGTCCTGCTGTGCATGGGCGCGGTGCAGTCGCCGCAGATGCTGGAGCTGTCCGGGATCGGCGATCCGGAACGCCTGCGGGCCCTGGGCGTTTCGCTGGTGCACGCGGCGCCGCAGGTGGGCGAGAACTACATCGATCACTACGCGACGCGCATGAACTGGCGGGTCAAGGGGACGGTGACCTTGAACGAGATGTCGCGCGGCTGGCGGCTGGCGCGCCAGGTCGCGCTCTACTATGCCGCCCGGCGCGGCATACTCACCCTGGGGACCGGCCTGGTGCACGGCTTCGTCAAGTCGCGGCCGGAGATGGCGGAGCCCGACGTGCAGTATTTCTTCGTGCACGCCAGCTACGCCAACGCGGCCGAACGCATCCTCGACCGGCACCCGGGCATGACGCTGGGGGTGGCGCAGTTGCGGCCGCAATCGGTGGGCAGCATCCACGCCCGCACGCCCGATCCCGCCGACGCGCCGGCCATCCGGCCCAACTTCCTGGCCGCCCAGGCCGACCGCGATGCCCTGGTGCACGGCATGGAAGCGGCGCGCCGCATCGTCGGCCGGCCCGCGATGGCGCGCTACATCGACGCCGAGACCAGTCCGGGCGCGGCGGTGCGCAGCTACGACGAATGGCTGGACTTCGCGCGGCGCAACGGGCAGACCATCTATCACCCCATCGGCACCTGCCGCATGGGCGAGGACGAGGCCGCGGTCACCGATCCGCGCCTGCGCGTGCGCGGCGTGCAAGGGCTGCGCGTGGTCGATGCGTCGGTCATGCCCAGGATGGTCTCCGGCAACACGCAGGCCGCGGTGATGATGGTGGCGGAGAAGGCCGCGGACCTGATCCTGGAACGCTGACTGGCGCCGTGTCCCGGCGCTGCGCGCCCATGCGCCCATGGCCGCTTCTCCGGCTCAGCCCGCCCCGGGCGCGGGCGCGTCGTCGGGCGCGGCGCGGCAGGTCCCCGGCGCGTCCGCCCGCGCGGCCGCCTGCCGCATGAACAGCGTGTACAGCGCCGTTCCCATCCCCATGCCGATGAACCAACTGTAGTTCGCCAGGCCGCGCAGATCCGGCGCCAGCACGCAGGCGATGGGGACCAGCACGGCCGGGACCAGGGCCTTGATGGCGGCCGGGTTGTAGCCCTTGCGATACCAGTAGGCGCCGCCCGGGTCGCGCGTGAACAGGTCGTCGAGCACGATATGCCGCTTGCGCACCAGGTAATAGTCGGCGACGAGAATGCCGAAGAGCGGGCCGACGAAAGCGCCCAGCACGTCCAGCGTGTAATGGATCATGAGCGGATTGTCGAAGATGTTCCAGGGCGTCAGCAGCACCGAGCCGATCGCCGCGATCATGCCGCCCGTGTGCCAACTGATGCGCTGGGGCGCCGCGTTGGACAGGTCGAAGGCCGGCGAGACGAAGTTGGCCACGATGTTGATGCCGACGGTGGCGACCACGAAGGTGAGCGAGCCCAGCAGCACGGCGAAGGTGCTGTCGATCCGCGCGATGGTCTCCACGGGGTCGTGGATGAACCGGCCGAACACCGGCCGCGTCGCGGCGATGGTGACCACGGTGAGCAGCGAAAAGAACAGGAAATTCACCGGCAGGCCCCAGGCGTTGCCGCGCCTGACCGCCCGCATCGTGCGCGCATAACGCGAGAAATCGCCGAAGTTCAGCATGGGGCCGGAGAAATAGGTGACCACAAGGGCGATGGCGCCCGCGGTGGCGGAGACGGCGTGCCAGCCTTCCAGCCGGGTTTCCGACAGGGAAAGGCCGATGTTCGACCAGCCGGCCTTGTGGACCAGCCAGCCGGCGAGGACCGCCATCACCACGTACACGGCGGGGCCGCTCCAGTCGATGAAGCGGCGGATCGACTCCATGCCGCGCCAGAACACCGCCGCCTGCGCCGCCCACAACGCGAGATAGGCGCACCAGCCCAGCGTGGAAAGACCGGCGAAGCCGTGCCGGGCCACGTCGGCGTAGGGCGCCAGTTGCGGCTGGAGCTTGAGCGCCGCGATCAGCAGCGCGCCGGAGGCCAGGTAGGTCTGGATGCCGTACCAGGCCATGGCGATGGCCCCGCGCACCAGGGCCGGGATGTTGGCGCCATGCACGCCGAAGGCCAGGCGGCAGACGACGGGGAAGGGCGTGCCGGTAAGCTGGCTGGGTCGCGCCACCAGATTGCAGCAGGCCTGCACGATGAGGATGCCGGCCAGCAGCGCCGTCAGCACTTGCCATCCGTTCAGGCCGAGCGCGAACAGGCTGCCGGCGGTGATGTAGCCGCCCACGCTGTGCACGTCCGACATCCAGAAGGCGAAGATGTCGTAGCTGGTCCAGGTCTGGCGCTTCAGCGGCGCCAGGTCCTCGTTGACCAGGCCCGGGTCGTAGCCGGGCTTGACCGGCCCATTGCCGGCGGGCGGGGACGCGGCTGCGGCGGTCCCCGGTTCAGGTATCTCGGACATGAATGGCGCTCCTCGTATCGGGGCGGCGTCGCGCCCCGGCGGACCTGTCATGCAGGGAAACCTTGAAGCCATTCTTGGCGCTGGGGGCAGGGAAGCTCAATGCGGGTTAGCCCTCGATTTTTTGCGCTTTGACCGCGCGAGGCGCAAGATTCGGGATATCGGGGTGTCCGGCCGCTGTTTTGAGCGGGGCCGGACGCGAGACCACCCACCGTATCTGGACTGGAGCCGTATATGTCCGTATCCTCCGCGCCCGCGGGCGCCCTAGAACTGCTTCCCCTGGAAGGGGACACGCGGCAGTTGTTCATCCTGCTGCATGGCGCCGGGGGCGCCGCCGAGAACGTGCGGCCCTTGGCCGAGGCCTTGCGCCGCGCGTTTCCCCAAGCGGCCATTCTGGCGCCCGCGGGTTTCGAGGCCTTCGACGGCGGCCACGAGGGGCGCCAATGGTTCGCGCTGCGCGGCATCGACGACGACAACCGGGCGGCGCGCGTGGCGCAGGCCTTGCCGCCGCTGGTCGAATACATACGCGCCAGCCAGGCGCGCTTCCACCTCTTGCAGAGCGACACCGCGCTGGCGGGATTCTCGCAGGGCGCCGTCATGGCGCTGGAAACCGTCGCCGCGCACGACGGGCTGGCCGGCCGCGTGCTGGCCTTCAGCGGCCGCTATGCCCGCATGCCCCAGTGGGCGCCGCAATACACCACCATCCATCTGCTGCATGGCGCCGACGATGCGGTCATGCCGGTCGCGCACGCCGAACAGGCGCAGGCGCGCCTGAACGAACTGCATGGGGATTCCACCATAGACGTGGCCACGCGCGTCGGCCACGAATTGCATCCGGCCCTGATCGAGCGCGCCATCGTGCGCCTGCAGACCTGCGTGCCGCTGCGTAGCTGGGAAGCCGCGCTGGGCCTGAACAACCCGCATCCGCCCAGCGGCTCGGTCATCCATTGACCCCGGAACCTACTGCCTGACGGGCAGGGACTCGGGTTCGGCGGGCGCGGCCTGCCGGCCTTGCGCTTGCGCCGGCGGGCTCGCGGCATCCTTCACCGCATCCTTTTCCCAGCCGCCGCCCAGCGCGAGGAACAGCTTGATCTGGTATTCCACCATCTCGGCCTCGGAGGCGGACAACGCGCTTTCGTTGTTGGCCAGCGTGCGCTCCGCGTCGAGCACGGTCAGGTAGTCCGTCTTGCCGTACTGGTACAGCTTGCGGGCCTGGCCGGCCGCTTCGGCGCTCTGGTCGCGGGCGGCCTTCAGGGCGTCGTCGCGGTCCAGTTCGCGGGCGTACATCGTCAGCGCGCTTTCGGTTTCGCGCAAGGCGTTGAGCACGGTCGCGTCGAAGCGGGCATAGGCCGCCTTGGCGCCGGCTTGCGCCTCGGCGATGCGGGCCTGCACGGCGCCGGTGTTGGGTATGGTCCAGGAGATCAGCGGGCCCAGGCTGTAGCCGAAGCTGCCCTGGCTGCCGAAGCGGTCGAGGAAGTTGGCGGAACTGGCCGAAAGGCCCAGCGTGATCTTGGGGTACAGGTCGCCCGTGGCCACGCCGATGCGGGCGGTGGCGGCGGCCAGCGCGCGCTCCGCTTCGCGGATGTCCGGGCGGCGGCGCAGCAGGGCCGCGCCGTCGCCGACCGGGATGGGCTGCTTGATCTCCGGCGGCGTCCTGCATTGCGCCAGCGCTTGCGGGAATTCGTTGGGCGTGCCGCCCGTCAGCGTGGCGAGGCGGTACAGGGCCACGCGCCGCCTGGCTTCCAGCGGCGGCAGGGCGGCGCGCAACTGCTCCAGTTGGCCGCGCGCGCGCGTGACGTCCAGGGCCGTGCCGCGGCCCAGGTTCTGCAGCTTCTCGTTGACCTTGACCGACTCGCTCTGCACGTCCACCGAATGCTGCGCGGAGGCCAGTTGCATGCCGGCCGTGCAGGCGGTGGCGTAGGCCAGGGCGGTCTGCGCCGCGACGTTGGCGCGCATCGCGTCGTAGGCCGCCTGCGCCGTCGCCTGGTCGGCGTTGGCGGCTTCGATGGCGCGGCGGATCTGGCCGACCAGGTCGACCGTGTACGAGACGCCGGCGCCCATGCTGTAGAACCATTCGCTGGGCGGCTCGTAGGTGGGCGCCAACTCGTCGAAGCCGGACGGATGGCCGAACCAGGGCTTGGCGTCGACGTTGAAGGAGGGCTGGGTCGCCGCCTGCGCCTGGCGCGTGGCGGCGGCCGCGCGTTCCATGTTGGCCGCGGCGACCCGCAGGTCCGTATTGGCGTCCAGCGCCTTGGCGATCAGCGCGTCGAGTTGCGGATCGTCGTACAGCCGCCACCATTTGCCGGGCACGGCGGCCTGGGCGAAGGCGGCGTTGGCGGCGCCGTTGAACGGCGCGGCCGCCTCGGGGCGATTCGCCGCGGCATCCGCCGGGACCTTGTAGTCCGGGCCGACCGTGGCGCAACCGGCCAGGGCCGCGGCCACGGCGAGCGCCGCGAGCTTGGGAAGATGAAGGGTGCGCATGACGGGCCTCGGCATTACGAACGCGGCGCCGGGGATTGCGTCGCGTCGCCGCGCGCCGCGTCGTCCTGCACCACGACCGTCGCGGTCTGGCCGGACACCAGGCGCACGCCGGCGGGCACTTCGTCGATGTGCACGCGCACGGGGATGCGCTGGGCCAGTCGCACCCAGTTGAAGTTGGGATTGACGTTGGGCAGCATGTTGGCGCTGGTGCTGCGGTCGCGGTCGGCGATGCCCAGTGCGATGCTGTCGACGTGGCCCTGGATAGTGCGCGCCTCGCCCATCAGTTGGACCGACACCCGGTCGCCTTCCTTGATGCGCGGCAGCTTGGTTTCCTCGAAATAGCCTTCGACGTAGAACGAGTTCGAATCGACCAGGGCCATGACGCCGCGGCCGGCGGCGGCATACGAGCCGACGCGCAGGTCCAGGTTGGTGACGCGGCCGTCGGTGGGCGCCACCACGCGGCTGCGCTGCAGGTTGAGCTTGGCGATGTCCAGCGCGACCTTGGCTTGCGCCAAGGCCGCCTCGGCCTGTTCGACCTTGGTCTGGCTTTGTTCGCGCGCTTCGGCGGACACCAGTTGGCCCAGCTCGCGGTTGCGGCGGGCGTCGCGCTGGGCCTGGTCGCGCGCCACGCTCTGCGAGGCGACCGAGGCCTGCGCCTGGTCCAGGGCCAGTTGATAGCGGGCGCGGTCGATTTCGAAAAGCACGTCGCCCTTCTTGACGTTCTGGTTGTCCGCCACCGGCACGGCCGTGACCAGGCCGGAGACGTCCGGCGCGATCTGCACGACGTAGGCGCGCACGCGGCCGTCGCGGGTCCAGGGTTCGACTTCGTAGTGATCCCACAACTGCCAGCCGGCATAGGCCGCGGCGACGACCACGATGGTCGTCACGGCATACCGGGCCAGGGCGGCGGGGCGCAATGCGGAAGGAAGCTTCATGGTGCTATCTCGAAAAAATATGCGGTGAAATCAGGACGACGCCGTACAGCAGCACGACATACAGGGCAAGGTCGAACAGGGCCGGGTGCCATACCACGCGATACATGCCGAGGCGGGCCAGGACGCGGCGCACGAACCAGGACACGAACAGCGTGAGAAACGCCAGGACCAGCAGCCAGGGCATGTAAATGCCGTAGATATTGAATTCGCCTATCATGATGCGGACGGGACGTTAGGGGTTGCGGACGGCGCCGCGGCCAGCACGGGCCGATAGGCCGGCGCCTGGGGAAACAGCGAGCGGCGCAGGCCCACCAGGGCGACGATGGCGCGGTGGCGCGGAACGCCCGCCGTGGCGCCGCTGACGCGTTCCAGGGCCAGGTCGATTCTTTGCAGGACGCCTTCGCGCTGTTCGGCGACGCCGGCGACGCGGTCGCGGAAGCAGGCCGCGAGGCCGTCCAGCACGGGGCGTATCGCGGCGTCGGCGACAGGTAGTTCCCGGCGCGCGCGTTGCAGTTCCGCGATTTCGTTGCCGACGCGCAGGTCCAGCAGCGTGTCTTCTTCCACCGGCTCGCCGTCCTTGTTGCGCTCGGCCAGGCGCGTGTGCAGCAGGCCGATGCGGTCCAGCATGCGCACGGTGAAACTGGCGCGCGCGGGCGGGCCGTCGGCGCTGGCCATGCTGGCTAGTTCTTTCCAATTGGCCTGCTGGATGCGGCGCGCGCTGTACTCGGCGCTGAGCTTGCGGAACACCGCGGCGATGATGGCGGCCGCGGCCACGCCGATGTTCTGCGCCAGGGTGCTGTCGATGAAGGACACCAGGTCGGCGGTGTTGGTGTCGTGCAGGGCCAGCGTGCCGGTCCAGCCGAACAGCATCGCCATGGCCTTGCCGAAGGTGGTCGGCCGCGCCATGTAGATGCCCAGGATGAACGCCGTCGGGAAAATCGTCAGCGCCACCATCTCGAAGGAATGCAGGGCGGGCAGGATGAGCAGCAGGTAGACCGCCGAGATGGGAATGGAGAGCGTGATGTAGATCAGGAACTCCATGATGCCCGGCACCGGGTTGTCCTGCGTCGCGAAGAAGCAGCTAAAGATGACGGCGAACAGCGCGGCGTTGGCGCCGTAGGTCCAGGCGGTGCCTATCCAGAACGTACAGCAGATGATCAGCGCGAAGGCGGCCGCCAGCGAGGACAGCAGGGCGATGCCGTGGTCGCGGTGCAAGGCGCGATTGGACGTGATCGGCATGCGCGGCATGGGGGGCGGCGCGCCGTTCAGGCCGGCCTGGATGTCGCGCCGCAGCGCCAGCCCTTCCTGGAAGTGGTCCACCAGTTCGCGCAGGCGCGTGCACAGGCTGACCAGCAACATCGTGTTCCAGTCGGAACCGGCGTCCACGGCGGGCATCAGTTCGGCGATGCGGCGGCGCAGCGCGGCGGCGGTGGCGCGATTGGCGTCGTCGCCGCTGGAGCGCCCGGCTTCCAGCCAGGCGGCGATGTCGTCGAGTAGCGGCTCCAGGTCCGCCGGCAGGGGAGCGCCGCTGGCCCGCAGGGTGCGCAGGCGATCCTCCATCGACGACACGATGGGCGTGAGCCCCGCCACGCGGTCCTGCATGGCGACGATGGAGCGCGCCGTCCAGCGGATGTTGCCGGTGTCGTAGGGGATGTGGGTGGACAGCAGGCGCAGTTGCGTGATGTCGTTGGCGATGGCGCGGCGGTCGCGCGCGGTGCGGGCCTGGGTGTCGCCGCGCAGCACCGCCTGTATCCACTGGCGCGCGTCGCGCACGGCGGCTTCCAGGCGGCCCATGACGACGGGGCCGATGCCGCGCGGCAGGATCAGGCTGTGCACCAGCGAGCCGCAGAGGATGCCGAGGCTGATTTCCTCCACGCGCGCCAGGGCGGTGTCGAACACCGTGCCGGCGTTGGTGACGCTGGGCAGGGCGATCATGCCCGCGGTATAGCCGGCGAGCATGAACATGTAGGAACGCGGCGTGCGGTCCAGCACGGCGATGTACAGGCACATGCCTACCCAGAGCGCCAGCGCGCCCACCATCAGCACCGGATAGATGGACAGGCGCGGCACCACGAACACCATGGCCGTGGAGCCGATGAAGGTGCCCCCGAGACGGAACACCGCCTTCGAGCGGACCGCGCCGGCCCAGTTCTGCGACACCACGTAGGCCGTGGTGACCGACCAGAAGGGGCGCGGCAGGTCGATCATCAAGGACAGGTACAGCGCCGCCATGGCCGCGATATAGGCCTTGACCGAGAACAGCATCTCCTCGCCGGTGGGCGCCTTCATGGCTGCTGCTCCGTCGATGAGCCGCCCGGCGCCGGCGCGTGGGGCAGGGGTTCGTAGACCGTGCCCGGCTCGGAATGATGGTGGGCCAGCGAGGACTTCAGGCTTTCGAATACGCGCATGCAGGCCTCGAGGTCGTTCTCGTCGCAGCCGGCGAACAGGCGGCGGCGCAGGTGCACCAGCATGGTTTCGACGCGTTCGCGCAGTTCGTTGCCCGCTTCGGTCAGGTGCACCGTCTTGGCGCGGCGATCCAGCGGGTCTTCGCGGCGTTCGATCAGGCCGGCGGCGACGAGCTGGTCCAGCACGCGGACCAGGGAGGGGCCTTCCACGCCCATGGCCTCGGCCAGCACGCCCTGGCGCACGCCGTCGCCCAGGCGGCCGGCGGTGATCACGGGCCACGCCGTGGCCTGCGACAGGCCGTAATCGGCCAGGGCCTTGTCGGCCGCGGCGCGGTAGGCGCGATGGATCACCATCAAATGGGCCGTGAGGGCCATGAGGCGGGTGTCGGCGGGAGTATTCATGAAGCGCATTATAAGTTAACTATTAGCATCCTATCAATTAATTTATTCGCTTATTTTTTGGAAAAGTCCCAGCCAGGGAGGCTGACGGCCATGAGCCGCGGTCCGGAGGCGGGGGTATGTCTGAATCGTCTGGGTGGTATGCAAAAAATCATTGGCTCCGGCGGCGGCTATCCCGCAGAATCACGGGCTGCCGGTTTTACCGGCACGCAGAACGCCTTCCCGAACCTAGCCTTGGAAATCATGGATACGCCCGTCGCCACGCCGCCGAATGCCTTTCACCTTGCCTTGAACGTGCTGGACCTGGATGAAGCGCGCCGCTTTTATGGCGGCGCCCTGGGTTGCCGGGAAGGCCGCAGCACGGAGACGTGGGTGGATTTCGATTTCTTCGGCCACCAGTTGTCCCTGCACCTGGGCGAGCCCCTGAAGACCGCGCGCACCGGCAAGGTGGGCGACAAGCTGGTGCCCATGCCGCATTTCGGCCTGGCCCTGATGCTGCCGCAATGGCAGGCCCTGGCCGAGCGCCTGAAGGCCAGCGGCCAGGTCGATTTCGTGCTGGCGCCGCAGGTCCGCTTCGAAGGCGAACCCGGCGAGCAATGGACCATGTTCTTCATGGACCCGTTCGGCAACCCGATCGAAGTGAAGGGTTTCCGCACGCTGGAAGCGCTGTACGCGATCTGAACGCGCAGGAACGGCGTCCCGCGCGGCAAGCGCGGGACGCAAGCAAGCTCCGATGCGCCGCGGGCGCGCGATATTCCTCGGCGGCCGGTACTCAGTGGCCAGTACTCAGTGGCCGCTATTCAGCGGCCGCTAAAGCGCGGCTTGCGCTTTTCGGCGAACGCCGCCTTGCCTTCCCGATAGTCCTCGCTGTCGTAGCAGGCGGAAATCAGGGCGTGCGCGGCGTCCATGTCGCGTTCGGCCGGCGGCCTTTCCAATTCCAGGAAGACCCGCTTCAAGGCCCGCATGGTAAGCGGCGCATTCTCCGCGATCGATTCGGCATAGGCCCGCACGCGCGCTTCCAGCCCGGCGGCCGGCGCCACTTCATGCACCAGTCCCGCCGCCAGGGCTTCCCCGGCGTCGTAGCGGCGTCCGGTGAAGTACAGGTCGCGGGCACGGCTGGCGCCGATCAGGCGGTTGAGCCGTATCTGGCCTTGATAGCCGTAGCCCAGCCCCAGCTTGACGGCGGGAATGGC
This sequence comes from Bordetella genomosp. 10, assembly GCF_002261225.1. Taxonomy (NCBI): domain Bacteria; kingdom Pseudomonadati; phylum Pseudomonadota; class Betaproteobacteria; order Burkholderiales; family Alcaligenaceae; genus Bordetella; species Bordetella genomosp. 10. Next base: position 740,344 of record NZ_NEVM01000002.1, read on the forward strand.
GAAGACCGCATCGTCGGAACAGATGCGGATGTCGCAGCTTGCCGCGTAGTCCATGCCGCCGCCCATGCAATAGCCCTTGATCATGGCGATGGTCGGCTTGGCGCAGCGGTAGACGGCGTCGTACGAACCCTGGCTGATCTCCTGGTAGCGGCGGTTTTCCTCGGGATTGGCGCGCACCGCGTCGAAGTTGGAGATATTCGACCCGGCGATGAAGGCGCGGTCGCCCGCGCCCTTGACCACCACCACGCGGATATCGGGATCGGCCTCGAAATCCGCGATGACGGGGGCGACGGCCGCGGACATCTCCAGGGATACGGCGTTGTGCTTTTCAGGGTGGTTGAAGATCAGCCAGCCGATGGCGCCGGTTTTTTGGGACAGGATGCGTTGGGGGCTCGTCATGGAATGTTCCGGATTCAGGGGGCTTCGAAAGCCGCCAGGCAGGCGGCGCGCAGGGCGGGCGGCATGGGACGCGGGCGCTTGTCCTCGCGGTCGACCCAGACCCAGGTGATGGCGGCGCGGGCGTGGTCGATGCCGCCATCGCCGGCATCGACCACGTCGAAAACCAGGCCGACGCTGCTGTTGCCGACGTGGCCGCAGCGCAGGGTCACGGCCAGGCGCGCCGGATAGCCGACCGGCATGCGATACGTGCATGCCTGGCTGGCGACCACGGACATCAGCCCGGGCGCGGACCGTTGCAGTCCCAGCGCGCCGGACCACTGCATCCGCGCTTCTTCCACATACGCCAGCAGGGTCGCGTTGTTGACGTGCCCGTCCGCGTCGAGGTCGCCCCAGCGGACGTCCAGGTGCGCGGTGTGCAGCGGCGCCGAGAGCGCGCCGCCGTCGTCGATGATTTTCAGCATGCCTGGCCTCCCGTTCATATCACGCCATCTTGCCGCAGGCGCGCGATGTCGTCCTCCGTGTAATCGAGCTCGCGCAGCACCGCGGCGGTATCGTCGCCGCGGTCCGGCGCCGCCGTGCGCATCTGGCTGGGCGTGCGGCTCAGGCTGAAGGGCTGGCCCACCATTTCCACCGTGCCCAGGCGGCGATGCCGGACCGGCGTGGCGATGCCCAGGTGCTTGACCTGCGGATCGGCGAACACCTCGTTCATCCGGTTGATGGGGCCGGCCGCGACCTGGCCTTCCTCCATGCGCTTCATCCACTCGGCCGTGGTCCGCTGGCGGGTCAGCGCGCTCAGCTCGGCGTTCAGGCTATCGCGGTGATCGGAGCGGCCCTGCTCGGTACTGTACTCCTCGCGCTCCATCAATTCCGGCACCCCCATGGCATTGACCAGGCGGCGGAACATGGCCTGTTCGCCCGCGGCTATGTTGATGTAGCCGTCGGCCGTCGGGTAGACGCCGGTGGGAATGGAGGTCGGATGGTTGTTGCCCGGCTGCCCCGGGATCTCCTTGAGGAAGAGCCAGCGCGCGGCCTGGAAATCGCACATCGCGATCATCGCCTGCAACAGGGACACCTGCACCCATTGCCCTTCGCCCGATACTTCGCGCTCCAGCAGGGCCGTCATGATGGCCATGGCGCAATACATGCCCGCGCCGGTGTCCGCCACCGCGATGCCGGTGCGCATGGGACCGTGCGCCGGGTCTCCGGTGATGGACATCAGGCCGCCCATGCCCTGCACGATGTGGTCGAAGCCGGGACGCTTCGCATAGGGGCCGTCCTGGCCGAAGCCGGAGATGCTGGCGTAGACGATGCGCGGATTGACGGCCTTCAGGCTTTCGTAGTCGATGCCCAGCCGGAACTTGACGTCGGGCCGGAAGTTCTCGGCGACGACGTCCGCGTCCTTGACCAGCTTCATGAAGATCTCGCGGCCCTCGGGATCCTTCAGGTTGATGGTCAGGGAGCGCTTGTTGCGATGCAGGTTCTGGAAGTCCGGCCCGTCGCGCAGGCCGCCCCAGCCGTCGCTGACTTCCATGTATTCCGGGCTTTCGATCTTGATGACGTCGGCGCCCCAGTCGGCGAACTGGCGGATGCAGGTGGGGCCGGCGCGCACCCGCGTCAGGTCCAGGATGCGGAACCGCTTGAGCGGTCCTTCGCGCCGTTCGTGGCCGGCGGGAGCAAGGGATTCAGTTTGCGCATGCACGTTGTTTCTCGCTTTCTTCGATGGCGGGAGAGGGGACCGGCGCGGACGGGGCGGCGGCGTCCAGGTGCACGATCAGGCTGCCGCCGGCGTCGACTTCCACCGTCGCCCGTGGCGGCACGATGAGCGTGGAGGAGGCTTCCTGCACGATGGCCGGGCCGCGGAAGGCCTGGCCGGCCTTGAACGCGCCGCGCTCATAGACGGGCACTTCAGCATAGTCCTTGCGCTCGGCCAGGTACATGCGGCGGGTGCCGCGCGCGGCGCCGGCGGCCGAGACGGCGCCGGTGTCGACGTCCAGTCCGCCTTCGCCGCCGCCGGCCGAGACCGCCGCGCGGATGTTGATGATCTCGATATTGCCGCGCGGCGGCACCTGGCCGAAGGTCTTGGCGTAGGTCGCCAGGAAAGCCTCGCGGATGGCGCCGTAGCTGTCCGCCGTATAAGGTCCCGCCGGCAGGTCGGTGATGACTTCGAAGCCCTGGCCGGCGAAGCGCAGGTCGGCCGCCCGCTGGCTGCGCGCGGCCGCCCCCTGGCCGGGCAGCGTGGCATCGATGACGGCGCGGGCGTCGCGCTCGATGCGGCCGTATTCGGCTTCCAGCGCGGCCCAGTCCACGGTTTCCAGCGTCCAGCCGACGCTGACCATGCGGTCGATGCGCGCCGGCGCCATCAACAGGCCCAGCGCCGAGGCGACGCCGGCGCCCGGCGGGCAGATGGCGCGCGTCATGCCCAGCCGCCGCGCGATCTCGCAGCCATGCAGGGGACCGCCGCCGCCGGTGAGGAGCAGCGCGAACTTGCCTGCATGATGGCCGCGTTCGGCGACGTGCACGCGGGCGGCCGCGGCCATGTTCTCGTTGACGATGGAATGGATGCCCCAGGCGAATTCCGGCACCGACAGGTTCGATTGCGCCGCCAGCGGCCGCATGGCGTCCTCGGCCTTGGCGACGTCGATGGACATGGTGCCGCCGGCGAAGGCGGCCGGGTCCAGGAAGCCCAGCACCAGGTTGGCATCGGTGACGGTCGGTTGCGTGCCGCCGCGGCCATAGCAGGCCGGTCCGGGCAGCGAGCCGGCGCTTTCGGGGCCGACCTTCAGCAGGCCCAGCGCGTCCAGATGGGCGATGCTGCCGCCGCCGGCGCCGATCTCGATCAGTTCGATGGTGGAGATCGAGATCGGCAGGCCGCTGCCCTCGGTCAGCCGTTTTTCGCGGCTGGCCTCGAAGCGATGCGCGATGAGCGGCTTGCCCGCCTCGATGATCGCGAGCTTGGCGGTGGTGCCGCCCATGTCGAAGGCCAGCACATCCTCGATGCCGGCGCGGCCGCCGAAGAAGGCGCCGGCCAGCGCGCCCGCCGCGGGGCCGGATTCCAGCAACTGGATGGGAACGCGCTTGGCTTCGTCGACGTGCGTCAGGCCGCCGTTGGACAGCATCATGAACAGCGGCGCCTGGATGCCCAATTGCTGGATCCGCGCGTTCATGCGGTCCAGGTAGCCGTCGGCCAGCGGCTTCACGTAGGCGTTGGCCACCGTGGTCGAGGTGCGCTCGTACTCCCGGATCTGCGGCGAGACGTCCGAGGAAATCGAAATGAACAACTCCGGATAGGCCGCGGCGATGGCGTCGCGCGCCATGCGCTCGTGCACCGGATTGGCGTAGGCGTGCAGGAAGACGATGGCGATGGACGTGGCGCCCGCGGCGGCCAGGCGGCCGGCCTGCTCGACGGCTTGCGCGACGTCCAGCGGCTGCTGCACGACGCCGTCGGGGCCGATGCGCTCGGCCGCCTCCAGGCGCAGATGGCGCGGCACCAGCGGACGGGGCAGCTCGATGTGCAGGTCGAACAGCTCGTACTTGTGCTCGCGCGCCATTTCCAGCGTGTCGCGGAAGCCGGCGGTGGTGATCAGGCCGGTGACCGCGCCCTTGCGTTCGATCAGCGCGTTGGTGAAGAGCGTCGTCGCGTGGATGACGCGATCCACGTTCGCATAGGGCAGCACCTCGCGCTCGAACAGGGTACGCACCCCGCGGATGACGCCTTCGTGCGGGGCCTTGGGCGTGGTCAATTCCTTGTGCGACGTCGACGTGCCGCCTTGGGTGTCGTAGACGACGATATCGGTGAACGTGCCGCCGATGTCGATACCCAGCGCATATTTTCCAGCTTGCATGGTTTTTTCCTCGATTACTGGTGGGCGGCGGCGCCGATGTAGCCGTCCTGCTCATCGCGCAGCGTCGCGGCGGGATCCCGGCGCGCGGCCGGGCCGAAGCCACCGCCGCCGGGCGTCAGCAGCTCCACGACCTCGCCGGGATTCAGGACGTGCTGGACCTTGGGGTTGACGACGGCCCCGTTCAGGATGACGGCGCCGGGCGCGCCGGACTCGCCGCCCGCCAGGCCCTGCGCGGCGGCCTCGTCGCGGGTGCGTTCGGCCATGAAGCTGACGACGATGGGCGTCTTGTTGCGGTTCTCGAAGGCGATCGCCTGGCCCGTGCCGCCGCGGTGCATGCCGGCGCCGCCCGTGCCGCTGCGCAGCCGGCGGTGCCGCACGTGCAGCGGCGACATCTTCTCGATCATCTCCACCGGCGTGGAGGAGATGTTGCTGGGCCAGGAAAGCACGTTGGCGCCGTCCTGCCGGTGCGAGCCGCCATAGCCGCCGTTCATGAAGAACAGGTTGGTGAAGGGGAGGCCGGACTCGCGGACGCCGGACAGGTTGACGCACCACAGCGGCGAGCCGACCGCCGCGATGGCGCGCTCGGGCATGGCGTCGGCCAGCGCGCCGATGACCATCATGGGCACGAAGTGGCCGATCAGGGCGCGCGCGCCGCCGGCGGCGGGCGGCCTGGAATGGAGGATGCAGCCTTCGGGCGCCTTGACGTGGATGGGCGCCATCACGCCTTCGTTGTTGGGCACGTTCGGCAGCAGCACCGCGCGCAGGCCGTAGCAGGTGTAGGCGATGGTGTAGGCCAGGCAGACGTTGATGGAGCGCGGCACCTGCGCATCGGTGCCGGCGTAGTCGACCGTGATTTCCCCGTCCTTTATCGTCAGCGTGAGTTCCAGCTTGATCGGATGGTCCAGCCCGTCGCTGATGGCGCTGCGGCGGTACACGCCCTCGGGCAGGCCGCGAATGGCGTCGCGCATGGCTTTTTCGGAGCGGGCGTGGATTTCGCCGGCCAGCGTGTCGATCTCGCTCAGTCCGCGTTCGGCCATCAACGCCAGCATGCGCGATTCGATCATGCGCAGCGCCGTGAATTGCGCGAAGAGATCGCCCATGACCTGGTCGGGCTCGCGCACGTTCTTGCGGATGATGCGTTCGAAGGTCTCGTCGATCTCGCCCTTGCGCATCACCTTCATGATGGGAATCTGCAGGCCTTCCTCATAGACCTCGCGCGCGTCGGCGGAACGGATGCGGCCGCCGATGTCGGGCGCGTGCGCCACCGAGCCGGCCCATGCGACCACCTTGCTGTCGAGGAATATGGGCTTGGCCACGGAGATGTCCGGGAGGTGTCCCGTGCCTTGCCAGATGTCGTTGGTGATCAACACGTCGCCCGGTTCAAGCCGGTCCAGCGGGAACGCCTCCAGGAAGTGCCGGATGGTCCGCGGCATGGTGTTCATGAAGGAGGGGATGCTGTTGGTCGCCTGCGCGACGGAGCGGCCGTCGGCGGTGGTCAGCACGCATGCGAAATCGTTGGATTCGCGCACGATGGTGGAGAAGGACGTGCGCACCATGGCGGCGGCGGCTTCGTCGACGATGGAGATCATGCGGGTCCAGAGCAGCTCCAGCGTGATCGCGTCTAAGGTTTTACTCATCACGGTTCCCTTGTGTGCGCCGCGCTTGCATGGCCGCGGCGTAATCGATGACACAGGACGATTCTGGCGGTTTAGACTATGTCGTCCTAATATTTATTTCGCTACAGGGCATACCAAACGGACATACACAGCCGCCGCGCCAGGCCCCGTGGACGCGGCGGCGCAAGGGGAAATTCCATGAAGACGACGGCGACGGCCGACCCGCGCGGCGCGCAGACGCTGAAGATCCACGAGGTCGAGGCCTTTCGCGCGGTGATGATCCGCGGCACGGCGACCGACGCGGCGGTGCTGCTGCATACTTCGCAGCCGGTGATCAGCAAGCTTATCTCGCGCTTCCAGCGCCACATCGGCATCAAGCTGTTCGAGCTGCACAAGAGCCGGCTGGTGCCCACGCCCGAGGCCCGCATCCTGTTCAACACCATCGAGCGCACCTACGTGGGCATGGAGCACATCGCGCAGACCATCGCGGAACTGCGCGGCGGGCATAGCGGCAAGTTGATCGTGGGCAGCCAGCCTTCCTTCGGCATGGGGCCGCTCGCCAGCATCGCGACGGCCTTCCTGAAGGAAAGGCCGGGCATCCAGATCCAGATCGAGACGGTGACCTCGGGCCTGATCCGGCATAGCGTCATTTCGGGCAAGGCCGACCTGGGGATCGCCGAACGGTCCATCGACGTGGCGGGCGTGAACGCGGCGCCGCTGGTGCAGGTCAATACGGTCTGCGTCATGCACAAGGCGCATGCGCTGGCGGGCAAGCGCGTCATCCGGGCCAGGGACCTGCAAGGCGTGCCGATGATCGTGCCTTCGCGCGACAGCGCTTCCCATGCCTCGGTCGCGGCCATGTTCGCGCGCGAGCAGGTGGAGCCGGAGGTGGTGGTCGAGACCGGCTACGGCATGAATATGTGCGTGCTTGCGCTGCAAGGGGCGGGCGTGGCGCTGGTCAGCCCCTTCGCGGCGCTGCCCTTGCGGCGCGCGGGGCTGGCGGTCAAGCGCTTCGAGCCCAGCCTGCCGATCGAGCTGATGCTGATGACCGCCATCGACACGCCGCCCTCGCGCATCGCCGCGATGTTCATCGAGCGCCTGCACGAGGCGATGGCGCCCTTGCGCGAGACGTGGGGATAGAGGGGGATAGGCGACGGCGGCGTCAGCGCGCGGTGAGGTGCGCCGCCTGGATCATCTGGCTGAACGTCCGGGTCTCGCCGGCAATGAAGGTGGCGGTCGCCTTCACGTCGCGGTCGCCCGGCACCGGCGTGACGCCCAGGTCGGCCAGCTTGGCCTGCATGTCCTTGGACAGCATGATCTCGCGGATGTCGCGGTTCAGCTTGGCGACGATGGCCTCCGGGGTATGGGCCGGCGCGGCGATGGTGAACCAGGCGGTGAAGGCGTAGCCGGGCAGGCCGTCCTCGGCGATGGTGGGGACATCGGGCAGGCTGGGCGCGCGGGTCGGGCTGGTCACCGCCAGGGCGCGAAGCTGCCCGGACTTGATCAGCGGCAGCGCGGTGGGCAGGTTCTCGAACATCAGTTGCAGGCGGCCGCCGACCAGGTCGGTGAGGGCCGGGCCGCTGCCCTTGTAGGGGATGTGCGAGATGGCGGCGTGGGATTGGTACTTGAAGAGTTCTCCCGCCATGTGCGTGGAGGAACCGAAACCGGCGGAGCCGAAGAACAGCGTGTTCGGATGCGCCTTGCCCTCGGCGATGACGGCGCGGGTATCGGTCAGTTCGCTGTTCGCGGGCACCACCAGGACGTTGGGCAGTTCGGCCAGCAGCACCACCGGTTGCAGGTCCCGGGAGGGGTCGTATTTCAGGTTCGGATAGATCTTGTAGGTGGAGTGGATGCCGATGGTGCCGAAGAGCAGGCTGTAGCCGTCGGGTTCCGAGCGGGCGACGTTCTCCGCGCCGATATTGCCGCCCACGCCAGGACGGTTTTCCACGATGACGCTCTGGCCGTATTTCTCGGACAGCTTCTGGGCGATGAGCCGGCCCAGCACGTCCGCGCTGCCGCCGGGCGCCAGCGGCACGACCAGCCGGATGGGCCGCGAGGGATAGGTGTCGGCGCGCGCCGCCGGCGCGGCGCAGGCGAGCATTGCCGCGAACGCGGCCGCGGCCACGGCCGCAAGAAGTTTTTTCATGATTCCGCCTTGTATGGAGTCGTTGTCGAAGAGACGTCTTCCGCCCGGATTGGGCAGGCTCCTCCCGCGGCGGCATGGGGCCGGGCGCGCGCACGGCGCGCGCTCCGAGGCTGGCAGCTTCCGGTCCCTTTGAGAGCGAGAGCTGCTTCGCCGCCGCGCTGTTTCTTATGGGCGAATTATGGGCAGGGGCGGGGCATGCGCATAATGCTTTTATGCCCGCACCCTATGCAAAACGATCATGCGTGTTTACCCGTGGCGCGGGAGGCGCATGAGGCGCATGAGGCACGGCACGTGAGGAAGGTGAGGCACGCCACCCGGTGGCCGGGTGGCGTTGGCGCGCAGCGGCGATGCCGCCTCAATCGGCCGGCAGCAGCGCCACCGGGAAATCCGCCAGGGCCTCGGCCAGCGGCAGGATGCTGTCGGCGCCGACGCGCCGTTCGCGGCCGCTCAGGGCGTCGCGCAGGACGGCGCCCGCATAGCGGTGAGGCAGCACCACCGCGGTGGTTTCCCAGAATGCGGCGTCGATGCGCGGCAGGCACAGTCCCGCATCCGCGTTGGCGGCGTCGCCGTCGTCGGCGCGCAGGTGCCTGCCGACCAGCCGCGGCGCCAGCACGAAGACGTGCTGGTCGCCCAGGCTGCGCACGAAGGCGACGATGTGGTCGCCGCGCGGTCCCAGCACCGGCAGGGGCACGTAGCTGCCCTGCGCATAGAGTCCGGGACGCGCCCGGCGCGCCTCCAGGGCGCCATGCACGATGGCCTGCTTGATGCGGCCGTCGCGCCAGCCCGCCAGCAGGCCATCGACGTCGCCGGCGTCGTGGGCGTCCAGCGCCGCGGCGCGCGCCGCGTAATCCACGGGACGGCGATTGTCCGGATCCACCAGGCTGAAGTCCCAGAATTCGGTGCCCTGGTAGAGATCGGGCACGCCCGGCACGGTCAGGCGCAACAGGGTCTGGGACAGGCTGTTGACGGCGCCGGCGGCGGCGATGCGATGCGCGAAGGCCGCGACGTCGTCGGCTTCCCCGGGTTGCATCAGGGCTTCCAGCGTCGACGCGCAGGCCTGCTCGTAGGATTCGTCCGGCGCCACCCAACTGGTGCGGACCTTGGCCTCGCGCAAGGCCTTCAGTTGCCATGCGCCGACCCGTTCGGCATAGGCCCGCAGGCCGTCGGCGTCGTCGGCGCGCAGGTCCAGCGGCCACGCGCCCACCAGGGTCTGCAGCAGCATGTAGAGGTCGGCCGGATGCGGGGCCAACTGGCCGTTGCCGTTGTAGGCGGCGGGCGCGTGCGCGTGCATCCAGTCGTGGGCGAAGCGGCTCCAGGCCGTGGGGACTTCGCTCAGCGCCATGATGCGCGCGCGCGTGTCCTCGCCGCGCTTGTGGTCGTGCGTGGCGGTGGTCACCATGGCGCGCGGCAGGCGGCGCGCGCGTGCCGCGCAGCGGCGGTGGAAAGCCTCGACGGGCAGGTGGAAGACGGCCGGATCGGCGCCGACCTCGTTGCGGGAGAGCAGGCGGCCGTAGCGGTAGAAAGCGGTGTCTTCCAGGGACTTGGCGGTCAGCGGCGGGGTCAGTTGCTGGAAGCGGCGCGTGGCCAGCTCGCGCGCTTCCCTTTGCTCGGGCGGCAGGCCGCGCGAGGGCTGGCCGCCCAGCCAGTCGCCCATGGCTTCGAGCAGCGGACCGTCGTCGCCGTCGCGGTCGGCGCGGATGCGCGCATGGGCCGTGGCGGCGGCCGCGTCGAAACGGAGCTGGTCCAGCGCATGGCGGCCCTGCGCATCCGCATAGGTGCGGTAGACCGGAAAGGCGCGCAACAACTGCCACAGCACGCGCAGGATGGCGGCCTGGCCCCAGTCGCGCGTCATGGGATCCAGGGCGGCGACGCGGTGCAGGGCGCGCGCGGTGGCGTAGCGCTCGGCCGGAAAGTGCCGCAGCAGCATCAGTTCGCGCGCCTCGTCGGCGACCTCGGCGAAGGACCGGGTGTCGATCGCCAGGGTCTGCCACAGTTCGGTGATGGGCCCCACGCCGGCGGCGTCGTGCAGCACCGCGCCGACCTGGTCCATGAAGTCGTAGCCGGTCGTGCCGTCCACCATCCAGCGTTCGTCCAGGACTTCGTCGTTGCCGAGGATTTTCTCGACGATCAGGTAGGGCGCCTGGCCGGCCCGCGCGCCGGGCCGCCGCGCCGACCGGTCGGCGAGTTCGGCGTGCAGGCGCGCGCAATAGGCGATGGGGTCGGCCAGGCCGTCGACGTGGTCGACCCGCAGGCCGTCGACGAGGCCCTCTTCGTAGAGGCGCAGCGCCATGGCGTGCACGGCGTCGAAGACCGCGGGCTGCTCCACGCGCACGCCGATCAGGTCGGTGATCTCGAAGAAGCGCCGCCAGTTGATTTCATCGGCGGCGCTGCGCCACCAGGCCAGGCGGTAGGCCTGGCGTTCCAGTAATTCGTGCAGGCGCGCGCGTCCCGCCGGCGTGGCGGGGTCGTGCGCGTGCGCGGGATCGGGCAGGCTGGCGTCGAGGCTGCCGTCGGCCAGCGGATAAGGGGCCCCGGCCGCGTCGATATACCAGCCGGCGTCGCCCAGGCGCAGCCGGATGTCGCCGTCGGCGAGGGCCGCGCCATAGGGCTTGCCGAGAAAGGGCGCCAGGACCTTGCCGTGCAGGCCGGTGTCGGCCGGTTCCCAGTCGATGTCGAACCAGGTGGCGTGCGGGCTGGCGCGGCCGTCGCGCAGCACGCTCCACCACCAGGGATTGTCGGCGCTGGTGGCCATATGGTTGGGCACGATGTCGAGGATGAGCCCCATGCCGTGCGCATGCAGCGCCTGGACCAGGCGGCGCAGCGCGGCTTCGCCGCCGAGTTCCGGGTTGACCTGGCCGTGGTCGACCACGTCGTAGCCGTGCGTGGAGCCGCGCCGCGCGCGCGTCAACGGCGAGGCATAGACGTGGCTCACGCCCAGCCGCGCGAAATACGGCACCTGCGCGACGGCGTCGTCCAGCGTGTAGCCCGCGTGAAATTGCAGGCGCACCGTGGCGCGCGGCGTGCCGGTGGATAAGGCGTCGGCGGGCACGGAAGCGCCGGGCGCAGCGCGCGCGGCCGCGTTCGCCGGCCCCTGCGCGCGCGCGCCGTGCGGATGAAAACGGGAGCGTTTTGATGTCAATGAACGACCCTCCTGTCGCTGCGCGACCGCCTCCCCGAGGGAGGATTCGCGCTTGGGGCGGCCCGGCGCGTGCATGGTTGTACCCTCCTGTCGCTGCGCGACTGCCTCCCCAAGGGAGGACTCGCGCTTGGGGCGGCCCGGCGCGCTCATGCATGCCCCCGGCGTCCCGCTTCGATGGCGTCCACGCGCAGGCGCACGGGTTGCAGGTCGAAGACGTGCTCGACCTCCGGCTCCAGCCGGCGCCGCCAGTTGGGATGGCTGTCTATGGTGCCCGGCAGGTTGGGTTGTTCCTCCTGGGCCAGCAGGTCCTCCAGCGGCGCCAGCATCAGCGGGACGGGGGTGCCGGCGACGAAGCGCAGCACCGCCTCGACAGGCGCGTCGGCGGGCGGCGCCGGCGGCTGGTCGTGGCCGATGCAGCCGGCCTCGCGCAAGGCGTGCCAGAGCGCGCCGCGGTCGCGCTCGCGCTCGTGGCGCAGGGATTCGCCGGTTTCGCCGGGACCGAGCAGTTTCAGGCCGTCGCGCCAGCCGATGTCGGCGCCGCGCCACCAGCCGGCGACGGTCGGCAGGTCGTGGGTGGTGGTGGTGGCGATGGCCGCGCCCGGCCAGTAGCGCGGCTGCTGGAAGGGGGCGGGATTGCCCGCCCAGCCGTCGCGCTGGAACCAGAGCACGTCCATGCCCAGCATGCCGGCCTGCTCGATGCGGTGATTGAAGCCCTCGGGCACGGTGCCCAGGTTTTCGCCGATGATCAGGGCGCGGTGGCGCCAGGCCTCCAGCGCCACCAGGCGCAGCATGTCGTCCAGCGGATAGCGCAGGTAGGCGCCGTCCGCGGCCGGGGCGCCTTGCGGCACCAGCCACATGCGGGCCAGGCCCAGCACGTGGTCGATGCGCAGGCCGCCGGTATGGGCCAGGGCGGCGCGCAGCATTTCGATGAAGGCCGCGTAGCCGCTCAGGTGCAGGGCACGCGGCGAAAACGCGGTCAGGCCCCAGCACTGGCCCAGCGGGTTGTAGATATCGGGCGGCGCGCCGGGCGACAGGCCTTCGAGGATGTCGGCCTGGCGGCTCCAGGCGTGGCTGCCGCCGGGATCGGTGCCGACCGCCAGGTCGCCGATCAGGCCGATGCCCATGCCGGCGGCGCGCGCCGCCTGCTGGGCGCCGGCCAGGCCTTGCGCGGCCAGCCATTGCAGGAAGATGTGGAAGGCGACGTCGCGGTCGTGCGCGTGGGCATAGGCGCGCACGCCGCTGCCGGCCGGATCGCGCAGGTCGGCCGGCCAGAGGCGCCAGTCGGTGGCGTCGCCCAGCGGCGGCAGGTGGCGCGCGTGCAGGGCCTCGAAGCGGGCATGGCTTTCCAGGGCCTCGCCGCCGGCGATGCGGAAGCGGGTGAAGGCATCCTGCAATTCGCTGTGGGCGTCGTCGCGGAAATCGTCGTACAGGCGGCGCAGCACTTTCAGGCGCAGGCGCGCCACGGCGGGCCAGTCGATCAGGGACAGGCCGTCCAGGCGCAAGGCCTCGTCGCCCAGGCCCAGGCCGCGCAGGGCCGCGCCCACGGCCGCTTCGCCCAGCACGGCGGAAGGATCGACGTAGAGGCTGTTGAGGAACAGCCGGGAAGAGGGCCCATAGGGGCTGTAGCGGCCCGGATCGGCGGCGAACATCGCATGCACCGGGCTGATGGCCAGCGCCGCCGCGCCGCGCTGGCCGGCGGCGGTGGCCAGGCGCGTGAGCGCGGTGAAGTCTCCCATGCCGGCCATTTGCGCCGGGTCGCCGCCATGGTGGCGGCGCAGGCTGTAGAGCTGGGCGGAGATGCCCCAGGCGCGCGGATGCGGGGTTTCCAGCAACTCCGCCACGCTGGGACTGCGCGGCGGCACCACGGCCAGGTTGCGGCGCCAGTCGCCGGCCTCCAGGACGTAATAGCCGGGGGTGTCGACGGCCGGCAGGCGGGTGCGGCCGTCGTCGGTGTCGTGCGCCGCCAGGGTGCGTTGCTCGCCGTCCTCGCCCAGCAGCAGATAGGCGTCGTCCGGACGCGCGTCGAATTCGATCGGCGCGCCGGCGTCGACGATCAGCAGGCCGGCGGGCTGCCCGTTCTCTTCGTGCAGACGCGCGGCGCTGTCCCGGATCTGCGCGGCGTCGGCCGCCGGCAGCCCCAGCGCGCCCAGCATGGCGCGCAGCACGTCGTCCGCCACCCGTCGCGGCTGGCCGCGCGCGTCCACCCAGTCCACCGCGATGCCGGCCTGAGAGGCCAGGGCGGCAAGGTCCGCGTCCGCCGGACTATCGATGCCAGAGCTTGTCATGCGTACTCCTTTCCGTCCATCGTCATGCGTCCATCGTCATACGGGAGCCTGTAGCAGGGCGATCGTGCATGCGCGCCGCAGCAGGCCTTCGTGCAACGCGGCGCCCGCGCCCGCCTGGCTTTCGTATAGCACCGTTTGATCGACCAGGTCGACCTGTAGCCAGTCCGGGCGCAGGTCGACGCCGCCCAGGTTGGCGTAGAGCGAGAGGACCGCGCCGTCGCCCATGCGCCACTGCGCCACCACCGCGCGCATGCCCAGCACGTGCGCGCCGATGGCGCGCGCGCCGTCCAGCCGCGGCACGATTTCACGGTGGCGCAGGGCCAGCAGTTCGGCATAGGCGGCGGCGACCTCCGGGTCGGGCTGGCCGACGTAGGGATTGGCGTCGGCGTAGGTGGCGGGGTCGTTGGGGTCGGGAATGCGCTCGCGCATGGCCGGATTGGCGAAGGCGCGGAAACGCTGGAATTCCTTGCGCCGGCCGTCGCGCACCGCCTGCGCCAGTTCGGCGTCCGCGTGGCTGGTGAAGTAATAGAAGGGCGTGGACGCGCCGCGTTCCTCGCCCATGAAGATCAGCGGGATCTGCGGCGCCAGCAACTGCAGGGCGGTGGCGGCCTTGAGGACGCGGGCATCGCGCAGCAGCGGCCCCAGCCGTTCGCCGAGGGCGCGGTTGCCGGTCTGGTCGTGGTTCTGAAGGAACAGCACGAAGGCGGTGGGCGGAAGCAGGTGGCTGCGTTCGCCGCGCCGCTCGCCGCCGCGGTGGCGCGACGGCTGCCCCTGGTAGACGAAGCCCTCGGTCAGGGCGCGCGCCAGGCGCTGGGCCGGCTGCTCGACGTAGTCTTCGTAATAGCCTTCGCTTTCGCCGGTGAGCAGGTGGTGCAGCACGTGGTGGGCGTCGTCGTTCCATTGCGCCTGGTAGCCGTGCAGCAGGGGATGCACCTGGTTGTCGTCGTTCTCCAGCACCAGGTGGACGTGGCGCGCGGGGTCGATGCGGGCGCGCACGAAGGCCGCCATTTCCTCCAGCCAGCCGACGTCCTTGATGGCGTGCACCGCGTCCAGGCGCAGGCCGTCGAAGCGGTATTCGGCCAGCCAGTAGAGCGCGTTCTCGGCGAAGTAGCTGCGCACCGCCGGCCGGCGGAAATCGATGGCCGCGCCCCAGGGCGTCTGCACGTCGGCGCGGAAGAAGTCGGAAGCGTAGGCGTTCAGGTAATTGCCGTCGGGACCGAAGTGGTTGTAGACCACGTCCAGGAAGACCATCAGGCCCAGGCCGTGGGCCGTGTCGATCAGGCGCCGCAGTTCGTCGGGCTCGCCATAGGCGCGGTCGGGCGCGTACGGCAGCACGCCGTCATAGCCCCAGTTGCGCGGGCCGGGAAAGTCGGCGATGGGCATCAGCTCGACGGCCGTGATGCCCAGGGCCGCGAGCTCGGACAGGCGCGCCTCGATGCCGGCGTAGCCGCCGGCCAGGCCGGCATGCACTTCGTAGAAGACCGTTTCGTTCCACGGCCGCCCGCGCCATTCGGGATGGCGCCAGGCATAGGCGGCGCCGGGCTCGACCACCACGCTGTCGTCGTGCACGTCGTGGGCTTGCAGGCGCGAGGCGGGGTCGGGCACGGCGAGATCGGGCGCGACGCGGTAGCGGTAGCGCGCGCCGGCCTCGCAGGGGACGTCGAGTTCGTAGAAACCGTCGGCCGCCTGCCGCATCGGCAAGGGTTCGCGGCCGGCGATTTCCAGCCCGACGCCGTGCCGGGCATTGGGCGCCCAGAGGCGGAAACGGGTCTGGCCGTCGGCCAGGCGGACGGCGCCGTGGCTGTAGGAAACGGCGGGAACCGGGGATGTCATGAATGCTCCTTGCCGCGCGGGCCGCCGCTGAAGACCGCGATGCCGTGCGCGTGCAGATTGAAGTGGTGGCCGTGCACCTGTTCGGCGGGCGCCTCCGGCCGGCTGGAGTCGATGAGCATCCGCCATGCCGTGCCCTCGTCGGGCAGGACGAAGAGCAGGTCTTCGTAGCCGCCGTTGAGCAGGGTCAGCGTGACGTCCAGCCCCTCCTCGGTGGCGACCATGCGGCGCACGGCCAGGGCGCGGCCCTCGCCGTCATGCCAGCCTTCGAAGGTCATGGGCTGGCCGTCGACGTCGAACCAGGCGATGCCTTCCCTGTCGGGCGCGACTTCGCGCCGGCCGTTGCCGTAGTTGTCGACGCGCAGGCTGGGATGGTCGCGGCGCACGGCCGCCAGGCGGCCGATGAAATCGATGAGCGCGCGGCCTTCGGGGCTGGCGGCCTGCTGCCAATCCAGCCAGGAGACGGCGTTGTCCTGGCAGTAGGCATTGTTGTTGCCTTGCTGGCTGTTGCCGAACTCGTCGCCGGCCAGCAGCATGGGCGTGCCGTAGGAAAGGAAGCTGGACGCCAGCAGCGAGCGCTGCACCCGGCCGCGGATTTCCTCGATATAGGCATCGTCGCTGGGTCCTTCCGCGCCCCAATTGCAACTGTAGTCGTTGCTGTGGCCGTCGCGGTTGTCCTCCAGGTTGGCCTCGTTGTACTTGCGGGCGTAGGTGACGACGTCGCGCGTGGTGAAGCCGTCGTGCGAGGCGACGAAATTGATGGAGGCCCAGGGACGCCGGTGGCGCCGGTCGAACAGGTCGCTGGAGCCGGCCAGGCGTTCCGCCATCTCGCCGCGCTGTCCGGCGTCGCCGCGCCAGAAGCGGCGCATGGTGTCCCGGAATTTGTCGTTCCATTCGGCGAAGCCCGGCGGCTGGCGTCCCAGTTGATAACCGTCGGGACCGACATCCCACGGTTCGGAGATCAGTTTCAGGCGCGCCAGCACGGGATCCTGTAGCACGGCGTCGAAGAATCCGGATCCCGGATCGAAGCCGTGGCCTTCGCGGCCCAGCGTGACGCCGAGGTCGAAGCGGAAGCCGTCGACCCGATAGGCCGTGGCCCAGTGGCGCAGCGAGTCCATCACCATCTGCAGCACGCGCGGGTGCGACAGGTTGAGCGTGTTGCCGCAGCCGGTGTCGTTGATGTAGTAGCGCTCGTCGCCGGGGATGAGGCGGTAGTAGCTGGCGTTGTCCAGGCCGCGCCAGGACAGGGTGGGGCCGGTCTCGTCGCCCTCGCAGGTGTGGTTGTAGACGACGTCCAGGATGACTTCTATGCCCGCCGCCTGCAAGCGCCGTATCGCCATGCGCAGGTCGTTGGGGCCGCCCTGCCGCAGGTAGGCGGGCTCGGGCGCGAAATAGGACAGCGTGCTGTAGCCCCAGTAATTGCCCAATTGCTTTTCCACCAGGAACTTGTCCTGGAGGAAGGCCTGCACCGGCAGCAGTTCGAGGGCGGTGACGCCGATCTTGTGCAGGTGCTCGATGAAGCGCGGGTTGGACAGCGCCGCCACCGTGCCGCGCAGATGCGCGCGCACGTCGTCGCGCCGCATCGAGACGCCGCGCACGTGGGCCTCGTAGATGACGGTGTGCTCCCACGGCGTGGGCGGCTTGCGCCGCTCGCCCCAGTGGAAGGCGTTGTCGGCGACCACGGCCTTGGGCATGGCGGGCGCGCTGTCGCGCCGGTCGGGCGTGAGGTCGCCGCGCGGACCGCCGAGGCGATAGCCGAACAGGGCGTCGGTCCAGCGCGGCGGCCCCGTCAGCTCGGCGGCGTAAGGGTCGAGCAGCAGCTTGTGGGGATTGAAGCGGTGGCCGTTCCTGGGGTCGTAGGGGCCGTAGGCGCGATACCCGTAGACCAGGCCCGGCGCGGCGTCCGGCAGGTAGCCGTGCCAGATTTCATTGGTGCACTCCGGCAGGGGCAGGCGCTGCAGTTCCTTGCGGCCGCGCTCGTCGAAGATGCACAGGTCGATGCGGCTGGCATTGGCCGAAAAGACGGCGAAGTTGACCCCCAGGCCGTCGCTGGTGGCGCCCAGCGGATAGGGCTGGCCGGGGGCGAGCCGATCGGGAAGCACGCCGGACATGGGCCTTTTATCCTTCGAATTGGAAAATCACCGTGGCCAGGGGAGGGAGGACGAGGGCCAGCGATTGACCCTGCCCATGCGCGGCGACAGGCTCGGTGTCGCGCCCGCCGCCGTTGCCCACGCCCGAGCCGCCGTAGTCGCCGGCGTCGGTGTTGATGCGTTCACGCCAGCGGCCGGCGCGCGGCACCCCGATGCGATAGCCTTCGCGCGGCACCGGCGTGAAGTTGCTGACGGCCAGCGCCAGCGCGTCGCCGTCGCGGCGCAGGAAGGCGAAGACGCTGTTGCCGTAGTCGTCGCCGATGATCCACTCGAAGCCGCTGGCATCGTGGTCGCGGCGATGCAGCGCGGGCAGCTCGGCATAGACCCGGTTGAGGTCGCGCACCAGTCTTTGTACGCCGCGATGCAGGCCGTCGTCCAGCGCGGCCCAGTCCAGCGAGGCATCGTGGTTCCATTCGCGTTCCTGGGCGATTTCCCCGCCCATGAACAGCAGCTTCTTGCCGGGGTGGCTCCACATGAAGCCGAAATAGGCGCGCAGGTTGGCGTGGCGCTGCCAGCGGTCGCCGGGCATCTTGTTCAGCAGGGAGCCCTTGCCGTGGACCACTTCGTCGTGCGAAAGCGGCAGGATGAAGCGTTCCGAATAGGCGTAGACCATGCCGAAGGTCATGTCGTTGTGGTGGTAACGCCGGTGCACCGGATCGTTGTGCATGTAGCGCAGCGTGTCGTGCATCCAGCCCATGTTCCATTTGTAGGAGAAGCCCAGGCCGCCGTCCTCGGTGCGCGCCGACACGCCCGGCCAGGCCGTGGATTCCTCGGCGACGGTGATGGCGCCCGGGCACAGGCGGTGCACGGTGGCGTTCATGTCGCGCAGGAATTCGACCGCTTCCAGGTTCTCGCGGCCGCCGTAGCGGTTGGGGATCCACTCGCCGGCCGCGCGGCTGTAGTCGCGGTAGAGCATGGACGCCACGGCGTCGACGCGCAGGCCGTCGATGTGGTAGCGGCGCACCCATTCCAGCGCGCTGGCGACCATGAAGTTGCGCACCTCGGTGCGGCCCAGGTTGTAGATCAGCGTGTTCCAGTCGGGATGGAAACCCTCGCGCGGGTCCTCGTATTCATACAGCGCCGTGCCGTCGAAGCGGGACAGGCCATGGGTGTCGGTGGGGAAGTGGGCGGGCACCCAGTCCAGGATGATGGCCAGGTCCGCCGCATGGCAGGCATCCACGAAGGCGGCGAAATCGCGCGGCGTGCCGTAGCGCGCCGTGGGGGCGAAGACGCCCAGCGGCTGGTAGCCCCAGGAACCGCCGAAAGGATGCTCCATGATGGGCATCAGCTCCAGGTGCGTATACCCCATGTCTCGGGCATAGGGCACCAGGCGGGTGGCGAGGCGGCGCCAGACGCATTCGCCGCTGTCACTCTCGCCGTCGCGCGGCAGCCAGGAGCCGGCATGCACCTCGTAGATGGAAATGGGCGCCTCGACGGCCTGGCGCGCGCCGCGCCCGGCCATCCACGCCTGGTCGGTCCAGGTGAACGGCGCGGGGTCGGCCACGATGGAGGCCGTGGCCGGCGGCGCTTCGGTCTGGCGCGCCAGCGGGTCGGCCTTCAACGGCAGCAGGTTGCCTTCGGCGCCGGTGATTTCGTACTTGTAGCGGGCGCCGGCTTCGAGGCGGGGGATGAAGATTTCCCAGACGCCGGCGCTGTGGCGCAGGCGCATGGGATGGCGGCGGCCGTCCCAGGAATTGAAATCGCCCACCACCGAAACGCGCCGGGCATTGGGCGCCCACACGGCGAAGCGCACGCCGCGCACGCCTTCGATTTCCATGACGTGGGACCCGAGGCAGTCCGCCAGGTCTTCGTGGCGGCCTTCCGAGATCAGGTGCAGGTCCAGGTCGCCCAGCAGCGGGCCGAAGGCATAAGGATCCTCGGTGACCTGCTCGCCGGTGGGCCACTGGATGCGCAGCCGGTAGGCCGACGGCCGGCCGGGCGCCAGGCCGTCGACCAGGCCGGTGTACATACCGTGGCGCACATGCGTGAGCGGCCATTGCTTGCCGTCGGCGCCCAGCAGGACCGTGACCTGCTCGGCATTCGGGACCAGCACGCGCACCCAACTGCGCGTGCCGTCGGCGTGCGGTCCCAGGATATGGAAGGGATCGGGATGGCGCCCCGCGAGCAACTCGTCCAGCGCGTCGTGCGCGCCGCGGTCGACGGGCGTATCGGTCTGGGGGGCGCCGGATGAGGACGAAGAGCCGGAAGTCATAAAGGCGGTTTCCTGGAATCAAGAATGGTGTGCGGGAGGGCTGCCGCCGGACAGCAGGCGGCCGGCCAGGCTGGCCAGTCCGGCAAGCGGGATGCCCACCCAGTCTGGGCGGTGCGCCGCTTCGTAGCGGACTTCGTAGGCGGCCTTCTCGATCAGCGCCAGGTCGATCAGCGGCGCCTCGGCCTCGGGCGCCATCCACGGATGCTCGGTGGCTTGCGCCACCTCGCGGTAGCCCGCCAGGAAGGACTCGCCGGCGGTGGCGCGGAAACGCTCGATGAGGCCGAGCCGGCGCGTGCGCAGTTCCTGCTCGGCGACCTGCGCCTCGCCGGTTTCCTCTGCCTTGCCCTTGCCGGCGCCGTCGGCCAGCGTGGCGGCCGCGTAGTCGAAGGAACGCAGCAGGCCGGCCACGTCGCGCGCGGCGCTGGTCTTGGCGCGCCGTTCCTCCAGCGAGCGGGCGGGTTCGCCCTCGAAGTCGATCAGGTAGGCGTCGCCCTGGGCCGTCAGCACTTGGCCGAGGTGGAAGTCGCCGTGGATGCGGATGTGCAGCGTGCCTTCCTCATTGGCGGCGAGGTCGCGCACGACGTCGGCCAGGGCGTCGCGATGCTCGAACAGCCAGGTCGCGCGTTCGGCGTTGGCCGCGTCCAGGCGGCCGAGATTGGACTTGAGCGTGGACAGCCCCCGGTCCAGCATGGCCAGCACGTCCGCGGCGCGCCGCTCGGCGTCCCGGCGCGTGGCGCGGTGCGGCGCGAAGGCGGGGTCGTCCGTGGGCAGCGACAGGGCGGCATGCAGTTCGCCCAGGCGCTTGCCCATGGTGTGGGCGAAGTTGATGTAGCCGCGCAGGTCCTCGTCGTAGTCTTCCGCGCTTTCGGCCGTCAGCGCGGCCGACTCCAGCGTGCGCTTCAGGTAGTTGAGCGTCCAGCTCCAGGCGTCGCCCTGGTTGGTGATCATCTGGTGCATCAGCGCCAGCGTGTGCGGCGTGCCGTCTTCGTCGACGCGCAGGATTTCGCCCAGCAGCGGCGCGCCGTTGGCGTAGCCGACTTCGGTCAGGCGGCGCGTCATCTCCGCCTCAGGGTGCACCCCGGGGACGATGCGCCGCAGCAGCTTGAGCATCATGACGCCGCCGATGGTGACCGAGCTGTTGGACTGCTCGCCGGTGAACCACTGGACCTCGGCGTCGGGCGGCAGTTCTATCCTGTCCAGCGTCGGTTCGCCGCGGAAGCGCAGCACCGCGGGCGGATGGGCTTGCGGCACCGGGATCTCGCGCCGCTCGCGCAGCCCCTGCACCAGGGCATGGATGAAGGACGGCAGCGTATAGGCGTCTGTGACGTAGCCCATCTCGGCGGCGCGGCGCACGCGGGCCAGGGCGTATTGCTGCGCCATGGGCGGCAGCGTTTCGTCCCAGATCAGCGCCGCCGGCAGCAGGAAGCGCGCGGGCTTGCCGTCGAAATCGACCTGGATTTCCGTGATGAAGCACTCGTGGTCGGCCCCGTGGAGCTGCGCGGCGTAGGCGGCCTGCGCCATGTTGACCTTGCGGTCCTTGGGGTACCAGCGCTGGCGCGAGAGATACAGCGGCAGCACGTCCTGCCGCAGCGAACGGATGGCG
Organism: Bordetella genomosp. 10; assembly: GCF_002261225.1. Taxonomy (NCBI): domain Bacteria; kingdom Pseudomonadati; phylum Pseudomonadota; class Betaproteobacteria; order Burkholderiales; family Alcaligenaceae; genus Bordetella; species Bordetella genomosp. 10. The sequence goes on from NZ_NEVM01000002.1 coordinate 761,566, forward strand.
CCCTCGGTCAGCTCGTAGCCGGTGCGGCCGCGCAGCACCAGGGTGTAGTACTCCGGCATCCGTTCGGGATGGGTGGCGTGCCATTCGGGCGGCGAGGCGCTGGCGCTCAGGTCGAACCAATAGAAGCCGTAGGGCGGCAGGGTGAGCAGATAGGTCAGCTCGCCGATGGCGGGGAAGGGCGTGCCGCCCAGCAATTCCACCGGCACGCGGCCGCTCAGCGAGGACAGGTCCAGTTCCACCGGCTGCGAGGCGCGCGAGAGGTTGGCCACGCACAGGATGGTGGTGTCTTCGTATTCGCGCAGATAGGCCAGGATGTTGCGGTTGCCGGGGAACAGGAAACGCAGCGTGCCGCGTCCGAAGGCCTGGGTCTTGGCGCGCGTGGCCAGCATGCGGCGCGACCAGTTGAGCAGGGAATGGGGATCGCGCTGCTGCGCCTCCACGTTGACCGCCTCGTAGCCGTACAGCGGGCCCATGAGCGGCGGCAGCGGCAGGCGTTCGGGATCGGCGCGCGAGAAGCCGCCGTTGCGGTCGGGCGACCACTGCATGGGCGTGCGCACGCCGTCGCGGTCGCCCAGGTGGATGTTGTCGCCCATGCCCAGTTCGTCGCCGTAGTAGATCACCGGCGTGCCCGGCATGGACAGCAGCAGGCTGTTCATCAGTTCGATGCGGCGGCGGTCGCGCTCCATCAGGGGCGCCAGGCGGCGGCGGATGCCCAGGTTGATGCGGGCCCGGCGATCGGCCGCGTAGGTGTCCCACAGGTAGTCGCGTTCGTTGCTGGTGACCATCTCCAGCGTCAGCTCGTCATGGTTGCGCAGGAAGATGGCCCACTGGCAGATGTCCGGGATGTCCGGCGTCTGCCGCATGATGTCGGTGATGGGAAAGCGGTCTTCCCGCGCGATGGCCATGTACATGCGCGGCATCAGCGGGAAGTGGAAGGACATGTGGCATTCGTCGCCCTGGCCGAAGTATTCCTGCGCGTCCTCGGGCCACTGGTTGGCCTCCGCCAGCAGCATGCGGCCGGGGTACTCGGCGTCCAGTTGCGCGCGGATCTTCTTCAGCACCGCGTGGGTTTCCGGCAGGTTCTCGTTGTTGGTGCCCTCGCGTTCGACCAGGTAGGGCACGGCGTCCAGCCGCAGGCCGTCCACGCCCAGGTCCAGCCAGTAGCGCATGACGGCGATGACTTCCTTCAGCACCTGCGGATTGTCGAAGTTCAGGTCGGGCTGGTGCGAATAGAAACGGTGCCAGAAATAGGCGCCGGCGACCGGATCCCAGGTCCAGTTGGACTTCTCGGTGTCGAGGAAAATGATGCGCGTGCCGGCGTAGGCCTGGTCGTTGTCCGACCAGACGTAGTAGTTGCGCGCCGCCGAACCGGGCTTGGCGGCGCGGGCGCGCTGGAACCAGGGGTGCTGGTCCGAGGTGTGGTTGACCACCAGCTCGGTGATCACGCGCAGGCCGCGCGCATGCGCCGCCCGGATGAACTTGCGCACGTCGGCCAGGGTGCCGTAGTCGGGGTGCACGCCCCGGTACTCGGCGATGTCGTAGCCGTCGTCGCGGCGCGGCGACGGGTAGAAGGGCAACAGCCAGATGGTGTTCACGCCCAGCGACGCGATGTAGTCCAGTTTCTCGATCAGCCCGGCGAAATCGCCGACGCCGTCGTTGTTGGCGTCGAAGAAGGACTTGACGTGCAACTGGTAGATGACGGCGTCCTTGTACCAGAGCGGATCGTCGCGATTCGGGCTGTTCACGCGGTTATCTGACATACCGATATCCTTTTATGGGTTTGCCGGCCCCAGGGCCCGGCCCGGACGGAAACTCACGCAGGCGTCACGCGCCAGACGCGGTAGGGCTGGTCGGGGTTCAGATGCACGCCCTGCTGCTTGCCGCGCCATACCATGCGGTTGCCGTCGATCAGGTCTTCCGCCTGCAAGGGACCGTCGTCCGGCAGGCCGAATTCCCACATGGGGATCTCCAGCGCGACGTCGCGCGGGCGATGCGGGTCCAGGCTGATGGCGACCAGCACGACGTTGTCGCGCTGCGGCGTGGACTTGGAGAAGAACAGCACCTGGTCGTCCCAGGCGGTGTGCCAGCGCAGGCCCAGGTGCGTATGCAGCGCCGCGTTGGCGCGGCGGATGGCGTTCAGGCGGGTGATCTCGCGCACGATGTTGCCGGGACGTTCGTGGTCCCAGGCGCGGATCTCGTATTTCTCGGAATCGAGATACTCCTCCTTGCCGGGCACCGCCGCCGCCTCGCACAGTTCGAAGCCGTTGTAGACGCCCCAGAGGCCGGACAGCGTCGCCGCCAGCGCCGCGCGGATCAGGAAGCCGCCGCGTCCGGACTGCTGGAGGAAGCGCGGATTGATGTCCGGCGTGTTGACGAAGAAATGCGGGCGGAAGAAATCCGCGGGCGGTCCCTGCGTCAGCTCGGTCAGGTACTCGGTGAATTCCTGCTTGGTCTCGCGCCAGGTGAAATACGTATAGGACTGGGTGAAGCCGACCTTGGCCAGGCGGTACATCATCTTGGGCCGGGTGAAGGCTTCCGAGAGGAACAGCACGTCGGGGTGGCGGCCCTGCACGTCGCCTATCATCCATTGCCAGAAGGGCAGGGGCTTGGTGTGCGGGTTGTCGACGCGGAAGACCCGCACGCCCTGGGTGACCCAGAACAGGACCACGTCGCGCAGCGCGCGCCACAGCGGCGCCTGGCGCGAGGCCCCGGGCTTGATGCCGTAGAAGTCGACGTTGACGATGTCCTCGTATTTCTTCGGCGGGTTCTCGGCGTACTTCAGCGAGCCGTCGGGGCGCCAGTCGAACCATTCCGGATGCGCTTTCAGCCAGGGATGGTCGGGCGAGCACTGGATGGCGAAATCCAGCGCCAGTTCCAGGCCATGCGCGCGCGCGGCCGCGACCAGGCGGCGGAAATCCTCCAGCGTGCCCAGTTCCGGATGCACGGCATCGTGGCCGCCTTCGGCCGCGCCGATGGCATACGGGCTGCCGGGATCGTCCGGACCGGCTTGCAGGCTGTTGTTGCGCCCCTTGCGGTTGCGCGCGCCGATGGGATGGATGGGCGGGAAGTACAGCGTGTCGAAACCCATCGCGCGTATCCGCGGCAGCGCGGCGATGACGTCGTCGAAGGTGCCGTGGCGGCGCGGGTCGCCGCTCTGCGAACGGGGGAAGATCTCGTACCAACTGGAGAAGACCGCCGCCGGCCGGTCCACGGTGACCGGATATTCGGCGGAGGTGGTTTCGAAACGCCGTTCGTCGGCGCGGTGCATCGCGCGCGCCGTGGCGGGATCCAGCAGGGCGGCGACCTGGTCCGGCGTGGGCGGCGGGAAGCGCGGCGGCGCGTCCTCGTCGGCGGCCTTCTTGCGGCCGCGGCGCGGCTTGTCGGCCGGCGCGGCGCCCAGGGTGTCCAGCACCTGGCGCAGCACCGCCTCGCTTTCCTTGTCGGTGTCGGGCAGGCGGTCCAGCGCTTCTTGCACCAGGATGCGGCCTTCGGCGGTCTCCAGCGCGATGTCGACCCCCGCGCGGTATTTCTTCTCGAAGCCGCTGCGGAAGGTGGTCCAGATGTCGTCCCAGCCCTGCACGGCGTAGTAATGGCGGCCGATGCGCGCGGGCGCGAAGCTGGCCGTCCAGCGGTCGTTCTCGCGCAGCGTCATGGGCACGCGCTGCCATTCCTTTTCGTCCGCGGCGCGCCACAGCAGCGCCACGGCGATGTATTCGTGGCCGTCGGAGAAAACGTCGGCCTCGACCGTGATGGTCTGGCCCAGCACCCGCTTGATCGGGAAGGCGCCGCCGTCGACCGCCGGCGCCACCTGCTCGATGGCCAGGCGCGGCTGGCGCATCGCCGCGGTCACCGCCAGGCGCGCGTCGTCGGAGCCGGGCACGGTGACCGGCGGCAGGCGGCTGGCGCCCAGCCGCAGCATGTCGCCCGGCGCCAGCGTGGGCGGCAGGTCCTGCGCCGGGCGGTCGGCGTCCCACTGGTCCAGGCGGCTGTAGCCTTCGGGCAGGCGCGCGCGGATGGCGTCCCAGTCCGGCGAGGCGGCCTGGTCGTCGTTGGGATTGAGCACGACCAGCCGGCCGCTGCTCTTGTTGCGGCCGTTGCCCGCGGGGGCCGTCGCCGCCCCGTCGCCGCGAAACAGCGCGGTGACGCCGGTATGCGGGCCTTGCAGGCTGTGCAGCGGGCCGCGCGCGGACGCGGTGCGCGTCAGCCACTGGTTGGCGCGGCCGATGTCGATGTGCAGGCCGGGGTCGCCCTGCGGGTTCTCGCGCACGCCGCTGCCGTCGCGTTCCAGCGTATGGGTGGCGGCGTCCTCGAAGCCCATGGGCACCAGCAGGCCGTCGCCGATCACGGCGGCGGTCCAGACCGCGCGCGCGGCGTTGCGATAGCGGTCGGCCGGATCGTTGCGCCAGGACGCCACCCGCTTCGCGTAGGGCGCTTCCACGGGCGCGATCACCGGGGCGATGGCGCGCAGGCGGTCGGTTTCTTCCAGCAGCCATTCGGCGCGGTAGTCCCACCAGGGGAAGGACGAAAAAACGGCATCGAAGCCGACGCCGGCCAGCGGCGCCAGGTCCCAGGGCGCCACCCCGGGGGTCCAGGCCAGCCAGCGGCAATCCTGCCGGACGGCGCGCACGCCCTGGATCAGGTCGCGCCAGTCCGCCGGCGCCAGGTGCGCCAGGCCTTCGCAGCGGAAGCCCGCCACGCCGTTCTCCACCCACAGCCCCAGGCGCTCGACCCAGTGGTCGACGAAGCCGGCGGGCGCGCGGCCCTGGTCGCGGCGCAGCGCCAGGGCATGGCGGTCTTCCCAGGGGCGGCGCGGATCGCGCGCGGCTTCGTCGCCGTCGTCCTCGTACCAATGGGGGTGGGCTTGCGCGGCGGCGCCGCCCATGGCGACCTTGTCCAGCGGCAGGTCGATCATCAGCGCCAGTCCATGCTGGCCGCACAGGCGGGACAGCGTGGTCATGGCGGCCGCCAGGTCCATCTCGCCCAGGGCGGGATGGAGGCGGTCGGGATCGGCGGGGACGTAGGGATTGCCGGCGGGGTCGGGCGTCCAGAGGGGCGCCGTCATCAAGGTGTCGAAGCCCAGCGACGCGACGCGCGCGCAACGCGCCTGCCAGTGGCTGAGGCTGTCTCCGGAGAGGGAGCCAACGTGCAAGGGATGGACATAGTAAATACGCATGAGCAGGCCTAGTTCGACGTCGGCGTTGGAAGAGTTGAAGGTATGGGCGGGGCGGTCCGCGGCATCAGTCTCCCGCGCCGGCGGCCAGCGGCGCCGGTTGCGCGACAGTCAATGCCTTCAGCGGCCGCGCGGCGGCGCTGACCTGGTCGAGCAGGCTGGGGCGGCCGACCGCGGTGACCTCGGCGGGCGCCAGGCTTTCGGCGGCGACGCGGTCGGGCTGGATGGAGCGGTATAGCGTCATATAGAGCGGCGCCGCGCGTTCCCAACTGAAATCGGCGGCCATCGCCTTGTGCTGCATGGCGCGCCAGATCTCGGGGCGGCGATAGAGGCCCAGCGCGCGGGTGATGGCGGCGGCCATGGCGTCGACGGTTTCGCCGTCGAACAGGATGCCGGTGGCGGCGCGCATGGCGTCGCGGCCGGAACCGGCGCCCAGGTCGACGATGGTGTCGGCCATGCCGCCGACCCGCGAGCCGATGGGGATGGTGCCGTAGCGCATGGCGTAGAGCGGCGTCAGGCCGAAGGGCTCGAAGCGGCTGCCGTGCAGCAGCATGTCGCCGCCGGCATGCAGCCTGTGCGCCGCGTCCTCGTCGAAGCCGACGCGCACGCCGCAGCGGCCCGGGTAGCGGTGCGGCAGGCGCTGGAATTCCTGTTCCAGCGGCCGTTCGCCCTGGCCCAGCACGGCGACCTGCAGTTCGGGATGATGGTCCAGCGCGCGCTGCACGGCCTGCAGCGCCACGTCGGCCATTTTCTGGTGCGTCAGGCGGCTGCCCATGACCAGCAGGGGCGCGTCGGCGTCGAGGGTCAGCCCGAAGCGGCGTTGCAGCTCCCGCTTGTTGTGCGCCTTGTTGGCCATGTCGCCGGCGTGGTAGCGATAGACGCCCAGGTGCGGATCGGTGGCGGGGTCCCATTCGCGCGCGTCGATGCCGTTGGGGACCGCCAGCAGTTCATGCTGGCGCGAGGCAAGCAGGCCTTGCAAGCCGCAGCCAAAGCGCTCGGTAAGAATTTCACGGGCGTAGGTGTAGCTGACCGTGGTGATGCGGTCGGCGTAGCGCAGGCCCGCCTTCATGAAACTGAGCTTGCCCCAGAACTCGGCGCCGTCCCAGGTCAGGTACTTGTCGGGCACGCCCAGCGAGGCCGCCCACTCCATGTCGTAGAGACCCTGGAAAGCCATGTTGTGGATGGTCAGCACGCTCTTGACGTCGTGCAGGCCGGCGTCGCGCAGCAGCAGCGGCACCAGGCCCGCATGCCAGTCGTGCGCGTGCACGATGTCGGGCCGGTCGACGCCGGCGCGGCCGGCCGCGATCAGGGTCGCGGCATGGGCCAGGGCGCCGAAGCGCAGCGGGTTGTCGGCGTATTCGCGGCCGTCGCGGTCGACGTAGAGGTGATCGCGGTCGTACAGGGCGTCGTTCTGGAGCAGCAGCACCGGCACGCCGCCCAAGGCCGCGCAGGGCGCCCGCCACAGGCGCGCGGGACCGCCGGGCAGGGCGGTGAAGCGCGCGATTTCGCGGGCATTGGGCAATTGGGCCAGCACGCCGCGATAGGCGGGCATCAGGATCTGGATGGAGGCGCCGGGCGCGGCATGCAGGGCGCGCGCCATGCCGCTGACGGCATCCCCGAGGCCCCCGGTTTTCGCCAGGGGAAATGCTTCCGACGTTACAGCCAAGATTTTCATCGACACGATACCTGCTCCAGGGCGACGGCAATGATGGGGACGTATAGCCAAATGACGGAGGCCGGCTGCGGGCCACCGCCACGCGCCATGCTGCGGCGCAAGGAAAAGCGGTGACAGGACAATTTCTACGCCGAATATTTCGGTTTGAATATCGCCGGCCCTTTAATTTTTGTTTGGTGCGCAAGCCTCGTGCCCGGGCTTTTCATAGGAGGAAACGGGTAGCGCCGGGTAGGTTCCGAATTGAATGGTTACCAAATTTCTGCATTCCAATATCGGGGCCGGGTCGGTGGCGGCGTGTTATTTGCTTGCGGCGGGCGCGGGCCGTGCATCCTGTGCCGAGATGCCGCGGCCGGATGACCGCATGTCCGCCTGGCACCGTGCCCGCACGCCCCTGATGCCATTACGCCATTACGCCATTACGCGAGATGCTTATCCGATGGATTTGATCGTCGCCCGTCCCGAAGGCCTGTACTGCCCGCCGGGCGATTTCCATATCGACCCCTGGCGGCCGGTCGACCGGGCCGTGATCACGCACGCGCATTCCGACCACGCCCGCGCCGGCAGCGCGCATTACCTGGCGGCGCGCGCGGGCGAGGCCGTGCTGCGGCAGCGGCTGGGCGACATCGACTTGCAGGCCGTCGCCTACGGCGAGGCGGTGACGCATAACGGCGTGCGCGTCAGCCTGCATCCGGCGGGACACGTCCTCGGTTCGGCCCAGGTGCGGGTGGAATACCGCGGCGAGGTCTGGGTGGCGTCCGGCGACTACAAGCTGGGGGACGATCCCACCTGCGCGCCCTTCGAGCCGGTGCCTTGCGAGGTGTTCATCACCGAGTCCACCTTCGGCCTGCCGATATACCGGTGGCAGCCGGGCCAGGACCTGTACCGCCAGATCAATGCCTGGTGGGCCGCCAACGCCGCCGCCGGGCGCACGTCGGTGCTCTATTGCTATGCCTTCGGCAAGGCGCAGCGCATCCTGTGCGGACTGGATACGTCGATCGGGCCGGTCGTCGCGCATGGGGCGGTGGAGAATGTCAACCGCGGCTATCGCGCGGCCGGGGTGGCGCTGCCCCCGGTGTCGCGGGCGGACGAGGTGGAGGCGACTGCCTTGCGGCGGGCGCTGGTCCTGGCGCCGCCTTCCGCGCGCGGCACCGGCTGGCTGCGGCGATTCGGAGATCATGCGGACGCCTTCGCCAGCGGCTGGATGCAGGTGCGGGGCGCGCGCCGCCGCCGCGGCGTGGACCGCGGCTTCGTGCTGTCGGACCATGCCGATTGGCCAGGCTTGCAAACGGCCATCGGCGCGTCCGGCGCCAGCCGCGTGATCGTCACGCACGGCCAGGTGGCGGTGCTGGTGCGCTGGCTGAATGAACTGGGCATCGCCGCCCAGGCCTTCGAGACGGCCTATGGCGACGAGGACGACGAGGGGACGGGCGGGGAGGCCGCCGAGGTGGAGACCGGCAACGCGCCGGTCGTGCCGCCCGGGCCGGAGGGCCGGCAATGAAGGCTTTCGCCGATCTTTATGCGCGCCTGGACGCGACCACGTCCAGCAACGCCAAGCTGGCCGCCATGAGCGACTACTTCCGCGCGGCGCCGCCGGCGGACGCGGCCTGGGCCGCCTACTTCCTGGCCGGCGGCAAGCCCCGCCAACTGGTGCCGGTGAAGCTGCTACGGCAATACATCATGACGGCCGCCGGCATCACGGAATGGCTGTATGAGGAGTGCTACCAGGCCGTCGGCGACATGGCCGAGACCCTGTCCCTGTTGCTGCCCGCGCCCGGCGAGCCCGACGACGCGGGCCTGGCGCAATGGGTCGAGGAACGCCTGCTGCCCCTGCGCGGCTTGCCGCCCGAGCAGGCGCTGGAACGCCTGGCCGCCTTGTTCGAGCGGCTGGACGCGCACGGGCGCTTCGTCTGCGCCAAGCTGATTACCGGCAGCATGCGGGTCGGCGTGTCCAAGCTGCTGCTCACGCGCGCGCTAGCGGCGGTGGCCGGCATCGAAACCGCGCACATGGCGCAGCGCCTGATCGGCTATACGGACATCGGCGCGCGGCCGGCGCCGCAGGCCTACTTGGACCTGCTCGCGCCGGTGTCCTTCGATGCCCGGGCGCGGGCCGACGGCCGGCCCTATCCCTTCTTCCTCGCCCATCCGCTGGCGGCCCCCCTCGACCGCCTGCCGTCCCTGCTCGGGCCGACCGGCGATTGGCTGGTGGAGTGGAAATGGGACGGCATCCGCGCGCAGGTGGTGCGGCGGGCGGGACAGACGTGGGTGTGGTCGCGCGGCGAGGAACTGGTCAGCGAGCGGTTTCCGGAGCTGCTGCGGCTCGGGGAACTGTTGCCCGACGGCACGGTGCTGGACGGCGAAATCGTGGTCTGGCGCGAGGACCGCGTCCAGCCTTTCGCGCAGTTGCAGCGGCGGCTCGGCCGCAAGAACGTCGGCGCGCGCCTGCTGGCCGACGTGCCGGTGGTGCTGCTGGCCTACGACCTGATGGAGCTGGAAGGCGTGGACCTGCGCACCCAACCCCAGGCCGCGCGCCGCGCGGCGCTGGAGCGGCTGGCCGCGCAGGTGGAGGAGCGGGCGCGGGCCGGGGAGACGCATCCGTCGTCCTCCCTGGTCCTGTCGCCCTTGCTGCACGGCGACGACTGGGCGGCCTTGGAGGCGCAGCGGGCGCGGTCGCGCGAACTGGGCGTGGAGGGCATGATGCTGAAGGCGGCCGGCGCCGCCTATGGCGTCGGCCGCACGCGCGAGACGGGCATCTGGTGGAAGTGGAAGATCGATCCCTATTCCGTCGACGCCGTCCTGATCTACGCGCAACGTGGCCATGGACGCCGCGCCAGCCTCTACACCGACTACACCTTCGCCGTGTGGGACGCACCGCCGGAGGCGCCCGAGCGGCGGCTGGTGCCCTTCGCCAAGGCGTATTCGGGCTTGAGCGACGAGGAGATCCGCGCGGTCGACGCCATCGTGCGCAAGACCACGATAGAGAAGTTCGGGCCGGTGCGCAGCGTGGCGCCGACGCAGGTCTTCGAGCTGGGCTTCGAGGGCATCTCGCGCAGCGCGCGCCACAAGAGCGGCGTCGCGGTGCGCTTCCCGCGCATGCTGCGCTGGCGCCAGGACAAGGGCGTGGCCGACGCCGATACCTTGCAGACCCTGGCGGAGCTGCTGCCGTCATGACGCCCGCCCGTTCTCGCACGCAAGCCCCGGACGATCCTGTCGCCCGCAACGAGGCGTGGATGGCGCGGCAAGGTTGGCGGCCTTTCGATTTCCAGCGCGAAATCTGGGATGCCATGGCGCGCGGGGAGAGCGGGCTGCTGCATGCGACCACCGGCGCGGGCAAGACGTATGCGGTGTGGCTGGGCGCCCTGGCGGCCTATGCGCCGGGCGGCGCGAGCAAGCCGCCGCCCCTCACTGTCCTCTGGCTGACGCCCATGCGCGCGCTGGCGGCCGATACGGCGCAGGCCCTGGCGCGACCATTGGCGGATTTCGGCTGCGCCTGGACGGTGGGCGTGCGCACCGGCGACACCCCCAGCACGGTCCGCGCCGCGCAGGACCGCACCCTGCCGACGGCGCTGGTGACCACGCCGGAAAGCCTGTCCCTGCTGCTGTCGCGTTCCAACGCGCATGAACTACTGGGCCGGGTCCGCGCCGTCGTGGTGGACGAATGGCACGAACTGCTCGGCAACAAGCGCGGCGTGCAGGCGCAACTGGCGCTGGCGCGCCTGCGGCGATGGAATCCCGGGCTCTGCACCTGGGGCCTGTCCGCCACCCTGGGCAACCCGCGCGAGGCGATGGCGGTCCTGCTGGGCGAAGACGGGCATGACGGCGCCGATGCCGGCGCACGCCTTCCGCCGCGTGCCGGCGCCGATGCGCCGGGCCTTCTGGTCCGCGGCGCCTTGCCCAAGGCATTGATCATCGACACCCTGCTGCCGCCGGATCCCTTGCGCTTCCCATGGGCCGGCCATCTCGGCATGTCCATGCTGCCGGCGGTCTGCGCCGAGATCGAGGCCAGCGCCACGACGCTGGTCTTCGTCAACACCCGCGCGCAGGCCGAACTCTGGTACCAGGCCTTGCTGGACGCGCGGCCGGAATGGGCCGGCGTGCTGGCGCTGCACCATGGCTCGCTGGACAGCCAGACGCGCGCGTGGGTGGAAGCGGGCCTGAAGGACGGCCTGCTCAAGGCGGTGGTCTGCACGTCCAGCCTGGACCTGGGCGTGGATTTCCTGCCGGTCGAACGGGTGCTGCAGATCGGCTCCCCCAAGGGCGTGGCGCGCCTGCTTCAACGCGCCGGCCGTTCGGGGCATGCGCCGGGCCGGCCCTCGCGCGTCACCCTGGTGCCGACGCACAGCCTGGAACTCGTCGAGGCCTGCGCGGCGCGCGCGGCCGCCGAGGCGGGCCGCATCGAAGCGCGCGACCCGCCGGACCGCCCCTTGGACGTGCTGGTGCAGCACCTGGTGACCATCGCGCTGGGCGGCGGTTTCAGGCCGGACGACCTTTACGCGGAAGTGCGGCGCACGCATGCCTACCGGCATTTGTCGCCCGATGAATGGCAATGGGCCCTGGACTTCGTCGCCAGCGGCGGCCGTTCGCTGGGCGCCTACCCGGACTACCGGCGCGTCGCGCCCGACGGCGCGGGCGTCTGGCGCGTGCCGGACGCGCGCCTGGCGCGGCGGCATCGCATGAGCATCGGCACCATCGTCGCGGATGCGGCCATGCAGGTGCGCTACTGGTCCGGCCGCGGCGGCGGCGCGCGGCTGGGGACGGTGGAGGAGGGCTTCATCGCCCGCCTGCGGCCGGGCGACTGCTTTCTTTTCGCGGGCCGCCTGCTGGAGCTGGTGCGCGTGCATGAAATGACGGCCTATGTGCGCCGCGCCCAGGGCCGCCGGCCCGCCGTGCCGCGTTGGAACGGTGGCCGCATGCCCTTGTCCAGCGAGCTGGCCGACGCCGTCGTCGAACAGTTCGCGCTGGCGGCGCAGGGGCGCTATGAAAGCCCCGAGCTTGCCCGCGCCGAGCCCATGCTGGCCTTGCAGGCGCGCTGGTCGGCGCTGCCGCGGCCCGGCGTCCTGCTGGCGGAGACGCTGCGTTCGCGGGAGGGCTCGCACCTGTTCCTGTATCCCTTCGGCGGCCGCCACGTCCACCTGGGCGTGGCCAGCCTCATCGCGTGGCGGGTGGCGCGGCGCGCGCCGGCGACCTTCACGCTGGCGGTCAACGACTATGGACTGGAACTGCTGTGCCCCGAGCCGCAGGACTGGCCGGCGTTGTTCGCGGAGGCCGCGCCGGGACTGCTGGAGGAGGGCGATTTGCTGGAGGACGTCCTGGCCAGCCTGAACGCCGCCGAACTGGCGCAGCGGCGTTTCCGCGAGATCGCGCGGGTGTCCGGGCTGGTGTTCCAGGGTTTTCCAGGCGCGCACAAGAGCGCGCGGCAACTGCAGGCCTCGTCCAGCCTGTTCTACCAGGTCTTTCGTGAATACGACCCGCGCAACCTGCTGCTGACGCAGGCCGAACGGGAGGTCCTGGCGCAGGAGCTGGAGCTGCGGCGCCTGCGCCAGGTGCTGGCGCGGATGCGCTCCAGCCGCCTGCAATGGCAGCCGCTGGCGCGCGCCACGCCGCTGTCCTTTCCCTTGATGGTGGAGCGCCTGCGCGAGAAACTGTCGACCGAGAAACTGGCGGAGCGCGTGGCGCGCATGCTGGCGGACCTGGAGAAGGCGGCCGACGCGCCGCCGGTGGCCGAAGCGGGGAGGAAGCGCAATGTCCGGCGCAAGGCGTGAGACGACGGGCGAAGCGGAGGCCGGGGCAGGGGCGGCAGCGGTCGACGTGGCCGGCGAGCGCGTTTACCTGCTGCCGGCGCGGGCGCTATGGTGGCCGGACCGCGGCGCCTTGCTGCTGGCCGATCCGCATTTCGGCAAGGCGGCCGCCTACCGTTCGCTGGGGCAGCCGGTCCCGGCCGGCACCACCGCGGCGACGCTGGCCAGGCTGGACGCCTTGCTATCGGTCCTGCCCGTGCGGCGCTGCGTGGTGCTGGGGGATTTCCTGCATGCGCGGGCCGCGCGCGCGCCCGCCACGCTGGCGGCCTTGCGGGCGTGGCGCGAGCGGCATCCGCGCCTGGCGTGCGTGCTGGTGCGCGGCAACCATGACAGCCGCGCCGGCGATCCGCCCGCGGAGCTGGGGTTCGAGGTGGTGGACGAGCCGTATCGCCTGGGTTCTTTCGACTGCCGGCACCATCCGCCGGCGCCGGGTACGGCTTCCGTGGGACGGTACGCGTGGGCCGGCCACCTGCACCCGTCCCATATCTTGCGCGGCCGCGGCCGGGATAGCGCGCGCCTGCCTTGCTTCGTGCTGGACGAGGATCACGGCGTATTGCCGGCCTTCGGCGCGTTCACCGGCACCTGGCCGGTGCAATGCCGCGCGGGCCGCCGGATTTTCGTCGTCGCCGAAGATCGTGTGCTGGCGGCGCCGACGCCCGCCGCCTGAGCGCTACGCGCGGCGCGGCTCAGCCGTCGCAGTCGGCCCAGCAATTGGGCGTTTCGTACAGGCGCACCCGCGTCAGGCGCAGGTCCAGTCCGTAATGGCTGTGATAGTGCGGCGCCAGCGTCTCGAAGGCGATGCGCGCCAGGTTTTCGACGGTCGGAATGCGGTCCAGCACCACCGTCTTGTGATTGGGCAGGCTTTGCAGGAAATCCAGCACCGCCCGGTCGCCGGCATAGACGAGAAAGGCGTGATCCCAGCGCTCCACCAGCTCCTTGTTGGCGATGGCCTTGATGTCGGAGAAATCCATCAGCATGCCGTTGTCGGAGCTGCCCGGCGTGTTGACCACGTCGCCTTGCAGCGTGATTTCCAGCACGTAGCGATGGCCGTGCATATTGCGGCACTGGCTGCGGTGGTCGGGAATGCGGTGGCCGGCGTCGAACTCCAGCTTGCGGGTGACGGAAATCATGCCAGGCTCCGGGCCTGGGGGGCGGTGATCATGGAATGCCTATGTACTTGTGGGTTTGCAGGCTGAGCCGCCATTGCGGATGCTGCGTGCAGTAGCGCACGGCGCGCTCGGTATTGGCGACCCGTTGCGGGCCGTCCATGGGCTGCAGGAAAAAATGTTCGAAGTCCAGGCCGGCGAAGGATTCCGGCGGCGCGTCCAGTTGCGGATAGACCAGCTTCAGTTCGTTGCCCGCCCGCAGCGCCACCGGCGCCGTGCCCTTGGGGCTGACGCAGATCCAGTCGATGCCGGGCGGCGGCAGCAGCGTGCCATTGGTTTCGATGGCCACCTCGAAGCCTTCGGCGTGGACCGCGTCCAGCAGGGCGGCATCGAGCTGCAGCAGGGGCTCGCCGCCCGTGAAGACGACGTAGCGCCGATCGCGTTCCGGCCCCCAGGTGGCGGCCAGGGTCCGCGCCAGCGCCTGCGGGGTGGAAAACTTGCCGCCGCCGGGGCCGTCGGTGCCGACGAAATCGGTATCGCAGAAGGTACAGGCGGCGCCGGCCCGGTCGCTTTCGCGGCCCGACCACAGGTTGCAGCCGGCGAAGCGGCAGAACACCGCGGCGCGGCCGGCCTGGGCGCCTTCCCCCTGCAGGGTCTTGAAAATCTCTTTGGCGGCGTAGGTCATGGCGAAGCGGAAAAACGGGGCGAACCGATTATTTTAGCAAGCCTTGCGCCATTTTTCCCGGCGCCCCCGCGATCCGTCCCCGGGAACGACCCTATCCGCGTCGAGTCCGGCGCCGTCGGCCGGCGATGAACGCGACGCCGGGAAGAACGCTACGCCGGAAAAAACGCGAACCGCACGACGAACAGCGCGGCCACCAGCCAGGTCGCCGCGTGGATCTCCCGCGCCCGGCCGGTCAGCGTCTTCAGGACCACGTAGCTGATGAAGCCGAAGGCCAGGCCGTTGGCGATGGAGTAGGTGAAGGGCATGACCAGGGCGGTCAGGGCCGCCGGGGTGGCTTCGGCGACGTCGTTCCAGTTGACCTCGATCAGTTCGCGCATCATCAGGCCCGCCACGTAGAGCAGGGCGGGGGCGGTGGCGTAGGGCGGCACCGAGCCGGCCAGCGGCGAAATGAACAGCGCCGCCAGGAACAGCAGGGCGATCACCAGGGCCGTCATGCCGGTACGGCCGCCGGCCTGCACGCCGGAGGCGCTTTCCACGAAGGCGGTGGTGCTGCTGGTGCCCAGCATGGAGCCGGCGACGATGGCCGCGCTGTCGGCGAACAGCGCCTGGCCGAGCCGGTTGGGCTTGCCTTCCGGGACCAGGCCGGCGCGCTTGGCGACGCCGATCAGGGTGCCGGTGGCGTCGAAGACCTCGACCAGCACGAACACCAGGATGACGTGGAACAGGCCGCCGTGCAGGGCGCCGCGGATGTCCAGTTGCAGCAGGGTGGGCGCCAGGCTGGGCGGGGCGGAGAAGATGCCCTTGAACTGGTTCAGGCCCAGCAGCATGGACAGCACGGTCACCGCCAGGATGCCGATCAGGATCGCGCCGCGCACCCGCAGCGCGTCCAGCGTGGCGATGATGAAGAAGCCGAGGATGGCGAACAGCGGGCCGGGGGCGTGCAGGTTGCCCAGCGTCACCTTGGTGTCCGGGTGGGCGACCACGATGCCGGAATTCGACAGGGCGATGATGGCCAGGAACAGCCCGATGCCGGCGGCGATGGCGCTGCGCAGCGAGTTGGGAATGCCCCGCACCAGCCAGGCGCGTATGCCGGTGACCGTCAGCAGCAGGAAGATGATGCCCGAGATGAACACGGCGCCCAGGGCCTGCTGCCAACTGAATCCCATGGTCTTGACCACGGTGAAGGCGAAGAAGGCGTTCAGGCCCATGCCCGGCGCCAGGCCGATGGGCCAGTTCGCCAGCAGCGCCATGACCAGCGTGCCCAGGGCCGCGGCGAGGCAGGTGGCGACGAAGACCGCGTCGCGGTCCATGCCGGTGCTCGACAGGATGGTCGGGTTGACGAAGATGATGTAGGACATCGTCAGGAAGCTTGTCAGGCCGGCCACGGCTTCGGTCCGCGCGTCGCTGCCGTGCGCGCGCAAGTGAAACAGTCTTTCCAGCATCTTCTCTCCGTCTGTGGTTACGCCATCCCTGGGGCCGGGCGCGATGGTACGGATATTCCCGGCGATAGGCAACGTGCGTATCGTATCGCCCCGCTTCCCGGCCGGCCCGGCCTTTCCCCCGCCGCCGCAAGGTAAACTCCGGCGCATCATGATCATTCTCGGCTTCGAAAGCTCCTGCGACGAGACCGGCGTGGCGGTGGTCGACACCGCGCGCGGCCTGCTCGCGCACGCCCTGCACACCCAGATCGCCATGCACCGGGAGTATGGCGGCGTGGTGCCGGAACTGGCGTCGCGCGACCACGTGCGGCGCGTGCTGCCGCTGACCCGCAAGGCCCTGGCCGACGCCGGGCTGGGCGTGGCCGACGTCGACGCCGTGGCCTACACCGCCGGCCCCGGCCTGGCCGGCGCGCTGCTGGTCGGCGCCAGCGTGGCCCAGGCCTTCGCCTGGGCGCGCGACCTGCCCGCCATCCCCATCCATCACCTGGAAGGCCATCTGCTGTCGCCGCTGCTGGCCGACCCGCGCCCCGAGTTTCCCTTCGTGGCCCTGCTGGTGTCCGGCGGCCACACGCAGTTGATGCGGGTCGACGGCGTCGGCCGCTACGAACTGCTGGGCGAGACGCTGGACGACGCCGCGGGCGAGGCCTTCGACAAGTCGGCCAAGCTGCTGGGCCTGGGCTACCCAGGCGGTCCGGCCCTGGCGGCGATGGCCGAACGGGGCGACGCCGGCCGCTTCGAGCTGCCGCGTCCCATGCTGCACAGCGGCGACCTGGATTTCAGCTTCAGCGGCCTGAAGACGGCGGTGCTGACGCGGGTCAAGGCCGCCGAAAAGGACGGCGGCGCGCTGGACGAGCAGGCGCGCGCCGATCTCGCGGCGGCGACGCAGGCCGCCATCGTCGACGTGCTGGCGGCCAAGGCGGAAAAGGCCCTGAAGCAGACCGGCCTGAAGCGGCTGGTGGTGGCCGGCGGGGTGGGGGCGAACAAGCGCCTGCGCGCGCGGCTGGCGCAATCCCTGCCGCGCCTGAAGGCGCGGGCCTATTTCCCGCCCTTGGAACTATGCACCGACAACGGCGCGATGATCGCCTTCGCCGCCGCCGAGCGCGTCAAGGCGGGGCTGGTCACGCTGCGGCGCGACGAACATGCCTTCACGGTGCGCCCGCGCTGGGACCTGGCGGACGTGTCGGCCTGCTAGGTCGCCTTCTTCTTCTCGCCGATGCGCGATTCGGTGCCGTTCAGCAGCCGCGTGATGTTGGCGCGGTGCCGCACGATCAGCAGCAGCACGATGATGATGATGGCCACGCTCAGGGGCGCCTGCGCATACCAGGCCAGGCCGCTGCCGAAGATGTAGTAGAAGGGCGCGAAGACCGCCGCGGCCAGGGCGGCCAGCGACGAATAGCGGAAGAACACGGCCACGATCAGCCAGGTGAGGACGGTGGCCAGGGCCAGCAGCGGTTCTATCGCCAGCAGCACGCCCAGCGCGGTCGCCACGCCCTTGCCGCCGCGAAACCGCAGGAACAGCGGAAACAGATGCCCCAGGAAGACCGCCAGCGCCACCAGGGCCACCACGTTCCAGGACAACGAGGGCGTGCCCAGCCGCTGGGCCAGCCACACCATGAACCAGCCCTTGGCGGCGTCGCCCACCAGCGTCAGCGCGGCCGCCGTCTTGCTGCCGGAGCGCAGCACGTTGGTCGCGCCCGGGTTGCCGGAGCCATAGCTGCGCGGATCCTGCAGCCCCATCAGCTTGCTCACCACGACCGCGAAAGGGATGGACCCGATCACATAAGCCAGGAGGACCAGGCCCAGGCTGAACAAGAAGGAATGCGGTTCCTGCACCATGTGTATGTTTCCGTAAGGGCGACAGCCGCGGATTCTACTCCCTCGGTCGCATCGCGGGCCGGCGTCCGGGGTGCGCAGCGGGTACAATTCGACGCGCTCCGGCGCTTTATTTTCTTTTGGAAGCACAATGCGGATTCTCGTATCCAACGACGACGGTTATACGGCGCCCGGCCTGGTGGCGCTGGTCGAGGCGTTGCGGGGGCTGGGCGAATTGACGGTGGTGGCGCCGGAGGTCAACCACAGCGGCGCGTCGAACTCCCTGACGCTGAACCGGCCCTTGTCCGTGCGCGAGGCGGCCAACGGATTCCTGTACGTCAACGGCACCCCCTCGGACTGCGTCCACGTCGCCCTGACCGGCGGCCTGGTGCCGGCGCGTCCGGATCTCGTGGTGTCCGGCATCAACAACGGCGCGAACATGGGTGACGACACCCTGTACTCCGGCACGGTCGCCGCGGCGACCGAGGGGTATCTGTTCGGCATTCCCGCCATCGCCTTCTCGCTGGCCGAAAAAGGCTGGGAGAACCTGGACGCGGCCGCCGCCATGGCGCGCCGGGTGGTCGAACACCAGATCGCCCGGCCGCTGGCCGCGCCGGTGCTGCTGAACGTCAATTTCCCCAATCGCCCGCTGGAAGCCATGACCGGCTGGTCGGTTACCCGCCTGGGCAAGCGCCATCCCTCCGAGCCGGTCGTGCGCACCGCCACGCCCTACGGCGATACGGTCTACTGGATCGGCCCGGCCGGCGGCGCCGCCGACGCGACGCCGGGCACCGATTTCCACGCCGTCGCCGAAGGCAAGGTTTCCATCACCCCCTTGCGCCTGGATCTCACCCACCAGGGGCAACTCGACCCGGTGCGGACCTGGGCGGAGCCGTTATGCGCAAGCCGGTGAACCCGCAAGCGGCGCCGGCGGCCCAGCCGGGGCCGGCGCGCAGCCGCGCGGCCGCGGGCGCGGGCAGCCACGGACAGGCGCCCAAGGGCGTGACGCCCGCCAACAGCAATACGCGGATTTCGTCGGCCACGTTGCAGCGGCCCGCGGCCGCGCCCGTTGCGCGCAGCCCGGCCAGCAACCTGGGCCTGAATTCCGCCCGCCTGCGTTCGGCCATGGTGCAGCGGCTGCGCGACCAGGGCATCGGCGACGAGCGCGTGCTGGCCGCCATGGAGGCCGTGCCGCGCCACATCTTCGTCGACCAGGCCCTGGCCAGCCGCGCCTACGACGACGCCGCCTTGCCGATCGGCCATTCGCAGACCATTTCCCAGCCGTGGGTGGTGGCGCGCATGATCGCCGCCGTCTGCGACGGGCGCGCGCCGACCCGCGTGCTGGAGGTCGGCGCCGGCTGCGGCTACCAGGCGGCCGTGCTGTCGCACGTCGTGCGGGACGTTTTCGCCATTGAACGGATACGCGGGCTTTTTGATTTGGCGCGCGATCACCTGCGCTCGCTGCGCCTGAATACGCGGGTGCGGCTAACGTATGGCGACGGCATGCTGGGCCTGCCTAACGCCGCGCCATTCGATGCTATCGTTGTGGCCGCCGCGGGCATCGCCATCCCGCAGGCGCTTTTGAATCAATTGGCGCCGGGCGGCCGCCTGATCGCACCGGAGGGCACGTCCAGCCAGCGCCTGGTGCTGGTCGAGCGCACCGGCGCGACGGCGTGGAAACGAACGGAATTGGAAGCGGTGCGTTTTGTTCCGCTAAGGGCCGGCATACAATCTTGAGCAACCAGGAGAATCATATGCTCAACGGGCAGTTGTCACTGACCGGAATCAGTCATTTCGCGGGCGCTTCCTTCATGCGCGCGCAACGCAGCGTCATCTACGCGGCCCTGTGCGGCTGCGTGGTTCTTGCCGGTTGCACGACCGGCCCGCGCGCGCCCGTGGTCGACCTGACCAATGCGCCGCCCACGCCGGCGGCCAGCGGCGCGCCCGGCGGCACCTATGTCGTCAAGCCCGGCGATACGCTGTACAAGATCGCGCGCGCCAACGGCGTCGACGTGGACACCCTCAAGCACTGGAACGGCATGAGCGACTCCAACGTCCTGTCCGTCGGCCAGGTGCTCAAGCTGTCCGCGCCGACGGCCGGGGCCGCCGCCGCTCCCGTCGGGTCGCGCCCGGTCCTCAAGCCTTCGGAGCAGAGCACGGAGCCCACGCCGCTGCCGCCGCCGGGCGAGCAGCCGCAACCGGCCACGCCGGCGGCGCCGCCCGCCACCACCCCGGCGACGCAGCCGCCGCCCTCGGTGCCCGAGACGCCCAAGCCCTCGCGCGCGGCCGACGCCAGCATCATCAACTGGGCCTGGCCCGCCAGCGGCCAGTTGATCCAGACCTTCAACGCCAACACCAAGGGCATCGATATCGGCGGCAACGCCGGCGATCCCGTCACGGCGGCCGCCGACGGCAAGGTCATGTACAGCGGCAACGGCGTGCGCGGCCTGGGCAACCTGATCATCATCAACCACAACAACGGCTTCATCACCGCCTACGCCCACAACCGCGCCTTGCTGGTGAAGACCGGCCAGGAGGTCAAGCGCGGCGCCAAGGTGGCGGAGATCGGCCAGACCGACGCCGCTTCGCCGCGCCTGCACTTCGAGATCCGCCGCCAGGGCACGCCGGTCGATCCCTTGCAGTACCTGCCGCCGCGATGACGCCGACCCTGGTCTTCGACCTGGAGACCCTGCCGGACGTGCAGGGTCTGCGGCGGCTCAACGGCTGGGGGCCGGAGGTGCCGGACCTGGGGGTGGCGGAGCGCGCCTTCGCCGCGCGCCGCGAGGCCACCGGCGGCGATTTCCTGCCGCTGCACCTGCACCAGGTCGCGGTGATCGGCTGCGTCTTCCGCGACGAGCAGGGCTTTCGCGTGCGCACGCTGGGCAATCCCGACGATGGGGAGCCGGCCCTGCTGGCGCAGTTCTTCAAGACCATAGAGCGCTACACGCCCAAGCTGGTGAGCTGGAACGGCTCGGGTTTCGACCTGCCCGTGCTGCACTATCGCAGCCTGATCCATGGCGTCCCGGCGCCGCGCTACTGGGACATGGGCGAGGACGACCGCGAGTTCAAGTTCAACAACTACATCGGCCGCTACCACACCCGCCACGTCGACCTGATGGACGTGCTGGCCAAGTACAACGGCCGCGCCAACGCGCCGCTGGACCAGTTGGCCAAGCTGTGCGGCTTCCCCGGCAAGCTGGGCATGGACGGCGGCAAGGTGTGGGAATCGTGGTGCCAGGGGCGCGCCGACGAGGTGCGCGCCTATTGCGAAACCGACGTCGTCAACACCTGGCTGGTCTATTGCCGCTGGCGCTTCCTGCGCGGCGAGCTGGACCGGGTTTCCTACGACGAGGAAATCGCGCTGGTGCGCGAGTCGCTGGCCAACAATCCGGCGCCGCATTGGCGCGAATACCTGGCCGCCTGGGACGCGAATTGAGGAGGGATTGCGAAATCCGGGCGAAAACCCCCAATTTCGCAACCGACTGAAATAATCATCCTCGGATAAGAAACCAACTCGTAATCCGCCAGGACAGACAATGGTCTCGCGTTCCCACTCCACAGGAGACCAAGATGTCCCGATTCGCACTTCGTCCTATCATCGCCGGCCTGTCGCTGACCCTCGCCGCCGGCGCCCTGTCCGGCACGGCCCTGGCCGCCGCCGCCACTGATGCGCCCGCCGCCGCGCCCGCGGCCACGGCGCCGCACGGCGGTCCCGCCGGCAAGGGCCCGCACGCCGGTCCCGGCGAACACCGCCGCTGGGAGGGCATGCGCGACTCCCTCTGGATCCCCGGCCTGGGCCCCATCGGCAAGCAGGAAGTCGACCAGCTCAAGCTGAACGCCGACCAGCAAGGCCTGTTCAAGACGGCGCAGGATGCCCAGCGCGACCTGGGCAAGTCCATGCACGAGGCCGGCCGCAGCCGCCACCAGTTGCTCGACGAGCAGATCAAGGCCGGCAAGCTGGACCCGCACGCCCTGATGGACCAGGAAAACCAGAGCCGCCAGCAGTTCCAGGGCCAGGTCGACCAGGTCAAGCAGAAGTGGCTGGCCGTCTGGGATAGCCTGAACGACACCCAGCGCGGGCAGGTGACCCAGTTCGTCAAGCAGCGCCAGGCGCGTTGGGAGGCGGACCGCAAGGAGCACCGCGGTCCCGCCGGCCACCGTCCGCCGCCCCCGCCCGCGGGCGCCCCGGCGCCGGCCGACAAGCCGGCGGGTTGATCGTCCCGCAACACCACGCCTGACGCCGCCATGCCGGCCGGGGGGTAACCCTCCGGCCGGCGGCGGCAGGGCGGCTTCCCACGCCGCGTCCCGGAAGTTCGCAGATCCCGGGACGCGGCGCCTGCACCGCGAAATGCCCGATCCGGCTTGCCGGACCGGGCATTTTTCATCGCCGGGCCGCCCCAAGATGAAAAGCGCCCCCTCGGGGGGCAGCAAGCGGTGCAGCCGCGCGGCGTGGGGGCATTTTTTCATTTTCGTGCGAAAAAAATTCGTCGATGCACACTAAATGGCACCAATGTGGTGCGTATTGAATGATTTGGTCAGATTCTTAACCAAGTGAAAAAGTTGGCATGGATCGTGCTTTCAGGAAAGTAGGGCCAGTCCGGTCCGGCGTCTTCTGGAGGAGGGGAGACCGCCGCAGAGGACCTCGCTGGCTTGTACGGCAGTTTCCAAGCACGACGGATGGGGGCCCGCGCCGCCGCCGTTTCCAAGTCTCAACTTGTTCTCTCACCAGGATCCGAACCATGAAGAAGACGCTGCTCGCTGTACCCTTTGCCCTGGCTTCCTGCCTGACCGCCGGCACGGCCGATGCCGCGGACGCCACCGACCTGGGGGCCGGCTTTTCCCTGAGCGGCAATGCCACGGTGACCAACGACTACCGTTTTCGCGGCTATTCGCAGACGGACTTCCGCCCGGCCGCGCAGTTGGGCCTGGACCTGACGCACTCGTCGGGCTTCTACCTGGGCAACTGGAACTCCAACGTGTCCAGCTCCGTTTATACGGACGGCAACCTGGAAATGGATTTCTACGGCGGCTGGAAGGGCGACGTCGGCCATGGTTTCGGCCTCGACGTCGGCGTGCTGCACTACTACTACCCGGGGTCCAGTTCCCCCAAGGGCGGCAACTACAACAACACGGATCTCTATATCGGCGGCAGCTACGCCAACTACTCGCTGAAGTATTCCTATACCCCCGGCGACTTCTTCAGCACGCCGAACTCCAAGGGCACCTGGTACCTGGATGCCTCGGCCAACTTCGACCTGGGCGACGGCTGGGGCCTGGTGGGCCACGTCGGCTTCCAGAAGCTGAAGAATTCGACCGACACCGATGGCGACGAGTTGAGCCACTACGTCGACTACAAGCTGGGCGTGACCAAGGACATCAAGGGCTGGGTCTTCGGCCTGGCCGCGGTCGGCGCCTCCAAGGACAATTGGTACAACACCAAGTACGGCCACCCCGCGGGCCGCCTGGGCCTGCTGGCTTCCATCCAGCGCACTTTCTGACGATTTCCGAGCGGACCCGAGTCCGCCAGCTCCCAAGGGGCCAACGCCCGCCTTCACCGGCGGGCGTTGTCTTTTCGGCTTCCGTCCCACCCTATAATTCGGCCTGCTTTGAAATGTCATCTGGATGCTTAATTAATGGCCGAAGTTCTCGATATCGAATCCCTGGATCTGGAAGCCCGGGGGATCGCCCGCCGCGACGGCAAGGTCGTGTTCGTCGAAGGCGCCTTGCCCGGCGAACAGGTCACCGTGGAAACCGTGCGCCGCAAGCCGTCCTACGAAATCGCGCGCACCGTCGACGTGCTGCGGCCGTCGTCGCAGCGCGTCGCGCCGCGCTGCCCGCATTTCGGCGTCTGCGGCGGCTGCGCCATGCAGCATCTGGAGCCCTCGGCCCAGGTGGCCATCAAGCAGCGCTCGCTGGAGGACACGTTCTGGCACGTCGGCAAGCTGCGCCCCGCGCGCGTGCTGCCGCCGCTGCACGGCCCCACCTGGGGCTACCGTTTCCGCGCCCGCCTGTCGGTGCGCCTGGTGCTCAAGAAGGGCGGCGTCCTGGTCGGTTTCCACGAGCGCAAGAGCAGCTACGTGGCCGACATGCGCGAGTGCCATGTGCTGCCGCCGCACGTGGCCGCCTTGCTGATGCCGCTGCGCGCCATGATCGCCGGCATGTCGCAGCCCGACCACATGCCGCAGATCGAGGTCGCCGTGGGCGACGTGGCCACCGTGCTGGTGCTGCGCCACCTGGAGCCGCTGACCGACGACGACATCGCCATCCTGCGCGCGTTCGCCGCGCACCATGGCGTGCAATGGTGGCTGCAGCCCAAGGGGCCGGACACCTGTCATCCGCTGGAGCGCGAGCACGCCGAGGCCCTGGCGTATTCGCTGCCGGAGTTCGGGCTGCGCATGCCGTTCAAGCCCACCGACTTCACGCAGGTCAACCACGCCATCAACCGGGCCCTGATCTCGCGCGCCTTGACGCTGCTGGAGGTCCAGCCGACCGATCGCGTGGCGGACCTGTTCTGCGGCCTGGGCAATTTCACGCTGCCGCTGGCGACGCTGGCGCGCGAGGCGGTGGGCGTGGAGGGCAGCAAGGCGCTGACCGACCGCGCGATGGAAGCGGCGCGGCGCCATGGCCTGGGCGCGACGACGAGTTTCTCCACGCTCAACCTGTTCGAGGTGGACGTGAAGTGGCTGCGCGGCCTGGGCTATTTCGACCGCATGCTCATCGATCCGCCGCGCGAGGGCGCGCAGGCGGTGGCGCAAGCCCTGGCGCTGCTAACGCCGCAGGAGCGGCCGCGCCGCATCGTCTACGTGTCCTGTAATCCGGCCACCCTGGCGCGCGACGCGGCGATCATGGTGCATGAAGGCGGCTACGTGCTGCGCAGCGCGGGCGTCATCAATATGTTCCCGCATACGGGCCACGTCGAGTCCATCGCCGTGTTCGAATCGCTGGACGAGGAAAGCGTGCTGGCGGCGCAGAAGCAGGCGGCGGAGAAACGGCTGCTGGCCGAGCAGCAGGCCGCGGCATAAGGTTTCCGGACCGCGCTGCGTCCGCATGCTGGCGCCACCCGCGGCCTGTTTCCTTGCGGAGCGTGCACCGTACCGAGCCCGCAAAAACAAAGGCACGCGTCAGCGTGCCTTTGTTCATGGCCCCGAGGTGAAATCCGGGAATCAGGCCGGCTTCGTCTCGTCCAGCACGCGCTGCGCTTCCTCGCGCACGCGCGCCGGCGCGGTGCCGCCGACGTGGTCGCGGGCGGCCACGGAGCCTTCCAGCGTCAACACCTGGTGGATGTCCTCGCCGATGGCGGCGTTGTAGGCCTGCAGTTCGGCCAGGGTCAGGTCGGCCAGGTCGCAGCCGCGCTGTTCGCAGTCGCGCACCGCGTGCGCCACCACTTCATGGGCGTCGCGGAAGGGCAGGCCGCGCTTGACCAGGTAGTCGGCCAGGTCGGTGGCCGTGGCGAAACCCTGCAGCGCCGCGGCGCGCATGTTGTCGGCCTTGACCTTGATGCCGCCGGCCATGTCCGCGAAGATGGTCAGCGTGTCGCGCAGCGTGTCCGCCGTGTCGAACAAGCCTTCCTTGTCTTCCTGGTTGTCCTTGTTGTACGCCAGGGGCTGGCCCTTCATCAGCGTGAGCAGGGCGACCAGGTGGCCGTTGACGCGGCCGGTCTTGCCCCGCGCCAGTTCCGGCACGTCCGGGTTCTTCTTCTGCGGCATGATGGAGCTGCCGGTGCAGAAGCGGTCGGCCAGGTCGATGAAGCCGACGCGCGGGCTCATCCACAGCACCAGCTCTTCCGAGAAGCGCGACACGTGGGTCATCACCAGCGCGGCGGCGGCGCAGAACTCGATGGCGAAATCGCGGTCCGACACGGCGTCCAGCGAATTGCGGCAGACGCCGTCGAAGCCCAGGGTGCGCGCGACGCGCTCGCGATCGATGGGATAGCTGGTGCCGGCCAGGGCGGCCGCGCCCAGCGGCAGGCGGTTGACGCGGCGGCGGCAGTCGGCCAGGCGCTCGGCGTCGCGGCCGAACATTTCGGCGTAGGCCAGCAGGTGGTGGCCGAAGGTCACCGGCTGGGCGACCTGCAGATGAGTGAAGCCGGGCATGATGGTGCCGGCGTTTTCCAGGGCCACCCCGGCCAGGGCATGGCGCAACTGGCGCAGCAGGTCGAGCAGGATGTCGATTTCGCCGCGCAGCCACAGGCGGATGTCGGTGGCCACCTGGTCGTTGCGCGAACGGCCGGTATGCAGGCGCTTGCCGGCGTCGCCGACCAGCTCCACCAGGCGCTTTTCGATGTTCAGGTGGACGTCTTCGAGGTCGAGCAGCCACTGGAAGCCGCCGGCCTCGATTTCGGACAGGATTTGCGCCATGCCGCGCTGGATGTCGGCCAGGTCCTGGGCGGAAATGATGCCCTGGGCCGCCAGCATGTCGGCGTGGGCCAGCGAACCCTGGATGTCGTGGCGTGCCAGGCGCTTGTCGAAATCCACCGAGGCGGTATAGCGCTTGACGAGATCGGAAACCGGCTCGGAGAAGCGGGCGGACCAGGCCTGGGCCTTGTTGGCGAACTGGTCCTGGGCGGGAGACGAGGTGTTTGCGGGGGTGTTTGCCATAGTGGGGGGGATTATAGAACCCGCCCGCGAACGCGGCATGCGATAATTTCATCCCTCCTTTTCAGCCTCCCGCATCCCCCGCAATGAGCACAGCCCGAGTCGCTATCGCGCAAATCAACGCTTGTGTCGGAGACCTGTCCGGCAACGTCCAACGCGTGCTGGCGGCGGCCCGCCAGGCGCACGGGCAGGGCGCTGACATCCTGCTGACGCCGGAACTGGTGCTGACCGGCTACCCGCCCGAGGACTTGCTGTTGCGGCCGCAATTCGTGCAGGCGCAACTGCGGGAACTGGATGGCCTGCGCCGCGAACTGGCGCAATTCAAGGGCCTGCGGGTGGTGGTCGGCCACGTCGACGGCGAAGGGCGGTCGCTGTACAACGCCGCCAGCGTGTTCCTCGAAGGCGAGACGCTGGGCACCTACCGCAAGCGCGAGCTGCCCAATTATTCGGTATTCGACGAGCAGCGCTACTTCAAGGCGGACGGCGCGCCGCTGATCTTCGAGGTCGCCGGCGTCACCTTCGGCGTGGTGATCTGCGAGGACATGTGGTTCGACCGCGCGCCGGCGGCCGCGCGCCAGGCCGGCGCCCAGGTGCTGCTGGTGCCCAACGCGTCGCCCTACAACACCGGCAAGCAGGACGATCGCCTGCGCGTGGCGCGCGAGTGCGTGCGCGTCGGCGACTGCGCGGTGGTCTACGCCAATATGGTGGGCGGACAGGATGAGCTGGTGTTCGACGGCGCGTCCTTCGCCATGGACCGCGCCGGCCAGGTGACGGCGCGCCTGCCGGATTTCGCCGAGGACGTGCAGTCCGTGCTGGTCGATGCGCAGGGCAACGTGCGCCCGGCCACGCCGCAGGCCGCCGTCGCCGTGCCCGAACCCGAGGCGCAGGTGTGGCAGGCGCTGGTCGTGGGCGTGCGGGACTACCTGGGCAAGAACCGCTTTCCGGGCGCCATCATCGGCCTGTCCGGCGGCATCGATTCGGCCGTGGTGCTGGCCGTGGCGGTGGACGCGCTGGGTGCGGAGAACGTGCGCGCCGTCATGATGCCGTCGCGCTATACCGCGGACATTTCGCAGATCGACGCCGAGGACATGGCCAAGCGCCTGGGCGTGCAGTACGACGTCATCACCATCGGTTCGGTGGTCGATTCCTTCGAGGCCATGCTGGCGCCGCATTTCGCCGGGCTGCCGGTGGACGCGACGGAAGAGAACATCCAGGCGCGCGTGCGCGGCACGCTGCTGATGGCCCTGTCGAACAAGACGGGCCGGCTGGTGCTGACCACCGGCAACAAGTCGGAGATGACCACCGGCTATTGCACGCTGTACGGCGACATGGCCGGCGGCTTCGCCGTCATCAAGGACGTGCCCAAGACCCTGGTCTACCGCCTGGCCGTGTGGCGCAACCGGCAGCGGGAAATCATCCCGGAACGCATCATCACCCGGCCGCCTTCGGCCGAGCTGCGGGAAGACCAGAAGGACCAGGACAGCCTGCCGCCCTACGACATCCTCGACGGCATCGTCGAGCGCTACATGGAGCGCAACGAATCGGCCGCCGAGATCGTCGCCGCGGGCTTTCCGCGGGAAGCGGTGGAGCAGGTCGTGCGCCTGATCCGCATCAATGAATACAAGCGCCGCCAGGCCCCTCCGGGACCGCGCATCACGCCGCGGGCGTTCGGCCGGGATTGGCGCTATCCTGTCACCAACGGCTTTCGCGAAACCGTGTGAGCCTCGATAAATAAAGAGCAGAAAGGACTCAAGTGAAACAAGTCACCGCTATCATCAAACCGTTCAAGCTCGACGAAGTGCGCGAGGCGCTGGCCGAAGTGGGCGTCAGCGGGCTGACCGTCACCGAGGTCAAGGGTTTCGGCCGCCAGAAAGGCCATACCGAGCTCTATCGCGGCGCCGAATACGTCGTCGATTTCCTGCCCAAGATCCGCGTCGAAGTGGTGCTGCCGGATGAGCTGGTCGAATCGGCCATCGAAGCCATCGTCAAGGCCTCGCGGACCGGCAAGATCGGCGACGGCAAGATCTTCGTCAGCCCCGTCGAGCAAGCCATCCGCATCCGCACCGGCGAAGCCGACGACGAAGCGCTGTAGAAGGCCCCCCCGTACCGCGCGGAGCGTGGCCCCCCAAGGGGGCGACACCGGCGGACCGGGGGACCCGGATCCGCGGTGTCCTCGATTGGTTTGAGTTCTTTAGCTACAGCTATAGCTATCCATAGCTATAGCTTTTCATCTTGCAGTTGCGCACAGCGCTGGAATATTGAATCGGTGATGGCCTGGCGCGAATGTTCGCGCCGGTCTATCAGGCCGACGGCCCGGGTGACGGGGCCGATGTCTTCGGGCAGGGGCAATACGCGCAGGTCGGGCGCCGTCGCCCATTGCGCGGCCTTCAGCAGGGGCAGCAGCGTCACGCCCACTTCCTGTCTTACCAATTCCACCACGGTTTCGATCGAGTTCAATTCCAGGAACTCGTGCACGTGCACGTTCAATCGCCGGAGCACGCGGTCGATCTGCAGGCCCGTGCGCTGGGTGCGGTCGAAGCGCAGGAAAGGGTTGCGCTCCAGCAGTTCGTGCAGGGTGTCGCCCGGCGCGCTCGGCGGGGCGATCGCCACCAGCGGTTCTTCATAGAGCGGGGTCCAGCGCGTGCTGGCCATGCGCCGGCCCGATTCCACCACCAGGGCGGCGTCCAGCTCGCCGTTCTCGACCTTGCCCGCCAGTTCGCTGGACTTGCCGGAAAACAGGCGCACGTCCAGGCCGTCGTGCTCGCGCTTGAGCGCCGAGACCGCCTTGGACAGCAGGCCCATGCAGGACACGATGGCGCCCACGGCCACGGAGCCCGCCAGCTCGCCCGGCCCGGGCCGGCGCGGGGAACGGATACGGTCGTACAGATCCAGGAATTGCTTGATCTCGGGCAGCAGGTCGCGGCCGGCGGCGTTGAGGATGGCCAGCCGCCCGCTGCGGTCGAACAGCTCGCGGCCCAGTTCTTCCTCCAGCGCGCGCATCTGGAAGCTGACCGCCGCCTGGGTCAGCGCCACCCGCTCGGCGGCCTCCGAGAAAGACCCGTAGCGGGAGACGGCGACGAAGGTGCGCAGGAAACGGATGGTGCTCATGAAGGACTCGCAAATACG
The DNA here is from genome assembly GCF_002261225.1 of Bordetella genomosp. 10. Lineage (NCBI taxonomy): Bacteria > Pseudomonadati > Pseudomonadota > Betaproteobacteria > Burkholderiales > Alcaligenaceae > Bordetella > Bordetella genomosp. 10. The sequence goes on from NZ_NEVM01000002.1 coordinate 790,968, forward strand.
GGGTTGGCCCGCCGGCGGCGGGCGGCGCATACTCGGGCGCATGCTCGATTCGGAGATGGGTACGGAGAGCCGGCGCCGGCTGCCCGCGCCCCGCGCGGCATGACGCCCGAATCGCCTCCCCGACGACTCATAAAATTTTCTTGTATGACGCGAAAAAAAATCAAATTGATTTAATTAGATCACGCGTGTACCTTGCGTGGTTTGTCTGCCCCTACGCCATTTACTTTTAGCCGAGCGTCATATGAAGAACTTCATCTGGGAAAACCCGTATCCGACCATACGCGCGCCGCTGTTCGCCCGCAATATCGTGTCGACGTCGCACCCGTTGGCGGCCCAGGCGGGCCTTCGTATGCTGCTCAAGGGCGGCAGCGCCATCGACGCGGCGGTCGCCGCCGCGGCCACCATCGCCCTGACGGAGCCGGTTTCCTGCGGCCTGGGCAGCGATTGCTTCGCCATCGTGTGGGACGGCAAGGAGCTGCACGGCCTGAATTCCTCCGGCGTGGCCCCGGCCGCCTGGAGCGTCGATTACTTCAAGAAGAAGTACGGCACGGGCTCGGACGGCCTGGCCGTGCAGCCCAAGCGCGGCTGGGACAGCGTGACGGTGCCCGGCGCGGTGGCCGGCTGGGCCGCCCTGCATGAGAAGTTCGGCAAGCTGCCGTTCGAAACCCTGTTCGAGCCCGCCATCGAGATCGCCGAGCGCGGCTATTCCGTGCCGCCCATCACCGCGCGCAAGTGGGACGCCGCCGTGGCCGAGCTGAAGGACCAGCCCGGCTTCGCCCAGGCCTTCATGCCCAACGGCCGCGCGCCGGCCGTGGGCGAGCACTTCCGCATCCCGGAAGCCGCCTGGACGCTGCGCCGCATCGCCGAGAGCAAGGGCCGCGACTACTACGAAGGCGACATCGCCGCCAAGATCGTGGCGCACAGCAAGGAATGCGGCGGCTCGATGACGCTGGACGACCTGCGCAACTACCGTCCCGACTTCGTCAAGACCATCTCGCGCAAGTACCGCGGCTACGAAGTGCATGAAATCCCGCCCAACGGCCAGGGCATCGCCGCCCTGATGGCGCTGGGCATCCTGGACCATTTCGACCAGGCCGGCCTGCCGCTGGACTCGGTGCGCGCGCAGCACCTGCAGATCGAAGCCATGAAGCTGGCCTTCGCCGACCTGTACAAGTACGTCGGCGACCCGCGCACCATGGAAGTGACGCCCGAGCAGATGCTCGACGACGCCTACCTGGCCTCGCGCGCCAAGCTCATCGACATGGACCGCGCCACGCACTTCGCCGCGGGCCGTCCGCATGCCGGCGGCACCATCTACATGACCACCGCCGACGAAAGCGGCATGATGGTGTCCTTCATCATGTCCAACTACATGGGCTTCGGTTCGGGCGTGGTGGTGCCGGGCACCGGCATCAGCCTGCAGAACCGCGGCGTCGGCTTCTCGATGGACCCGAAGGCGGCCAACGTGGTCAAGGGCGGCCATCGTCCTTTCCACACCATCATCCCCGGCTTCCTGACGCGCGACGGCCAGCCCGTCATGAGCTTCGGCGTCATGGGCGGCGACATGCAGCCGCAAGGCCACTTGCAGACCGTCTCGCGCATGCTGGACTATCATCAGAACCCGCAGGCCGCGTGCGACGCGCCGCGCTGGAAGGTCAACCGCGACTTCACGCTGGACCTGGAGTCGACCATGCCCGCCGCCACGGTGGAAGGGCTGAAGAACCTGGGCCACTCGCTCAAGAGCGTGAACGATCCTTACATGGACTTCGGTTCGGGCCAGTTCATCTGGCGCATGTCGGAGAACGACCGCGAGCTGGGCTACGTGGCGGCCAGCGACAGCCGCCGCGACGGCCAGGCCGTCGGGTTCTGAGCGGCGCCCGCGCCGGCGATCACACCAGCACACTAGACTAGGGGAATGGGCAATATGAAGAAACTGGCAAGCGCCATCGGCGCCGCGGTCCTCCTGCTGGCCTCCGGGGCGACGCTGGCCCAGGAGATCCGCATCGGCTTGCAGGAGGATCCGGACGTCCTCGATCCGCATCGCGCGCGCACCTACGTCGGCCGCATCGTCTTCACGTCGCTGTGCGACAAGCTGGTCGACATCGACCCGCGCCTGCACATCGTGCCGCAACTGGCCGAGTCGTGGAACTGGAACACCGACAACACGGTGCTGACCTTCAAGCTGCGCAAGGACGTGGTGTTCCATGACGGCACCAAGTTCGACGCCGCGGCCGCCAAGGCCAACCTGGACCGCGCCCGCACGCTGCCGGACAGCTTCCGCAAGGGCGAGCTGGCCTCGGTCGAGAAGGTCGAGGCGCCCGACGCCGATACCCTGGTGCTGACGCTGAAGGGCCCCGACGCTTCGCTGCTGGCGCAGTTGAGCGACCGCGCCGGCATGATGCTGTCGCCGGCGTCCTTCGATCCCAAGGATCCCAACGCGGTGGGCCGCAAGCCCATCTGTTCGGGCCCGTACAAGTTCGTCGAGCGCGTGCAGAACGACCGCATCGTCCTGGACAAGTTCGACCAGTACTACGACGCCAAGGACTACCACTTCAGCCGCATCACCTTCCTGCCCATCCCGGACACCACGGTGCGCTTGCAGAACCTGCGCGCCGGCGGCCTGGACATGCTGGAACGCCTGAGCCCGTCGGACGCGCCGGACGTCAAGAAGGACAGCAGCCTGCACTTCTCGTCGGTGGCCGGCCTGGGCTTCCAGGAAGTGGTGTTCAACTCGAACAACGGCAAGCGCGGCGAGGCCAATCCCTTCCGCGATCCGCGCGTGCGCGAGGCCTTCGAGTTGGCGCTGGACCGCGACGCCATCAACGAAGTGGTGGGCGGCGGCATTTTCGAGCCTGCCAACCAGCCGTTCCCGCCGGCCAGCCCGTACCACAGCGACAAGTTCCCGCTGGTCAAGCGCGACGTCGAGAAGGCCAAGGCGTTGCTGAAGGAAGCCGGCAAGACCCAGGTCAAGGCGGAGCTCGCCTTCGGCAACAACACGACCACCGCCGCGATCGCCGAAATGATCCAGGCCATGGAGCGCGAGGCCGGCATCGAGCTGAGCCTGCGGCCCACCGACTACGCCGCGCTGCTCGGCCAGATGCACAACGGCAATTTCGAGCTGGCCTTGCGCGGCTGGTCCGGCCGTCCCGACCCCGACGGCAACATCACGCAGTTCGTGAGCTGCAAGGGCGAGCTGAACGACGGCCACTACTGCAACGCCGAGGTCGACAAGCTGCTGTTCGATGCCCGCAAGGTGCCGGACGAGGCCAAGCGCAAGGCCTTGTACGACCAGGCCCAGGCCATCCTGCGCAAGGACGTGGCCGACGCCTTCCTGTACTTCCAGCCGTGGCCTTTCGCCATGCAGCGCAAGGTGCAGGGCTTCCTGCCGTATCCCGACGGCATGATCCGCCTGAAGGGCGTTTCCTTCGCCACGAAGTAAGGCAAGTCCCGGCGCGCGGCGTCTTCCCTGGCCGGAAGATGGCCGCGCGTTTGGCATTTTTCGGTCCGACCCATGATCAAGCTCATCCTGCGCCGCGTGATCGTCGCGATACCGACACTGATACTGGTGTCCATCATCGTCTTCGCGCTGCAAAAACTCCTGCCGGGCGATCCGGTGCTGACCCTGGCCGGCGAGGAGCGCGATCCGGCCGTGCTCAATTACCTGCGCGAGAAATACCACCTGAACGATCCGCTGCCCATGCAATACGTGGCCTGGGTCGGGCAGGTGATGACGGGCGACCTGGGCAAGTCCCTGCGCACCGACGTGCCGGTCACCGAGCTGATCGCCCAGAAGCTGCCGGTGACCCTGCAACTGGCCGCCATGGCCATGGTGCTGGCCTTGATCGTCGGCATCCCCACCGGCATCCTGGCGGCCGTGCGCAAGGGCAAGCTGACGGAATACGGCGCCAACGTGGCGGCGCTGTCGGGCATGTCCATTCCCAATTTCTGGCTGGGCATCATCCTGATCATGGTGGTGTCGGTGCAATTGCGCTGGCTGCCGGCGTCCGGCTACGTGTCGCCCGGCGAGGATTTCTGGCTGTCGATGAAGACCATGCTGATGCCCGCCATCGTGCTGTCGACCTCGCTGGCGGCCTACCTGATGCGCCACACCCGTTCGTCCATGCTGGAGGCGCTGGGCGCCGACTACGTGCGCACCGCCCGCGCCAAGGGCGTGTCGCCGCGCAACGTGGTCCTGCGCCACGCCTTGCGCAACGCGCTGATGCCCATCATCACCCTGGTCACGCTGCTGTTCGGCGAACTGCTCGCCGGCGCCGTGCTGACCGAGCAGGTGTTCACCATTCCCGGCTTCGGCAAGCTGGTGGTCGACGCCGTGTTCAACCGCGACTATGCCGTGGTGCAGGGCGTGGTGCTGTGCGTCGCCGTGGGCTTCATCCTGATGAACCTGCTGGCCGACATTCTCTACATCGTCGTCAATCCCCGTCTGAGGCATTCATGAGCGCATCTTCCGCCGCGGCCGCGCCCGGCACGCCGCCTCGCAGCGGCAACCGGGCCTGGGGCAAATTCAAGCGCAATCGCATCGCCATGGTGGGCGCGGCGATCGTCCTGTTCTTCGTGGCGGTCGCCATCCTGGCGCCGCTGATCGCCAACCACGATCCTTTCCAGACCAGCTTCTCGACCATCCGCAAGGCGCCCTCGGCCAAATTCTGGCTGGGCACCGACGAGCTGGGCCGCGACATCTTCAGCCGCATGGTCTACGGCGCCCGCGCGTCCCTGATGGCGGGCCTGGCGTCGGTGGTCATCGCCATGGTCGTGGGCGTGCCCTTCGGGCTGGCCGCCGGCTATTTCGGCGGCTGGACCGACAGCGCCATTTCGCGCGTCACCGAAGCGCTGCTGGCGATTCCCTTCCTGATCCTGGCGATCGCGCTGGCCGCCTTCCTCGGGCCCAGCCTGGTCAACGCCATGATCGCCATCGGGGTCTCGGCGGCGCCGAAGTTCGTGCGGCTGGCGCGCGGGCAGGCCATGGCGGTGCGCAACGAGGACTACGTGCAGAGCGCGCGCGCCCTGGGCGCCTCGGACCTGCGCATCCTGGCCCGCCACGTGCTGCCGAACATCATGCCGCCGCTGATCGTGCAGGCCACCATCACCATCGCCACGGCCATCATCGCCGAGGCCAGCCTGTCCTTCCTGGGCCTGGGCTTGCAGCCGCCCAATCCTTCGTGGGGCTCCATGCTGAACACGGCGAAGAACTTCATGACGCAGGCGCCCTGGATGTCGATATTCCCGGGTTCGGCGATTTTCCTGGCGGTGCTGGGATTCAACCTGCTGGGCGACGGCTTGCGCGACGCCCTCGACCCCCGTCAGGACAAGTAAATGGCCATGATCGATACGCGGCGCGTGGCGCAGGTCGAGGACCTGACCGTGCGCTTCCAGACCCATGACCGCACCGTCGAGGCGGTGCGCAACGTTTCCTTCCACGTGGACCGGGGCGAGACCCTGGCCATCGTGGGCGAGTCCGGCTCCGGCAAATCGGTGACCTCGCTGGCGCTGATGCGCCTGGTGGAGTACGGCGGCGGCACGATCGCCAACGGCCGCATCCACCTGCGCCGGCGCAACGGCGACGTCCTGGACATGACCGCCGCCGCCGAGCGCACGCTGCAAGGCGTGCGCGGCGCGGACGTGGCGATGATCTTCCAGGAGCCCATGACCTCGCTCAACCCCAGCTTCACGTCGGGCCGGCAGATCGCCGAGGCCTTGCAACTGCACCAGGGGCTGGACGCGGGCGCGGCCCGCGCCGAGGCCCTGCGCATGCTGGAGCGGGTGCGCATCCCGGAAGCGAAATCGGTGCTGGACCGCTATCCGCACCAATTGTCCGGAGGCATGCGCCAGCGCGTGATGATCGCCATGGCGCTGTCGTGCAAGCCGCAACTGCTGATCGCCGACGAGCCGACCACCGCGCTGGACGTGACCATCCAGGCCCAGATCCTGCAATTGATCCGCCAGTTGCAGGAGGAAATGGACATGGGCGTGATCTTCATCACCCACGACATGGGCGTGGTGGCGGAGGTCGCCGACCGGGTGCTGGTGATGTACCGCGGCGACAAGGTGGAAGAGGGCGGGGCGGACGAGGTGTTCGCCGAGCCGCGGCACCCCTATACGCGCGCGCTGCTGTCGGCCGTGCCGCGCCTGGGGGCGATGCACGGCACCGATGAGCCGGCGCCGTTTCCGCTGCTGAAAGTGGGCGACGCGGAGGCGGAGGGTGCGGCCGCGAGCGCAGGCGCGGATACGGGCATGGGCACGACGGCCACGGCTGCCGCTTCCGCGCCGGCCGCGCCGGCCGCATCGGCCGAATCGTCCGCGATCCAGGCGGGCGCCCAGCCCAGCACGGTCCGGCGCGAGCAGGGCCCGGTGCTCAAGGTGCGCGACCTGGTCACGCGCTTCGACATCGCCGGCGGCGTCCTGGGCCGCGTGCAGCGGCGCGTGCACGCCGTGGAAAAGGTCAGTTTCGATCTCTATCCCGGCGAGACGCTTTCGCTGGTCGGCGAATCGGGCTGCGGCAAGACCACCACCGGCCGCTCGCTGCTGCAACTGGTCAAGAGCCAGGGCGGCTCCATCGAGTTCGACGGGCGCGACATCGGCGCGCTGCGCGGCGCGGCCATGCAGACCCTGCGCCGGCACATCCAGTTCATCTTCCAGGATCCCTTCGGCTCGCTGGACCCGCGCATGACCGTGGGCGATTCCATCATGGAGCCCTTGCTGATCCACGGCGCGGCCAAGGGCCAGGCGGCGCGGGACCGGGTGCGCTGGCTGATGGACAAGTGCGGCCTGCTGCCGGAGATGATCGGCCGCTACCCGCATGAATTCTCCGGCGGCCAGCGCCAGCGCGTGTGCATCGCGCGGGCCCTCGCGCTGAATCCCAAGGTGGTGATCGCCGACGAATCGGTGTCGGCGCTGGATGTGTCCATCCAGGCGCAGATCGTCAACCTGCTGCTGGACCTGCAGCGCGAACTGGGCGTGTCCTTCCTGTTCATCTCCCACGACATGGCGGTGGTGGAGCGCATCAGCCATCGCGTGGCGGTGATGTACCTGGGGCAGATCGTCGAGATCGGCCCGCGCCGCGCCATCTTCGAGAATCCCCAGCATCCCTACACGAAGAAGCTGATGGCCGCCGTGCCCATCGCCGATCCGCAGCGCCGCCATCGGCAGCGCTCCCTGCTGGTGGACGAGATTCCCAGCCCGGTGCGCAAGGTCGGCGACGATCCGGTGGTGGCGCCGCTGGTGGAGGTCGGGCCGGGGCATTACGTGGCGCGCCACTCGGTCGGCGTCTATTGACCGACGGCGCGGCGGGGCAAGGCGCTATGATGGCGCCTTTGCGCCGGCACCGGGCGCCGCTGGCGCCGGTCGCGTTTCTCGGATTCGATTTCATGGCATTACGCGCCACCATCTACAAGGCCGATCTGCACATCGCGGACGGCGACCGGCATTACTACGGCAGCCATGCCTGCACCGTGGCGCGCCATCCTTCGGAGACGGACGAACGGCTGATGGTGCGCCTGCTGGCCTACGCGCTGAACGCCGACGCCGAGGAGACGCTGGCCTTCACCAAGGGCCTGAGCGATGCCGACGAGCCCGATCTGTGGCGCAAGGACCTGACCGGCGCGATCCAGTCCTGGATCGAGATCGGCCAGCCCGACGAACGCCGCCTGCTCAAGGCCAGCGGCCGCGCCGACCGCGTGGTGGTGTATTGCTACGGCCACGCCAGCGACATCTGGTGGAACGGCATCCGCAACAAGGTGGAGCGGGCGCGCAACCTGAGCGTGGTCTATTTCCCGTTCACCGCGACGCAGGAACTGGGCCGCCTGGCCCAGCGCACCATGGACCTGCACGTGAACGTGCAGGACGGCGAGCTGTACGTCACCGCGCCTGGCGGCGAGGTGACGGTGTCGCCCCAGATCTGGCGCTGATACGGGACCGGCCCCGCCACTACGGCAGGGCAGGCCGCGCGTCGCGCAGGACGCGCGCGCGTTCCCAGAAAGCGGGCAGGAAGCCCTCGGCCACCAGCAGCGGCTGGCCCATGCGCCAGAAGACGGAGCGGCGCGCCAGGACGCCGGGCGGCGGCATTGCACGGGCGCCGGCCTCGGCCTCGACGATGGCGAGCGTCAGGGTAGGGACCGCGGCCGGCGCCGGCCCATCGGCCTGCCCCGCCCGCAGCGCCGCCAGGGCGGTGCGATGAAAGGGCACGGGCGACGCCAGGCGGCGGCAGACGAACCGCGAACGGCGCACCCCGCTGTCGTGGTAGAGCATGTCGGCCAGCGGCCGCGTGCGCAGCCGCCGCATGCCTTGCCACATGGCGCGCGACGCCGCCAGGGGCGTGAGGCTGCGGGCCACCACGCTGTCGACGCCGTCCACCGACATCAACACCTCGCGCACCCACACCGCCGCGCCGGGGGCCAGGCGCAAGGCCAGCGCCTCGTCGGGCCGCGCGCCTTCGGCGTACTCGGCCAGCACGCGCAGCCGCACCTGCCCCAATCGGCGCAGGCCGGCCGTCAGGGCGCCGGGACGGAACAGCCAGTATTTCTGGACGGCGGTGAGGGAGGGCGGGGGCGCGGCCAGCCAGCCGCCCGCGGGCAGATGCGAGGTCTTCATGGCGGCGTATTATCCCGTCCGATCGCCGCGCCGCAAAATCGAGCGGCCGCCCGCCAACGTAAAATGCGTCTTTTGCACGCCGCCGTCCCCATGGAAAAAGTACGCATCTCCAAGCTCATGTCCGAACGCGGGCTATGTTCACGCCGCGAGGCCGACAGCTATATCGAGCGGGGCTGGGTCCGGGTCGACGGCGCGGTCGTCTCCGAACTGGGCGCGCGCGCCTATCCCGACCAGGTCATCACGCTGGAACGCGCCGCGCAGGCGCGCCAGACCTCGCGCGTCACCATCCTGGTCCACAAGCCCATCGGCTACGTCTCCGGCCAGGCCGAGGACGGCTACCAGCCGGCGGTGGTGCTGGTCACGCCGCGCGGCCGCGCCGCCAACGACCGGTCCCCGCTGCGCTTCGAGCGCGCCCATCTCCAGGGCCTGGCCGTGGCCGGCCGGCTCGACATCGATTCCACCGGCCTGCTGGTGCTGACGCAGGACGGCCGCGTCGCCAGGCAACTGATCGGCGAGGATTCGGACGTCGAAAAGGAATACCTGGTGCGCGTGCAGGGGCGGTTGTCGCCCCACGGCCTGGCCCTGCTCAATCACGGGCTGGCGCTGGACGGCAAGCCGCTGCGCCCGGCGCACGTGACGTGGCAGAATGACGACCAGTTGCGCTTCGTGCTCAAGGAAGGCAAGAAGCGGCAGATCCGCCGCATGTGCGAACTGGTCGGCCTGAAGGTGGTGGGGCTGAAGCGGGTGCGCATCGGCCGCGTGGCCCTGGCCGACCTGCCGCTGGGCCAGTGGCGCTATCTGCGCGATCACGAAAAATTCTAGTCACGAAGAATTCTAGTCACTAAAAGTTCTACTCACGAAAACTTCTAGATCGGCGACAGTTCTTTCAGGCGATTTCGGCCGCGGGGCCGCGCCAGCTTGCTGTCATATGCGTCGCGTAGGCTGGCGCGGGCCCGGGGATCCTATCAGCGCGGGCCGCTCAGCCCGCTGCGCAGCCGTTCGGAGAGGAAGTCGACGAAGATGCGCGTCTTGGCGGGCAGCAGCCGCGTCTCGGTCACCGCGTAGACCGGGAAAGGACCCGCTTCCCAGTCCGTCAGCACCCGTTGCAGCGTTCCGGCCGCCAGTTCCGGGCGGGCGCTGTCCTCGGCAAGGATGGCGATGCCGGCGCCCAGCACGGCCAGCCGTCGTATCATGCCGGTACTGTTCAGGGAGAAACGCTTGCCAGGATGGAACTCGATGTGCTCCCCCCGGCTGTGCAGCGGCCAGCGCGTGACGCGCGAGCCCTGCGTGGCGCGGAATTCGATGCATTCGTGCCGCGCCAGGTCCGCCGGATGGGAGGGCGTGCCATGCTCGGCCAGGTAACTCGGGGCGGCGTAGAGATGGGCGTGCATGGCGCCCAACTGGCGCGCGATGCGGGTCTGCGCGGGCTGTTCGCCGATTTCGATGGCGACGTCGCAGGTCTGGAACACCTGGCCGGCGTGCTCGGGCGCCGCCAGGTCCAGGCGAAACGTGACATCCGGATAGCGGCGCGAGAACTCCATGAAGATCTCCGCCAGGAAGTCGGTGCCGAAGTCCGCCGGCATGTTCACCCGCAGCGGCCCGAAGGGCGTGCTGGCGAGGTCCATGATTTCTTCGTGCGCCACTTGCGCCTCGGCCACGATATGCTGGCAGCGCGCGTAATAGCGCTCGCCGGCGTCGGTCAGCTCCACCTTGCGCGTGGTCCGGCTGAGCAGCCGCAGGCCCAGGGAACGTTCGAGGTCGGCCACCTGTCGGGAGAGGGTGGATTTGGGGATGCCGAGGGCCAGGGCGGCGCGGCTGAAACTTTTCGCCTTGGCGACCTCGACGAACAATTCCATGGTTTGTAACTGTTTGCTCATGTCCGAGATTATCCCATGAGTGGAACTATGTTTTCGTAGTAGCTTAGCTGCGTTACCCCAGTGGAATAGTGCACAATGCACCCTTTTGCGCCGCAACAAATCTAGCAAGTGGTAAAAATCAGGGTTTGCGTTGTTTCGCCTAATAAACGAGTAGTAGAGCCTAACCCGCTTCGGCTTGCGACCCGCAGGCGTCCGAGCCCCGCTTACGTTGGAACCAGGAAATGCAACAACTGAAGAAAAAGACCGCCGCGCGCACGGGCGCGGTAGCGGCTATCGCTGCACTCACGCTCGCGCTGGCTGCATGCGGTAAACAGGATCAGGCGCCGCAGGCTGGCAAGCCCACCGTCGGCGTGGTGACCCTGAAGACCCAGCCGGTTTCGTTGACGACGGAATTGCCCGGGCGCACCTCCGCTTTCCGCATCGCCGAAGTGCGGCCCCAGGTCAACGGCATCGTGCTCAAGCGCACGTTCACCGAAGGCGGCAGCGTGAAGGCCGGCCAGCAGCTCTATCAGATCGACCCGGCGCTGTACCAGGCGACCCTGGACAGCAACCGCGCCGCGCTGGCGCGCGCCGAGGCGACGCTGAAGACCGCGGGCCTGCTGGCCCAGCGCTACAAGCCGCTGGTCGAGACCCGCGCCATCAGCCGCCAGACCTATGACGACGCCGTCGCCTCGCGCGACCAGGCCGCCGCCGACGTGCAGTCGGCCAAGGCCGCCGTCGACACGGCGCGCATCAACCTGGTCTACACGCGGGTGCTGTCGCCCATCGAGGGCATCATCGGGCGTTCCACGGTGACCGAGGGCGCGCTGGTGACCGCCAACCAGACCAATGCGCTGGCCTCCGTGCAGCAGATCGACCCCATCTACGTCGACGTCGTCCAGTCCAGCACCCAGTTGCTGCGCCTGCAGGACCAGTTGTCCAAGGGCCTGATCAAGCGCGCGGAAGGCGAGCAGGCGGCCCAGGTCGGCCTGACGCTGGAAGACGGCAGCCAGTACAACCAGCAGGGCAAGCTGCAGTTCTCCGAAATCACGGTGGACCAGAGCACCGGCTCGGTGACGCTGCGCGCGGTGTTCCCCAACCCCGACCATCGCCTGCTGCCCGGCATGTTCGTGCGCGCCCGCCTGGTCGACGGCATCGCCCAGCAAGGCCTGCTGGTGCCCCAGAAGGGCGTCGCGCGCAGCCAGAACGGGACGCCCACCGCCCTGGTGGTGAACGCCCAGAACAAGATCGAACTGCGCGAGATCAAGACCGACCGCGCCATCGGCAGCAACTGGCTGGTGACCGACGGTCTGAAGGCCGGCGACCGCGTCGTGGTCGAAGGCGTGCAGACGGCGCGTCCCGGCGCGGAAGTCACGGCCAATGAAGTCAGCGCCGACGCGGCGCCGGCCGGTCAGAACAAGGCGGCTCCGGCCGCGGCGGCGCAAGCCAGCTAGGAGCCCGCAGCATGGCAAAGTTTTTTATCGATAGGCCGGTATTCGCCTGGGTGATCGCCATCGTCATGATGCTGGCGGGGGCCCTGTCGATTTTCGGCCTGCCCGTCTCGCAGTACCCGAATATCGCGCCGCCTTCCATCGCCATCCAGGTGACCTACCCGGGCGCCTCCGCGCAAACGGTGCAGGACACCGTGGTGCAGGTGATCGAGCAGCAGATGAACGGCATCGACGGCATGGAATACATGTATTCCGAAAGCGCCGCCGACGGCAGCGTGACGATGACCCTCACGTTCCGCCAGGGCACCAACCCCGACACGGCCCAGGTGCAGGTGCAGAACAAGCTGTCGCTGGCCACGCCGCTGCTGCCGCAGGAAGTGCAGCAGCAGGGCATCCGCGTGACCAAGGCCACCAAGAACTTCCTGATGGTGGCGGGCTTCATCTCGCGCGACGGCAGCATGACGCGCGCCGACCTGTCCGACTACGTGGCGTCCTACGTGCAGGATCCCATCAGCCGCACCAACGGCGTGGGCGACTTCCAGTTGTTCGGTTCGTCGTACGCCATGCGCATCTGGCTGGATCCGGCCAAGCTGCTGAACTACGGCCTGACCACGGTGGACGTGGTCAACGCCATCAGCGCGCAGAACGTGCAGATCTCCAGCGGCCAGTTGGGCGGCCTGCCCGCCGTGCGCGGCCAGCAGTTGACGGCCACCATCATCGGCCCGACGCGCCTGCAGACGCCCGAGCAGTTCGGCAACATCCTGCTGAAGGTCAACCCGGACGGTTCGCAGGTCCGCGTGCGCGACGTCGGCCGCACCGAGCTCAACGCCTCGTCCTACACCATCGACAGCCAGTACAACGGCCGTCCGGCGGCGGGCCTGGCGATCAAGCTGGCCCCGGGCGCCAACGCGCTGGACACCGCCAAGGCCATCCGCGCGACCATCGACGGTCTCAAGCCCTTCTTCCCGTCCGGCATGGAAGTGGTGTATCCGTACGACACCACGCCCTTCGTCAGCCTGTCCATCGAGGAAGTGTTCAAGACCCTGGGCGAAGCCATCGTGCTGGTGTTCCTGGTGATGTATCTGTTCCTGCAGAACTTCCGGGCGACGCTGATTCCGACGCTGGCGGTGCCGGTGGTGCTGCTGGGCGCCTTCGCCGTGCTGGCGGCCGCCGGTTTCACCATCAACACGCTGACCATGTTCGGGATGGTGCTGGCCATCGGCCTGCTGGTGGACGACGCCATCGTGGTGGTGGAAAACGTCGAGCGCCTGATGGCGGAGGAGGGGCTCACGCCCCTGCAGGCGACCCGCAAGTCCATGGAGCAGATCACCGGCGCGCTGGTCGGCATCGCCATGGTGCTGGCCGCCGTGTTCGTGCCGATGGCGTTCTTCGGCGGTTCGACGGGCGTGATCTATCGCCAGTTCTCCATCACCATCGTGGCCTCCATGGCGCTGTCGGTGCTGGTGGCCATCGTCTTCACGCCGGCGCTGTGCGCGACCCTGCTCAAGCCCATCCCCAAGGGCCATCATGGCGCCAAGACGGGCTTCTTCGGCTGGTTCAACCGCACCTTCGACCGCGGCAGCCACGGCTACGCGAACACGGTGTCGCGCGGGCTGAACCGGCCCAAGCGCCTGATGCTCATCTACCTGCTGCTGGTGGCCGGCATGGTCTTCATGTTCATGCGCGTGCCCAGTTCCTTCCTGCCGGAAGAGGACCAGGGCATCCTGTTCGCGCAGGTGCTGGGCCCCAACGGTTCGACGGCCGAGCAGACGCAGCAGGTTCTGGACCAGGCGACCAAGCACCTGCTCGAGGACGAGAAGGACACGGTCGAGTCGGTGTTCGCCATCAACGGCTTCAACTTCGGCGGCCGCGGCCAGAACGCGGGCCTGATGTTCATCAAGCTGCACGACTGGGCCGACCGCGGCTCGGCCAAGCAGAAGGTCGGGGCCCTGGCCGCGCGGACCCAGGCCTGGTTCGGCCAGAACATCCGCGACGCCCAGGCCTTCGCCTTCGCGCCGCCCGCCGTGCTGGAACTGGGCAACGCCACCGGTTTCGACTTCATGCTGATGGACCGCGCCGGCGTGGGCCACGAGAAGCTGCTTGCCGCGCGCAACCAGTTGCTGGGCGAGGCCATGCAGAGCAAGATCCTGGCGGGCGTGCGGCCCAACGGCGTGGAAGACGCGCCGCAGTACCAGTTGAACATCGACCGCGAGAAGGCCCAGGTGCTGGGACTGTCGATCTCCGACATCGACAGCACCCTGAGCACGGCCTGGGGCTCGTCCTACGTCAATGACTTCATCGACCGCGGCCGCGTCAAGAAGGTGTACGTGCAGGGCGAACCGTCCTCCCGCATGCTGCCCGACGATCTCAACAAGTGGTACGTGCGCAACAGCAGCGGCGGCATGGTCCCGTTCTCGTCCTTCGCGACGGCGGAATGGACCTTCGGCCCGCAGAAGCTGAACCGCTACAACGGCGTGCCGGCGTATGAAATCCTCGGCCAGCCCGCGCCCGGCTACAGTACGGGCCAGTCGATGGCGGAGATGGAGCGTATCGCCGCCAAGCTGCCGCCGGGCGTCGGTTTCGAGTGGACCGGGCTGTCCTATGAGGAACGCCTGTCGGGTTCGCAGGCGCCGGCGTTGTACGCGATCTCGCTGATCGTGGTGTTCCTGTGCCTGGCCGCGTTGTACGAAAGCTGGTCGATTCCGACCTCGGTGCTGCTGGTGGTGCCCCTGGGCATTATCGGGACGCTGGCCGCGACCATACTGCGGGGGCTTTCCAACGACGTGTACTTCCAGGTGGGCCTGCTGACCACCGTCGGCCTGGCATCGAAGAACGCGATTCTTATCGTGGAATTCGCCAAGGAGCACTACGAGCAGGGGGCCAGCCTGGTCGAGGCGGCGGTGCATGCCGCGCGCCAACGCCTGCGGCCCATCCTGATGACGTCGATGGCCTTCATCCTGGGCGTGGTGCCGCTGGCGATTTCCACCGGCGCCGGTTCGGGCAGCCAGAACGCCATCGGCACCGGCGTGATCGGCGGCATGCTGTCGGCGACCTTCCTGGCCATTTTCTTCGTGCCGATGTTCTTCGTGGTCATGCTCAAGCTCTTCCGCGTGAAGCGCCAGAGCGAAAGCGGCGATCCGCACGATCCCAACGATGTCCGGAATCAACCCCGGCAGCAGCCCGCGTCCGAGCCGTCGGGAGGGCATGCCGAATGAACGCACCAGTCATGCATAACAACAAGATGTCGTCCCCGCGCTCCTTCCGTCCCGGCCGCCTGGCCGTGGCGGTCGCGCTGGCCAGCGCGCTGGCCGGGTGCACGCTGATCCCCGACTACCAGCGCCCCGCGGCGCCGGTGGACGCGGCCTATCCGTCCGGCCCGGCCTACGACACGCCGGCCGGCGCGGCCGCCAAGCCCGCCAGCAACGCCGGCGTGGCGACGGCCGATATCGGCTGGCGCGACATGTTCCCCGATCCGCTGTTGCAGCAACTGGTGGACCTGTCGTTGTCGAACAACCGCGATCTGCGCATCGCCGCCCTGAACGTGCAGGCGGCGCAGGCGCAGTACCGCATCCAGCGCGCCGATCTCATGCCGACGGTGGGCCTGGGCGCGACCGAGACCGCGCAGCGCACGCCGCACGACCTGACGTCCAGCGGCAAGGCGGTGACCTCGCACACCTACCAGGTCGGCGCCTCGCTGTCCTGGGAGCTGGACCTGTTCGGCCGCATCCGCAGCCTGTCGGAAGAGGCCTTGCAGACCTTCATGGCGCAGGACGAGACCCGCAACGCCACGCAACTGACGCTGGTGGCGGAGGTGGCCAACGCCTACCTGACGCTGCGCGCCGACCAGGAACTGCTCAAGCTGACCGAGGACACGCTGAAAAGCCAGCGCGATTCCTACAACCTGACCAAGCAGAGCTACGACAACGACGTGGCGACGGCGCTGGACCTGAGCCAGGCCGAGGTGTCCGTGCGCACCGCGGAAAGCAACCATGCGCAGTACTCGCGGCAGGTGGCGCAGGACATGAACGCGCTGGTGCTGCTGCTGGGCAATCCCTTGCCCGCCGACGTGCGGGCAAGGCTGGAAACGCCGGGACGCCTGGACGACGCGCTGATCCCCACCGCCTTGCCGGCCGGCTTGCCGTCCGACCTGCTGGAGCGCCGTCCGGACATCCGCGCGGCCGAGCACAACCTGCTGGCCGCCAACGCCAATATCGGCGCGGCGCGCGCGGCGTTCTTCCCGACCATCTCGCTGACCGGCAGCGCGGGCACCGCCAGCGCCTCGCTGGGCGGCCTGTTCAAGGGAGGCTCGGGCGCGTGGAGCTTCGAACCGCAGATCACCACGCCCATCTTCGCCGGCGGCTCGCTGCTGGCGAACCTGGACGTGGCCAAGCTGCAGAAGCAGATCCAGGTGGCCACGTACGAGCAGGCCATCCAGACGGCTTTCCGCGAAGTGGCCGATGCCCTGGCCGGGCGCGGCACGCTGGACCAGCAGATCCAGGCGCAGCAACTGCTGGTGCAGGCCGACCAGCGCGCCTACGACCTGTCGCAGCAGCGCTTCCGCCAGGGGGTGGACAACTACCTGACGGTGCTGGACTCGCAGCGTTCCCTGTACAGCGCGCAACAGACCCTGGTGGCGACGCGCCTGACGCGCCTGACCAATCTGGTGACCTTGTACAAGGCGCTGGGCGGAGGCTGGACCGACAAGACGGTGCAGGCGCAAGCCGCCGCGCAAGAGCCCCAGGCCGCGCAGTGAGGGCAGGCTGGGCGCGAGCGGAGGCCGCCCCGGCGTCCGGCGCGCTTAGCCTTCGCGCTGCTCCAGCACGAAATGGGCGCGCTCGTCCTGCGCCAGCAGCCCGGTCAGCCAGGGCATGGCTTCCTTCAGCGCCGCGTGCAGCGTCCACGGCGGATTGACCAGGAACATGCCGCTGCCGTGCAGGCCGAAGCCGGTGGCGGCGGGCTTCCTGACCGACAGCGCGACGTGCAGCCAGCTCTTGACCTCCAGCCGCTCCAGTTGGCGCGGCAGGTCGTTCGACTCGCGCCGCTGCACCTGCGGATACCAGACGGCGTAGGTGCCGGTGGCGAAGCGCTTGACGCCTTCCTTCACCGTGGTCAGCGCGCGCCGGTAGTCCTGCTTGTCCTCATAGGAGGGGTCGATCAGCACCAGCCCGCGGCGCGGCGGCGGCGGCAGCAGGGCCTTCACGCCCTCGAAGCCGTCGGTGTCGTAGATCGTGGTCTGGCGCAGGGCGACGCGGCCCTGCTGCTCCAGGTTGCGGACCAGGACCTCGGCCTCGCTGGGGTGCATTTCGAACAGGCGCAGGCGGTCGCTTTCGCGCAGGGCCTCCAGCGTCAGCCAGGGCGAGCCCGGGTAGTTGCGCAGGCGGCCGTCGGGATTGTGGGCGCGCACCCGCTCGACATAGCGCGCGAACAGCGGCGGCAGGTCGTCGCGCTCCCACAGGCGCGCGATGCCGTCGGCATATTCGGCGTTCTTGTTGGCCCAGTCGCTGTCCAGGCGGTAAAGCCCGGCGCCGGCGTGGGTGTCGACCACCCAGTAGGGCGTGTCCTTGCGATTCAGGTAATCGAGGACGTGCAGGAGGATGGCGTGCTTGAGCACGTCGGCATGGTTGCCGGCGTGGAAGGCGTGGCGGTAGCTGAACACGCGGCGTCCCCGTCAGGCCTGCGCCGGGAAGGGCGGGCGGATCGTATCGAGCATGTCGGTGAACAGGGCGTCCACGCCCCAGGCCAGCAGGTCGCGGGCGCGCTGGGGGTCGTTGACCGTCCAGGCGCACAGCCGGTAGCCGGCCTCGTGCACCTCGCGCACCAGCTCGGGCGTGACGTCCTTCTGGTTGACGTTCAGGGCCACGCAGTCGTGCTGCACCAGGCGGTCGCGCCAGTCGGCCGGGATCTGCTCGACCAGGAGGGCGCGCGGCAGCAGGGGCGCGGCGACGTGGGCGGCCGCCAGGGCTTCCTCCGAGAAGGAGGACAGCAGGGGCGGGGTGGCGGCGTCGCGCCACAGCCGCTGCACGGCCAGGGCCGCGGCGGTGCCGGTCTCGGCCTCGCGGCCGGGGCAGGGCTTGATTTCCACGTTGCTGGCGATGCCGTGCCGCAGGGTGAAGGCGGCGGCTTCGTCCAGGCTGGCCATGCGCTCGCCGGCATGGGCGGGCGAGAACCAGGAGCCGGCGTCCAGGGCCGACAGTTCGGCCCAGGTCCGGGCCTGCGCCGGCCCGTGGCCGTTGGAGGTGCGGTCGAGATCGTCGTCGTGCAGCAGGAAGAGCACGTCGTCCTTGCTGAGCTTGACGTCGTACTCGAACATGGCGAAGCCGTGCTCGGCGCCCACCCGCATCGCGGCGGGGGTGTTCTCCGGCGCCAGCTTGCCGCCGCAGCGGTGCGCGATCAGGGACGGGTAGGGCCAGGAAAAGGAGGAGGCGGTCATGGGGAAGGAACCTGGGTGAAAACGGACGCGCGCCGCCCGGGGCGGGTGTCGCGGGCGGCGGCGTGACACGGACAAGCCGCCAAGGATACCGCAGGCGGCCGCGGCGGCGCTCGGCGCCCCTGCCAGTGGTGGTAAACTGCTTGCCCGCTGATCCGATAGTATGCAGTGTCGGCTGCGTAGTATGAGAGCAAGGCGAATCCGTTCGCCTTTTTTTATGCGTTTTGTGTGGCATGCCGTCGATTTCCCGTCGCGGCGGCCGCATTGGTTCTCGGGTACTCCATGTTCGAATTCATTCGCAATCATCAGCGCTGGATGCAACTTATCCTGCTGATCCTGATCGTGCCGTCCTTCGCCTTCTTCGGCGTGCAGAGCTATAGCAGCTTCATGTCGGAAGAACCCAAGATGGCCACGGTCGCGGGTCACCCGATCACCCAGCGGGAGTACGACCAGGCCCGCCGCAACCAACTGGACCAGTACCGCCAGATGATGGGCGCGCGCTTCGACGCCGCCGCCCTGGACAACCCGGCCATGCGCCAGCGCCTGCTCGACCAGATGATCGACCAGCGCGTGCTGGCCGCCGCCGCCGCCGACAATCGTTTTTCGGTGTCGGACGAGACCCTGCGCAATACCATCGCCTCCAATCCCGCGGTGCAGGAGGACGGCCGCTTTTCCGCCGAGCGCTACCGCGCCGCGCTGGCCGCCCAGGGCTTGAGCCCGGCCGCCTTCGAGGCCAATCTGCGCGCCCAACTGGCCGTGGACCGCGTGCTGCAACCCGTCGGCCAATCGGCGCGCGTGCCGGGCACGGTCACCGCCGACGTCGAAAACGCCCTGACCGAGAGCCGCAGCGTCCGCCTGCGCCGCTATGCCGCGACCGATTACCGTTCGCAGGTGCAGGTCAGCGACGCCGACCTGCAAACCTGGTACGACGCCAACAAGCAGCAATTCCAGGTGCCCGAGCAGGTGAAGGCGCAATACCTGGTCCTGGACGAGGCGGCCGCCAGCGCCGGCATCGAGGTCAAGGACGAGGACATCCAGCGCTATTACGACCAGAACAAGAGCCGCTTCGGCCAGCCGGAACGCCGTCGCGCCAGCCACATCATGATCGAGCTGCCGGCCAACGCCACCGACGCGCAGCGCAAGGCGGCGCAGGCCAAGGCAGAGGACCTGGCCAAGCAGGCGGCCGCCGATCCGGCCGGCTTCGCCGAACTGGCCAAGAAGAATTCGCAGGACGCCGGCTCGGCCGCCAAGGGCGGCGACCTCGGCTGGCTGGCGCCGGGCGTGATCGCGCCCGCGCTGGAAAAGGCCATCGACGGCCTGAAGAAGGACCAGGTGTCGGGCGTGGTGCAGAGCCCCTACGGCCTGCACATCCTCAAGCTGACCGACATCCAGCCCGCGCAGTTCAAGCCGCTGGCCGAGGTGAAGTCGCAGATCGTCGACGAGATCCGCAAGCAGATCGCCGCTTCGCGCTTTTCCGACATGGCGACCAAGCTGACCTCGCTGGTCTACGACCAGCGCGACAGCCTGCAACCGGCCGCGGACGCGCTGGGCCTGAAGCTGCGGGAAGCCGGCGGCATCGGCCGCACCGAACTGCTGCCGCCCGACCAGGCGGGTCCGGGGTCGGCCGCCGCCAGCCCGGATTCGTCCCTGCTGGACAGCCCGCGCTTGCGCCAGGCGCTGTTCTCGCCCGAGGTGCTGCGCGACAAGCAGAATTCCGGCGTCATCGAACTGTCGCCCGACACCATGCTGGTGGTGCGCGTGGCCGGCCTGACGCCGGCCCACGTGCCGCCGCTGGACCAGTTGAAGGACAAGATCCGCGCCAAGCTGGTCGACGAGCGCGCCGCCGACGCGGCCGCCAAGGCGGGCGAGCAGGCGCTGGAAACGCTGCGCAAGGACCCGGCGGCGTCGCTGGACGGTTTCGCGCCGGCCGTCGACGTGTCGCGCGACAATCCGCAGAATCTGTCGCGTCCGGTGCTCGACGCCGTCATGCGCGCGCCCGCCAAGCCGCTGCCGGCCTACGCCGGCGCCCGCGAGTCCAGCGACTACGTGATCGCGCGCGTTGAGAAGGTCGAGGCCGGCAAGAACGATCCTTCCGTCACCGCGACCCTGAACCAGCAACTGTCCTCCGCCTGGGGCCAGGCCGAAGACGCCGCCGTGCTGAAGGTGCTGCGCGAGCAGTACAAGGTGCAGATCGCGCCGGAAGCGGCGAAAGTGCTGAAGGGCGACGACATCCAGACGGACGCGGGCTGATCGCGTCCGCGGGACGTCTTTTTCGCGTCTTTGTCTTTACTTCTTCAGCAAGGGCGCCAGCGCCGGCCACACGTTGTCCAGCAGCTTGGGCTGGCCCGCTTCGTTGGGATGCAGGCCGTCGGCCTGGAACAACTCGCGGTCGGTGGCGATGCCGTCCAGCAGGAAGGGCACCAGGCTGGATTGGGTTTCCCGGGCGATTTTCGGGAATAGCGCGGCGAAGCGCGTGGTGTAGTCGCGGCCGTAGTTGGGCGGTATCTGCATGCCGACCAGGACGACCTCGGCGCCGGCCTTCTTCGATTCCTCCGCCAGGGTGCGCAGGTTCCGCTCGGTCATGTTCAATTGCAGGCCGCGGAGGGCGTCGTTCGAGCCCAGCTCGATGATGACGACGGCCGGATGGTGCTGCGCCAGCAGGGCCGGCAGGCGCGTGACGCCGCCGCTGGTGGTGTCGCCGCTGATGCTGGCGTTGATCGTCTTGTAGCCAAGGTTCTTTTCATCCAGCCGCTTTTGCAGCAGGGGCACCCAGCCGCTGCCGCGCGCCACGCCGTACTCGGCGGAGAGGCTGTC
The DNA here is from genome assembly GCF_002261225.1 of Bordetella genomosp. 10. NCBI lineage: Bacteria > Pseudomonadati > Pseudomonadota > Betaproteobacteria > Burkholderiales > Alcaligenaceae > Bordetella > Bordetella genomosp. 10. The sequence continues at coordinate 812,120 of NZ_NEVM01000002.1, forward strand.
GCCCAGGACCAGTATGATGCGCGTTGCGGCGGAACCCGGCGCGGCGGGGGCGGTCTGACCGGTAGCGGGCGTCTGGGCGAGGCAAGGCGCGGCCAGCAAGGCCGCCGCCGCGAACCCGAGACGGAAATACAAGGAACGGAAAAACAGGCGCATGGACACAGGCAACTCGATAGAGGTCAAGGGACTGGGCAAGCACGTCGCCGACGCGGGCGGCCGGCTGGCCATCCTGGAGGATATCGCTTTTACGGTGCGCGCCGGCGAGGCCCTGGCCATCACGGGAAGTTCCGGCTCGGGCAAGTCGACCTTGCTGGGACTGCTGGCGGGCCTGGATGTTCCCTCGTCCGGCAGCGTGCGGCTGGCGGGGCACGACCTGTTCGCCCTCGACGAGGACGGCCGCGCCCGCCTGCGCGCCAGCCACGTGGGCTTCGTGTTCCAGTCCTTCCAGTTGCTGCCCAACCTGACCGCGCTCGAAAACGTCATGCTGCCGCTGGAGCTGGCCGGCCTGCCGGCGCGCGAGGCGGCCGAGGCCATGCTGGACCGGGTCGGCCTGGGCCAGCGCCTGCATCACTATCCCCGCACCCTGTCGGGTGGCGAGCAGCAGCGCGTGTCCCTGGCGCGCGCCTTCGTCGTCGAGCCGGCACTGCTTTTCGCCGACGAACCCACCGGCAGCCTGGACGCCGCCACCGGCGACCGCGTCATCGACCTGATGTTCGCCCTCCAGCGCGAACAGGGCGCCACGCTGGTCCTGGTCACCCACGACCCCGCCCTGGCCTCGCGCTGCGACCGCCAACTCACCCTCGCCGCCGGCCGCGTGGCGAACGGCAACTGACCGCCTGGGCGGTCGAGCCGACATCAATACGCGGGCGCCGCGCGCAAAGGAACGTTATCTCTGGCTGATAACACTCAAGAGTAATGATCTTGATGTTGTTATTAACAGGTGATAACATTGATAAAGCCAAACAGCGATCCAGGCCTGGAAAATCTGCTGGTTCTCGATGGCGAATCGTTCGTCGCCGACAGAGCAGGCACGCTATGGGTCAAGTTTGAGGTGAAAGCCGTCGAGCCCTGCGTACGACGTCCGCATGGGCTCAAGTACTCGTTGACCCTGCATGACGAGGACGGGCATCGAATTCTCGGTTTCGATAATGCGCACCCTATAAGGATAGGCGCTGGTCCGGGCGCGAAGACGAAGATCGAATACGACCATAAACACGAAGGCGAGCGGGTTCGTTTTTATTGCTATACGGATGCTTTTGCCCTGCTGAGCGATTTCTGGAAAGAGGTTGAATCAATAGTGCAAGAGAGGAGTCTCTGACATGAAAATGTTGAAAGTCGGTATCGCCTCGCTGGAACAGTACAAAGCCAGGACGCTCGCCATTGCCCGCGGGGAATACGTGCCCGCGCCCGGGGAGCCGAAGGTCTGGTTTCAGTCCATCGAGAGCCTGGCTCAGGTTTTGTCCGACAAGAACCGCGCCTTGCTCGCGCTTATCGCGACGATGGAGCCGCAGTCCGTCAACGAACTGGCCTTGAAGAGCGGCAGGGCCAAGTCCAATTTATCCCGCACGCTGCGGACCCTGGAGCAATACGGCCTTATCCACTTCGAGCAGGGGCCGGGGCGCCAGTTGGCGCCGCGGGCGAATTACAGCGGCATTTCGCTGGAGATGGCGTTCTAGCGCTGGTACGCGGGCGTGGCGGGGCGGCGGGCGCGGCGCCATTCGAGGAGGGCGATGCCGATGCCGCTGCCGCAGATGATGGCGATGCCCAGCCAGGTGACGGCGTCGGGGAAGTGGCCCCAGATCAGCCAGCCGGTGGTGGTGGACGTGACGATCTGCAGGTAGGCGAAGGGCGCCAGCGTCGAGGCGGACGCGCGGCGATAGGCGCCGATCTGCAGCAGGTGGCCCACGCAGCCGGTGAAGCCGGTGGAGACCACCACCAGCCAGTGGCGCAGGTCCAGGGCGTGCAGCATCGGCAGCGCCGCGGGCACCGCGAAGGGCAGGGTGAAGGTGAGGGCGATGGCGCCCATGCCGCCGCTCCAGATCACCGACGTCAAGGGATCGTCGCCGGCGACGCGCCGCGTGGCGATGTACTGGCCGGCGAAGCAGCAGGCGGCCAGCAGGCCGCAGACGACGCCCGTGCCGTCCAGGCCTCCGCCGGGACGGATGATGAGCAGCACGCCGCCGAAGGCGATGGCCGCGGCGACCCAGCGCGACAGCCGCGGCGGTTCGCCCAGCACCCAGGGCGCGGACGCCAGCACGATCAGCGGCGCCAGGAAATTGATGGCCGTGGCTTCGGCCTGCGGCAGGAAGTGCAGGGTGGTGAAGGACATCAGCGTCGCGCCCAGCATGGCCGTGCCGCGCAGCACCTGTTCGCGCGGCCGCCGGCTGCGCAGGACGCCCCAGCCGCGCAAGGGCACGATCAGCGCCAGGGCCAGCGCGAGGTGCACGGCATAGCGCACCCAGGAAAGAATCAGCAGGGACACGCCGCCCGCCATCGCCCACTTGCCGCTGGCGTCCAGGGTGGACAGAAAACACATGGAGAGCAGGAGCAGCGCGATGCCCGCGAAATGACTGGTCGCGGGCGGGCCGGGCCTGGCGCGTGGCGGCGTCGCATCCGTGGTCCGCGCGATGGCCTGGGCCCGCGTCATGGCAAGTCTCCTCTATGCATCCTGGCAGTCCGGCATCCGGCCGGCGCGGCGGGGGCGGCGCGCGGTTCGCGCATGCATCGCGCGCGGCGCTTCCCTCTCGTCTTTTCGTCCGGGCGTCATGATACGCTCAGTGCGCGCCGCCATCCCCGTGCGGCCTCGCCATCTTCCGGCAAGATCCATCGAGGGCCCTTTCCGGGCCATCCTCCGACAGTAGCCATCGCTCGCCTCCAGGCCATCCCCGCATGATCGATCTGCGCAACATCGAGACCTTCTTCTGGGTTGCCCGCCTGGGCGGTTTTCGCGCCGCCGCCGAAAAACTCAACGCCACCCAGCCGGCGATTTCGCAACGCATCGCCTCGCTGGAGTCCGGCCTGGGCGTGCGCCTGTTCGAGCGCGACGCGCGCGGCATCAAGCTGACGGCCAAGGGGCAGGAACTGCTGTCGCACGCCGAACGCATGCTGCAGATGCGCACCGACATGCAGCAGGCCGCCCGCGCGCAGAACGTCATGAGCGGCACCTTGCGCCTGGGCGTGGCCGAGACCATCGTGCACACCTGGCTGCCGCGGCTCATGGAATACATGCACGAGGCCTATCCCGCGCTGATGGTGGAGATCCAGGTGGACACCACGCCCGCGCTCAAGAGCCTGCTGACCTCCCACCAGATCGACCTGGCCTTCCTGCTGGGACCGATGGACGAGCCGCGCGTGGACAACATCCACCTGTGCCGCTATCCGCTGGCCTGGCTGGCCAGCCCGCGGCTCAAGCTGGGGCGCGAGCCGGTGCCGTTGAAGCGGCTGGGGCAGTGGCCGGTCCTGACCTATTCCTCCAACACCGAGCCGCATCGCGCCGTGCGCCGCATGCTGGTGGAAGCCGGCGTGACCGCGCCGCGCATGTACGGCAGTTCGGCGCTGAGCGTCATCGTGCGCATGACGATGGACGGCATCGGCACCGCCGCCATCGCGCCCGTTTTCCTCGGCCGCGAACTCGCGCAGGGAGAACTGCGCCTGCTCGACGTCCGCGCGCCGGAACTGCCGCCCCTGAGCTTCACCGCGAGCTGGATGCAGGGGCCCGACAGCCACATCCCCCGCACCATCGCGCAGGCGGCCCAGTACATCGCGCGGGACGAGGCGGGCGAAGGCATCCCGGGATTCGACGCGCCGGCGCGGGCGATCAAATAGGGCGGTTAAGTAATAACCCGATCAGTACTAACCCGAATATTTTTTCTATCGGGGTGATAAATCATTCTTATCACCTTTCATCGCAACATATGATTGGACACCCCCGGCCCGATGCGATGGAATACCGGATCGAAAAAATATCGCATCGACGCCCGCCCAGGCCTGCAAGCCGGCCGGCGCATGCGGGTCAAGCTCAGGCTCAACCAAGCTCAAGGGGAGCGTTTCATGTTGTCGCCAGCCTCGGTCAGCAGCACCGCCCATCCGGCCTCGTACCAGGCCCGTCTGGACGCCCGCAACGGCGTGGCCACCGGTCCCACCGCGAACGTGGCGCCCGGCCACGTGCAAGCCAACCTGGCCATCCTGCCCAAGGCCATGGCCGATGAATTCCTGCGCTTCTGCCTGCGCAATCCCAAGCCGTGCCCCATCCTGGCGGTGTCCGAGCCGGGCGATCCCAGCCTGCCGGAACTGGGCGTCGACATCGACATCCGCACCGACATTCCGCGCTATCGCGTATGGAAGGACGGCGTGCTGGTCGACGAGCCCACCGACGTCCGCGGCGTATGGCGCGACGACCTGGTCTCCTTCCTGATCGGCTGCTCCTTCTCCTTCGAGGAAGCGATGCTGGACAACGGCCTGCCGGTGCGCCACATCGAGCAGGGCTGCAACGTGCCGATGTACCGCACCAGCATTCCGACGCAATCGGCCGGCCGCTTCCACGGGCCGCTGGTGGTGTCGATGCGTCCGCTCAAGCCGGCCGACGCCATCCGCGCGATCCAGGTCACCTCGCGTTTCCCGTCGGTGCACGGCGCGCCGGTGCACTTCGGCGACCCGGCGGCGATCGGCATCCAGGACATCGCCCGCCCCGATTACGGCGACGCCGTCGAAATCCGTCCCGGCGAGGTGCCGGTGTTCTGGGCCTGCGGCGTGACGCCGCAATCGGTGGTCGCCGCCGTCAAGCCGGAATTCTGCATCACGCATGCGCCGGGCCACATGCTGGTCACGGATCTCGTCAACAGCCGCGTGGCGGCGCTTTGACGCGCCTGGCCGCCATGCCTGCGCGCCGGGTGTCCGGGTGTCCAGGCAGACGGCCCTGACGATCCGGCGCCGTCGCGCGCGGCTGCGCAACCGCGCGTATGCCAGGCCGCGCGCATCGCGCATGCGTCGCGCGCCTGCCGTATGCCGCCGATCCGCGCGTTGGCGCAACCAGGATCTCGTCAGGGTTTCTACCGTCGCAATAACGCCGCCTCTACAGGTAAGTTAGTCTGCGAAGTGCAAGACCTCGTAACTCTTTTTGTAAGTCCTCCAAGTCCTTAAAGTTCTCCCAGGAGCAACGTAATGAAGATGAAGCTGATCGCCGGCGTCGCGGCATGCTTGGCCCTGACGTTCGGCCAGCCGGCCGCCGCGCAGGAAAAAACGGTTCGCATCGGCGCGATCTATCCGCTCAGCGGCGCGCTGGCGTCCACCGGCGCGGAAATCAAGGCCGCCATCGAACTGGCCGTCGACATCGTCAACAATCCTCATCCGGAGCTCGAAGGCCTGCCCCTGGCCGCCGGTTCGGGCCTGCCCAACCTGGGCGGCGCCAAGCTCGAAGTGGTCTTCGGCGATTCGCAGGGCAAGCCCGAAATCGGCCTGGCCGACGCCCAGCGCCTGGTCCAGCAGGAAAAGGTGGTGGCCCTGACCGGCGCCTATCAATCGGCCGTGACCAAGACCGCCAGCCGGGTGGCCGAACAGAGCGGCATTCCCTACGTGAACGGCGAGTCGAGCAGCCCGGACCTGACCGATCGCGGCTACAAGTGGTTCTTCCGCACCTCGCCCACCGACGACACGTTCATCGAGAACATGATGCAGTTCCTGGACGGCATCAAGAAGGTGCCGACCAAGAAGATCGCCGTGGTCTACGAGAACACCGATTTCGGCGTGAACACCTACAAGGCCGTGGAGCGCTTCGCCAAGAAGTACAACCACGAGATCGTCGCCAACATCGCCTATGCCGCCGGTTCGCCCTCGGTGACCGCCGAAGTGCAGAAGCTGGCCGCGTCCAAGCCCGACGTCGCGCTGTTCGCCAGCTACACCTCGGACGCCATGCTGTTCGTGCGCACCATGCGCGAAAGCAAGTACGCGCCGCCGGTGCTGCTGGCCAACGACGCCGGCTTCATCGACTCGCGCTTCGTGCAGGAAGTCGGTCCGCAAGTGCAGGGCGTGCTGACGCGCGACGTCTGGAGCAACGACGTCACCGCCGGCAAGCCCGGGCTGAAGAAGATCAACGACCTGTACAAGGCGAAGACCGGCAAGGACCTGAACGGCAACAGCGCCCGCTCGATGCAAGGCGTGCTGGTGCTGGCCGACGCCATCAACCGCGCCGGTTCGACCGATCCGGAAGCCATCCGCAAGGCGCTCGTCGCCACCAACCTGAACGCCTCGCAGATCGCGATGCCCTGGGAAGGCGTGAAGTTCGACGACAAGGGCCAGAACACGCTGGGCGCCGGCCTGATCCTGGAACTGAAGGGAAGCGGCTACGTGCCGGTGTGGCCGGAGAAGTACCGCACCGACGCGTCGCTGCCGACGCTGCCGTTCGCCTGGAAGTGATTTTCGGGTAAGCCCGGGCGCGCGCCGCGCATGGATCGTAGCGTGGCCGCGCCCGCCTGTACCGCAACCGCCGGCGGATTCTCGTTGGTCCGCCGTGGGAGTACCGCATGTTCGAAGCACTCACCGCCGGTTTGTTCAACGGCTTGATCTACGCCGCCGTCGCCGTCGGCCTGGCGTTGATATGGGGCATCACCGACGTCATCAACTTCGCCCACGGCGAATTCCTGATGCTGGCGATGTACGCCGCCTACTGGCTCTTCACGCTGGGCCACGTCGACCCGACCCTGTCGGCGCCGCTGGTCGCCATCCTGCTGGGTTTCGTCGGCTTCCTGACCTACGCGCTGATCATCAAGCGCCTGCAGAAAGGGCCGCCCATGGCGGTCATCCTGGCCACCTTCGGCCTGGGCATCGTGCTGCGCCAGCTCGCCTTCATCGCCTTCACGCCCGACTATCGCAGTCTGCCCGACACGCTGGTGTCCGGCAGCGTGAGCCTGTTGGGCATCTCCATCGGCCGCCCGCAGGTGGTGACGGGGCTGGTGGCGCTGGTGGTCGTGATCGCGCTGTTCTGGCTGGTCTACCGCACGCGCTGGGGCCACGCCCTTCAGGCGGTGGCGGAGGACCGGAACGTGGCCGCGCTGGTCGGCATCTCGCCGGACCGCGTCAATGCCCAGGTATGGATGCTGGGCAGCGCCGCGGTGGGCCTGGCCGGCGCGCTGCTGACGACCTTCTTCTACGTGTTCCCCTCGGTGGGCCTGGTGTTCGGCCTGCTGGCTTTCGTGGCGGTGTGCATGGGGGGGTTCGGTTCGCTGCCGGGCGCCTTCATCGCGGGCGTGCTGATCGGCATCATCGAGGCGATGACGGGCTACTTCGTGGCCCCGGCGCTGAAGACGGTCAGCATCTTCATCCTTTTCATCCTGGTTCTCTGGTACCGGCCGCGCGGCCTGTTCGGGCGGTGGTGATATGACGATAGAAAACAAACTCGATCCGGTCGCGGCGTCTCCCGCCAAGGCCGTTCATTCGCGCGCGCCGCTGGTCGTGGCGGTCGTCCTGGCCGTGCTGTTCGCCCTGGCGCCGACGGTCATCAAGGACCAGTTCACCATCCAGGTGCTGCTGCAGATCGTGCTGTTCGGCGCGCTGGGCGCGGCCTGGAACCTGGTCGGCGGTTTCCTCGGCCGCGTCTCCTTCGGGCATGGCGTGTTCGTCGGGGTGGGCGCCTACACCACCATCCTGCTGCTCCAGCACCTGAAGCTCACGCCCCTGATCGGCATCCCGGTCGGCGCGCTGATTTCGGCGCTGCTGGCGTACGTCGTCGGCGGTCCCACGCTGCGCCTGTCGGGCCATTACTTCGCCATGGCCACCATCGCGCTGCTGCAGATCGGCCTGCTGCTGATGATCAACTGGGATTGGGCGGGCGGCGCCGTCGGCCTGGAATCGCCGATCGGCGACGCGCCCTGGATGCTGCAGTTCCGCAGCAAGGTGCCGTACTACTGGATCGCGGTGGGCCTGGGCCTGGCGACCTTCCTGGTGACCTATTTCCTGGTGCACTCGCGCGTCGGCTTCTACTGGCGCGCCATCAACGGCGACGAGGGCGCGGCGCGCAGCCTGGGCGTGCCGGCCGATCGCTACAAGATGCTGGCCTTCGTGCTGTCGGCCGCGCTGACCGGCGCCTGGGGCGGCTTCTTCGCGATGTACGTGGGCTTCATCGATCCCGATTCGATGTTCAGCCTGACCATGTCCGTGCAGATGGTGCTGGTGGCCATCCTCGGCGGCGTGGGCAGCCTGGTCGGTCCGTGGATAGGCGCGGCGCTGCTGCTTCCGCTGTCGGAAGGCACGCGCGTCATGTGGGGCAGTTCGGGCCTGGGCCTGGACCTGCTGGTGTTCGGTTTGGCTATCCTGCTGGTGACGATGTTCCTGCCCGGCGGTCTGGTGACGTTGAGGGGGCGCCGTGGCTCTGCTTGAAGTAAAGGATCTGACCAAGCGCTTCGGCGGCCTGGTCGCCAACAAGGACATCAACCTGTCGGTGGGCGAGGGCGAGATCGTCGCCATCATCGGGCCCAACGGCGCCGGCAAGAGCACGCTGTTCAACGGGCTGGTCGGCTATCACGCGCCGACCTCCGGCTCGGTGACCTTCAACGGCCAGTCCATGCTGGGCCTGAAGCCGGAGCAGGTGGCGGCCATGGGCCTGGTGCGCACCTACCAGATTCCGCGCAACTTCGGCCAGATGACGGTGCTGGAGAACGCCATGGTGGGCGCCTTGCTGCGCCATCCGCGCCTGGCGGACGCGCGCGAGGCGGCGCGCGACGTGCTGGACCTGGTGGGCCTGGGCGAGCGCGCCGACGTCAAGGCGGCCGGCCTGAACGTGGCGGGGCAGAAGCGGGTGGAACTGGCGCGCGCGCTGGCCACCAGCCCGCGCATGCTGCTGCTGGACGAAGTGGCCGGCGGCCTGAACCCGACCGAGGCCATCGCGCTGGCGGAAATCCTGCGCGGCATCCACCAGGCCGGCGTCACGCTGGTGATCGTCGAGCACGTGCTGGAAGTGGTGATGCGGCTGGCCCAGCGCGTCATGGTGCTGAACTTCGGCCAGATGATCGCCGAGGGACCGCCGCAGGACATCGTGCGCAATCCCACCGTCATCGAGGCCTACCTGGGGAGAAAGCACCGTGCCTGATGTGATGTTGAAAGTCGAGAACCTGAGCGTCGCCTACGGCGGCGTGCAGGCCGTGCGCAATATTTCCCTGGAAGTGCGGGAAGGGCAGATCACGGCCCTGCTCGGCGCCAACGGCGCGGGCAAGTCCAGCACCCTGGCGGCCATCATCGGCAACGTCAAGCCGGCGTCCGGCCGCATCGTCTTCGAGGGCCAGGACATCACCGGCACGCGGCCGGAGACGCTGGTCACGCGCGGCATCGCCCTGATCCCGGAGGGCGCGCGCGTCTTCGCGCGCCAGCCCGTGGAGCAGAACCTGCGGCTGGGCGCCTACACGGTGCGCGACGAGGCGGTCTACAAGCGGCGGCTGGAGCACGTCTACACGCTGTTTCCGCGCCTGCGCGAGCGGCGCGAGCAGCTCGCCGGGACGATGTCCGGCGGCGAGCGGCAGATGCTGGCCATCGGCCGCGCCCTGATGAGCGGACCGCGCCTGCTGCTGATCGACGAGCCCAGCCTGGGCCTGTCGCCGCTGCTGGTCGAGCAGGTGTTCGACGCGCTGGCGGCGCTGAACCGCGAGGAGAAGCTGTCGGTGCTGCTGGTCGAGCAGAACATGGCGGCGGCGCTGGAAGTCGCCACGCAGGCTTATGTGATGCAGAGCGGCGCCATCGCGCTGTCGGGCAGCGCCGTCGAACTGGCGGCCTCGGACGAGGTGCGGCGGGCTTATCTGGGCATGTGACGGGAGGGGGCCGCGCGGCGCCCCGCGGCGTCGAAGGAACCGGCGGTGCCTTCCAGGCGCCGCCGTTTTTTTTCTTCGTTCCGCCGCGAGGGTGAGCGCTGCGGAAGGGATTCCGCCTTCCTTTCCTGTGGGGCGTTTATGTAAGTTTTGTGAAGTACAGGGAATCACGGAGCCCGGTCCGTGACAAACGTCGCGTCAATGCCGCACAGCAGGGTATTTATGTATTGTCCCTAATTTTGTTTTATTAAATATTATTAGGGACGAGACAAAGATCTCTGGCAAAATGGCGGCATCCTTTCCTACGGAGCCACTGCCCATGTCGCAAACGCCTACCCACGCCTTGCCCTCGTATCTGGACCCGCAGCATCTGGGACCTTGGGGCGTCTACCTCCAGCAGGTCGACCGCGTCACTCCCTACCTGGGCGCCCTGGGCCGCTGGGTGGAAACGTTGAAGCGCCCGAAGCGCGCGCTCATCGTCGACGTGCCCGTAGAACTGGACAACGGCCGCATCGCCCATTTCGAGGGCTATCGCGTGCAGCACAACACCTCGCGCGGCCCCGGCAAGGGCGGCGTGCGTTTTCACCAGGACGTCACGCTGTCGGAAGTGATGGCCCTGTCGGCCTGGATGTCGATCAAGAACGCCGCCGTCAACCTGCCCTACGGCGGCGCCAAGGGCGGCATCCGCGTCGACCCGCGCACGCTCTCGCAGGGCGAGCTGGAGCGCATCACGCGGCGCTACACCAGCGAGATCGGCGTCATCATCGGACCCTCCAAGGACATTCCCGCGCCGGACGTCAACACCAACGCCCAGATCATGGCGTGGATGATGGACACCTATTCCATGAACGAAGGCGCCACGGCGACCGGCGTGGTCACCGGCAAGCCGATCACGCTGGGCGGCAGCCTGGGCCGTGTCGAGGCCACGGGCCGCGGCGTGTTCGTGGTCGGCTGCGAGGCCGCCCGCGACGCCGGCATCCCGGTGGCCGGCGCGCGCGTGGTGGTGCAGGGCTTCGGCAATGTGGGCGGCACGGCGGCGCGCCTGTTCCATGACGTGGGCGCCAAGATCATCGCGGTGCAGGACCACACCGGCACCATCCACAATCCCGCCGGCCTGGACGTGCCGGAACTGCTGGTGCATGTCTCGCGCAACGGCGGCGTGGGCGGCTTCGGCAAGGCCGAAGCGCTGGATCCCAAGGAATTCTGGAAGCTGGAAACCGAGTTCATGATCCCGGCCGCGCTGGAATCGCAGATCACGGCGGAGAACGCGCCTTCGATCCGCGCGAAGATCGTGGTGGAAGGCGCCAACGGCCCGACCACGCCGGAAGCCGACGACATCCTGTTCGACAAGGGCACGCTGGTGGTGCCGGACGTGCTGGCCAACGCCGGCGGCGTGACGGTCAGCTACTTCGAATGGGTGCAGGATTTCTCCAGCTTCTTCTGGACCGAGGAAGAGATCAACCAGCGCCTCGAACGCATCATGCGCGAAGCCTACGCATCGATATCGCAGGTGGCGCGCGAGCAGAAAGTCACGCTGCGCACCGCGGCGTTCATCGTCGCTTGCACGCGCATCCTGCAGGCGCGCCAGGTGCGCGGCCTGTATCCGTGATGTACGCGCGCCATGGTGGTCGATAGCCGGGAAGGAAAGCTCATCCTGTAGAAAGCCCGCTCCGTACCCGCTCCGCGGTGCAAAACGCCCCCCAGAAGGGGGGGCGTTTTCATTGCGCGGCGCTTTCCGCCGCGTTGTCGAAACCCAGCCGCAGGGCGTGATCGCGCACGTCCGCCGGCCAGGCATCGATATGGGCGGCGAAGGCGGCGCGGTCGTCGGCGAAGAGGGCGCGGCTGGCTTCCTCGAAGCCCGGCAGGTCGCCGCCGACGGCGAGCATGAAGTGATATGCCGATTCGCGCGCCTTGCGGATACGCGCCTTCTCTCCGCCCGACCGGCGCGCTTCTTCCACCAGTTTGCGCAGCGCGATGGACGCGCCGCCGGGTTGCGCGGCCAGCCATTCCCAATGGCGGGGAAGCAGCGTCACTTCGCGCGCCACGACGCCGAGCCGGGGACGTCCCCGGCCGCGCGGCTGGGCGGCGGCTGCCACATCCTCGGCCGCGACCGCCGACGCCGCCGCCTCGGCGGCCAACGCCATCGCCACCACCACGGGGTGCGCCGCCAGCCGCGAGACGACGTCCGCCGCGGTGCCTCGCGTATCGATGTCCACCGTGCGTCCGTTGCTGTCGTCGAACAGCAGCAAGGGGCCGGCGGCGCCCTTGTCGAGCGCCTGCTTCAAGGCAATGGCCGCGTCCTGGATGGAGCCGCTGGCCAGCCGGCGATGGCCGTCGAAACTGGTGAACGAAGAAGCGGCCAGGGCGGGATCCGGCGCGGGGGACGAGGCGGTCTTGGACACGGGGGACGAGGAGGGCATGGGCGTGTAGGAGGGCGGTGTAATAAACATCTCGATATTATTATCCGGGTACAAATTAATTGCAAATTACCCGGGTTAAATTAAATCGAGACGCAGGCATCCTGCGATCGAGCAAGCGTCCGGCAAGCCGGAATGCTTATATCGAGAACGATAATTATTCTTAAATGAAAAGTACAGCCCTGTGAGCGCCAGGCAGCGCTTCACGCTTTGGCCGCACGATGCCCCGTAGCCCCGATGCGCCTGGGTCCGGTCCTTGTCCTGCGCTATGGCCGGGTGTGAGCGGCGCGCCATGAAGCGCGGCGCGGCGGAACGCGGCCCTGCCGGCGCCCGTTCATTTCTTCGGCAGGAACTCCGGCTTGAACACGCCCACCAGCGCGTCGTAGGGGATGGTGAGTTCAGGTTCGCCGTACGAGTAGGGCGCGATGCTGTAGGCGTCGAACTTGACCACCACGCCGTCGCGCGTCAGGGCGAAGTTGTCGCTTTCCTCGAAAGGGAAGGCGCGGGCGTAGCCGGCGGGGTCGCGCTTGGCGTCGTCGTTGCGGGCCAGCCACTGGTCGTAGACCTTGCGCAAGGCGGCGGTGTATTGATCGTGGCGGCCGGGGATGATGGCTTCGTCCAGCGCCAGCACGCGGCCGGGCGTGCGTTGCCAGTTCAGGTATTGCGTGGCCGGAATGCCGTGGGCCGCGCCGGCGAAGTACTGCTGGGTGTGCAGTTCGATGGCGATGATGTCGCCCACCGTGTCCTTCACGCTGGCCTTGAAGTCGGTGGCGTCGCCCGGCTGGGCGGTCTTCCAGAACCAGTCGGCGTACTCGTCCAGGGTTTCGTAGGGACCGCGCAGGCGCTGGTCGGTGCCCGTCATGTAGGCCAGCACGTGGTCGATCAACTGGGTCAGCCGGGGAATGGCGGGGAAGGCCACCGAGTCGACCTCGATGCGCGGGCACGTGTCGCCCTTGCAGTGCGGCTTAGTGCGCTTCCACTCGATCGACTTCACGTCGACGTCGCCGTGCTGCACGACGGGACCGGCCTGCTTCGACGGCAGGCTGATGGTGTCCGGAGGAGCGCTGCCGCAGGCGCCCAGCAGGGCCAGGCACAGCGCGGCGCCGGCGGCGTGGAAGGCGCGCGCGGCGCGGCGGGAGAAGGGGGAGGGGTTCGGCATCGTCGGTCATTCCTGCGGGGATCGCGTGCGTGGCGTCTCGACGCCCCGCCGCGTGATGATAGCGGAATCGGCGGGCGCGGCCGGCGCGCGTCGGCCGGCGCCGCGCGTCATGGCCTGCTTCACGGCATCTTCCTCATGGCGCCATGTTTCATGGCATCTTCGTCATGGCGCTTTCTTCATGGCACCTGGTACAGCCATGCTTCCGTGCCGAAGCGCTCGCGCGCCTCCCGGTCGGCCTGCGCCAGTTCGTCGGCGGCGATCGCGCCCGCGGTCAGGCCATGCCGCGCCTTGAAGACCTCGATCATGCGCGCGATGATCTGCTCGCGCGGCATGCCCGTCTGCGTCAGCAGCGGATCGACCCGCTTCTTGGCGCTGGCCGTGCCCTTGTCGGACAGTTTCTCGCGGCCGATGCGCAGCACCTGCACCATCTTGTCCGCGTCGATGTCGTAGGCCATGGTCACGTGGTGCAGCACCGCGCCCCCGCGCCGCGCCTGGGCGGCGCCGCCTATCTTGCCGCTGGCGGAGGTGATGTCGTTCAGCGGCTGGTACCAGGCCTTGATGCCCACCGATTCCAAGGCCTCCAGCGTCCATTGGTCGAGGAAGGCATAGGACTCCTGGAAGCTCATGCCCTCGACCAGGGACAGGGGCGCGTAGATCGAATACGTGATGGTGTTGCCCGGTTCGACGAACATCGCGCCGCCGCCGCTGACGCGGCGCACCAGCTCGATGCCGTGCCGTCGCGCGCCCTCGGGATCCACTTCGTTCCTGACCGACTGGAAGCGGCCGATCACCACCGCGCCCGCCGACCATTCCCAGAAACGCAGCGTGGGCGGCCGCCGGCCGGCAGCGACCTCGTCGCACAGGACGGCGTCCAGGGCCATGTGCTGCAAGGGCGGGCGGGGCCCTTCATGGATCAACTGCCAGTCGTGATCGCGCCATGTGCTGCGGGTCATGGATGTATCCCCCTGTCACGCTTGGGAGCGGCCCGGCGCGATCACGCCAGCGCCCTCCGCACCGCGATGGCCACCGCTTCGGGCGAGAAGCCGAACATCTCGGCCTCGGGCGGCAGCGCCGCCGCCACCGCCAGCGCCAGTTCGGTTTCGCCGGCGTCGGCGTACTGGCCGACCAGCGCCTTGTCTATCCTGGCCAGCGCCTCGGGCGGCTCCAGGAAGAAGTCGCCGCTGATCTGCACGCGCGCCAGGCGCCCGGCCTGTACACCGACGTCGGCGACAACCAGCTTGCCGCCCGGAACCTTGTATTCGCCGTGTCCGTTCATTGCTTGCACCGTCCTGGCCTCGTGTTCAATAAATGCCGCGTGGGCAAGGGCATTGCCGCGTGCGCAGCCTGCGCGCGCACCGCGCGTTCCGTCGCGTGCGCCGCCTGGAATCTTAACGGCTTTGCGCCGGGATTGCCCGCGGAACGGGCTTTCCGTTCTGATAACGGGCGGGAATCAATTGATCGGATAGCACGGCGCCCCTCGCCCTTCATGGGGAGGAAGGATAATGTGGCGCAGTCTGCGGCTCGATGCCGCAGACTGCACCTAATGGAGCGTTTGCTGTTGCTCGATGTATCGGCGGATCACTGCGATGAGGGCACCCCCGCAACTGCCCGCAAAGTAAGACGGCGACCACAGCGCACCGCCCCATAGCCTCTTGCGGATGCCTGGATGGTTTATCTTGCGGATCATGCGGCTGGAGATGCCTTTGAGGCTATTGACCAGCGCAGAAACGGACTCCTTTGGCGGATAGTTCACCAGCAGGCGCACATGCCCATCTTCTTCCTCAAACTCCACCAGTTTCGCCTCGAAGTCGGGCGCACATTTCGGCAAAGATGCCGCGCAGGTCATCGAGAATGGTCTTGGTGAACACCCCACGCCGATATTTGGTCACGAAGTCCAGATGGACGCGCATCAAGAATACGCAGTGTCTTCCGTGTCCGATGTCGTTGTCGTTGTCGTGACGTTGTCGTTGCGCATAGGCAAACCTATACTGTGCGCATGCAACGCCTCCAAGCCTTCAAATTCGAACTGTGTCCGAACGGCCAGCAGCAGCGCCAGATGCGGCGCTTTGCCGGCTCATGCCGGTTCGTGTTCAACAAGGCATTGGCGTTGCAGAAGGCCAATCACGAAGCGGGTGGCAAGTTCATCGGCTATGTCGCCATGGCAAATCACCTGACAGCGTGGCGCAATGGCGATGAAACGCCGTGGCTCAAGGATGCGCCCGTGCATCCGTTGCAGCACGCACTCAAGGATTTGGAGCGTGCCTACAAAAACTTCTTCGCCAAACGCGCAGCCTTCCCGAAGTTCAAACGCAAAGGCCAGAGCGAGCGCTTCCGTTACCCGGACGCCAAGCAGTTCAAGCTCGACCCAGGCAACGCCCGTATCTTCCTGCCGAAACTTGGCTGGATGCGGTTGCGGCTGTCGCGTCCGGTACTGGGCAAGTTATGCAATGCCACCGTCAGCCAGTCGGGCGGCAAGTGGTTTGTGAGCATCCAGACCGAGCGTGAAGTGGATCAACCCGTGCCGCAAGCCACGTCGGCAATCGGTATCGACATGGGCATCACCCGCTTCGCCACGTTCTCCGATGGCACATACCTGGCGCCGTTGGCCAGTTTCAAGAGACACGAAACCCGCCTGCGCCGCTACCAGCGGGCAATGAGCCGCAAGGCCAGGTTCAGCAACAACTGGAAGAAAGCGAAGGCCTGCGTCCAGCGTATCCATTCGCGCATCGGCAATGCTCGCCGCGACTACTTGCACAAGGCCACGACCACGATCAGCAAAAACCACGCGATGGTGTGTATCGAGGACTTGCAGGTACGGAATATGTCCCGGTCGGCGGCGAGGAGTATGGAGAAACCGGGAAAAAACGTCCGGGCCAAGTCTGGCCTGAACAAAAGCATCCTCGATCAAGGCTGGTTCGAGTTCAGGCGGCAGCTTGAATACAAGCTGGCCTGGAACGGCGGGATGCTCATTGCCGTGCCGCCGCAAAACACCAGCCGTACCTGCCCATGTTGCGGCCATGTGTCAGCAGAGAACCGCAAAACGCAAGCGCAGTTCCGATGTGTGCAATGCGGTCACGAAGCCAACGCCGATGAAGTCGGCGCCATCAATGTTTTAAGGGCGGGGCACGCCCGGCTAGCCTGTGGAGAGGATGTCAGCCACGCAACGCCTGCAAAGGCCGAGCGTGCAGCCTCTGTGAAGCAGGAACCCACCGAAGCGACTTGTTCAGGCACTGTGCCTGCAATGAGCGCCGTAGGAATCCCCTGCCTTTAGGCGGGGGAGGATGTCAACACAACTTTCGAGCGGACAGACCTCGTCCGGCAACGCCACAATGCCCCGAAAAACAGGAGACGGGCGCCGTGCCCGTCCGACAACGGAGACGACAAGCATGCAGAAGAAACAGTGGCGGAAGGCGCGCGCGATCGGCCTGGGGCTGTGCCTGGGCTTCATGGCGATGGCGGCGCCGCAGGCGGCGGAGCGTTGGCCGGACCGGCCGGTGCGCATCGTGGTGCCCTATGCGGCGGGCGGGACCACCGATTTCTCGGCGCGGCTCATCGCGCAGAAGCTGTCCGAGCAGACCCATGGGTCCTTCATCGTGGAGAACAAGGCCGGCGGCTCGGGCACCATAGGCACGCTGCAGGTGGTTCGAAGCGAGCCCAACGGCGCGACGCTGCTGGCCAGCGATACGTCGTACGCCATGCTGCCGGCCTTGTTCGCGAAACTGCCCTGGGACCACGAGCATGACCTGATACCGGTGACGACCCTGGTGCAGACGCCGGTGGTGCTGGTGGTGCCGTCCAGCTCGCCCTTCAAGACGCTGGCCGAACTCCGAAGCTACGCGCACGACCATCCGGGAAAACTGAATTTCGGCTCGGGCGGCGCGGGCAGCTCGACCCATTTGCAAGGCGCCCTGTTCGGCAAGGACGCGGGGATCGACATCACGCACGTGCCGTACAAGGGCGCCGGCGAGGCCATGATGGGCCTGGTGGCGGGCCAGGTGGACGTGCTGGTCACCGCGGCGCCCACGGCCTTGCCCCAGGTGAGCGGCGGCCGCGCGCGCGCCCTGGCGGTGACCGGCGCGCAGCGGCTGCCGGCGCTGAGCGGCGTGCCGACCTTCGCCGAGGCCGGCCTGCCCGAGTACGCGGTGGTGAACTGGTTCGGGCTGGCGGCGCCCAAGGGGACGCCGCCCGCCGTCATCGACACCATCGCGAAGGACGTCAAGCGCGCGCTGGACGATCCGGACTTGAAGAAGCGGCTGGCTGAGCAGGGCGCGGAACCAGGCGGCCTGTCGCCGGCGGCGTTCGCCGCGCGCATCGCCAAGGAAACCGCGGCGTGGTCGGACATCGCGCTCAGCGCCGGCATTACGCCGCATTGAGCATCAACAGCCGAAACGAGCATCCTGCCATGTGGAACCTGACTTTTACCCCGCCCGAAATCATCGACGCCACCGTCCTCACCAGGCTGCCGGATCGCTTCCGGGAGGCGCGCAAGACGGCCTGGGGCGACGCCAACAAGCCCGGCCAATTGCTGGACAGCTTCCTCGAAGGGCCGTCCTTCGACCGCGACGGCAATCTCTGGGTCACCGATATTCCCAACGGGCGCATTTTCCGCATCGATACCGCCTTGAACTGGACGCTGGCGGCGCAGTACGACGGCTGGCCCAACGGCAGCGCCTTCCATCGGGACGGCAGCCTGTGGATCGCCGATTACCGGCGCGGCATCCTGCGCCTGGAGCCGGGCGCCGACGCCCCGGAGCCCGTCCTGCCGCATCGCAATAGCGAATCGTTCAGGGGCATCAACGACCTGACCTTCGACGGCCAGGGCAGGCTGCTGTTCACGGACCAGGGGCAGACCGGGATGCAGGATCCCACCGGCCACGTCTACCGCCTGGACACCGACGGCAGGCTGGAAGCGCTGATTCGCAACGCCCCCAGCCCGAACGGCCTGGCGCTGAACGCCGACGGCAGCGCGCTCTATCTGGCGGTGACGCGGGGCAACGCCGTCTGGCGCGCGCCCCTGCCGGCCACCGGCGGCACGGCCAAGGTCGGCCAGTTCCAGACCTTCTTCGGCACCAGCGGGCCGGACGGCCTGGCCGTCGACGTCCAGAGCGGCGTGGCCGTGGGGCATGCCAGCCTGCGCGGCGCCTTCGTCCTCAACGCGCACGGCGAGATCACGCATTACGTCCGCAGCCCCGTCGGCGCCACGCTGACGAATCTCGCCTACCGGCCGGGGACGCGGGAACTGATCATGGTCGAGTCCCAGACCGGCACGCTGTTGACGGCGACGCTGCCGCACGAAGGCCTGCCGCTGTTCTCGCACGCCTAGGCCTTGCGCACGGCTTCCCGCGCGGCGGTGCATGTGAAGCCGCGCGAGGTGGCCGCGCGGGCACGCGGCAGGATCAATCCATCCGATGGAACAGCGCCTGCCCGTGCTCGCGCAATAGCTTCACCAGCTTCTCCGCCGCGGGCGAGAGACTGACGTCCTTCGGATACGTCAGGCCGAAGTTGCGCACCAGCGTGGTGGCCTCCAGCGGAATTTCGCGCAGGCGGCCGCGGCTGGCCTGTATCGTCCGGCGCGAGACGAAACTGAGCAGATGCGTGTCCGCGATGACGCGCGGAATGAGGGGGATGGAGTTGGTCTCGATCTGCGTGCGCGGGGCGGCCAGCCCGCGCGATTCGAAGACCTGGTCGAGCCACAGGCGGCTGGCCACGCTGACGTTGGGCAGCGCCCAGCGATAACGCGTCATCTGCTCCAGCGTAACGGCCTTGCGCGACCGCAGGATGGGATGCCCCGCGCCCGCCGCCACCACCACGATGTCCTCCAGCAGGGTGTCGTAGACGAACTCGTCGTCGTCGTGGTCCGGCACGAAGCCCAGCACCAGGTCCAGGTTGCCGTCGCGCAGCTCGATGCGCGATTCGTAGTTCATCCGGATCAGCAGCTTGAGCTGCACGTCGGGCGCTTCCCGCAGCAGGCGTTGCGAGATGGTGGGCAGCAGGTACTCGGCGCCCAGCGGGCCGCACCCCAGGCGCACGATGCCCGCCGTGCCCTGTCCCAGCGCGGCGACTTCGTCCCGCACGGCGTCCGCGGCATTGAGCAGCGGCGTGGCGCGCTTCAACAGGGCCGCGCCCGCGGCGCTCAGGCGCTGGCTGCGTCCCACGCGTTCGAACAGGCGCGCGCCCACCGAGGCTTCCAGGCGGGTGATCGCCTTCACCAGGGCCGGTTGCGAGCGATGCACCGCCGAGGCCGCGCGCCGGGTATTGCCGGCTTGCGCCAGCGCCACGAAGTACTTGAGATCACGCAGGTCCACGAGTTTGATTTCCCATGGGAATCAATTGATCAAAATTTTACAGTAGACGGCATCAATCGTCGGCGCCGACAATTTTGCCTTCACGACAAGAACAATTGAACGGAGACGATATCGTGACTGCCTCGCTGGACGCCCGCCAGGGCGCGACTCCTCCCATCCCTTCCATCCGCGTGGAGCGCCTGCCATGACGCCCACCGTTTTCGTCACCGCCCCCAAACTCGCGCCAGCCGGCGTGGACCTGCTGCGGGCCGCGGGCGCGCGCGTGATCTACCTGCCCGACGCCGACGACGTCCAGGGCGTGCGCGACATCCTGGCCGCCGAGCCCGTGGACGCCGTCATTTCCCGCACCGTGGCGCTGGACGCGCAGGCTATCGCCGCCTGCCCCACGCTGAAGGTGGTTTCCAAGCACGGCGTCGGCGTCAGCAATATCGACGTGGCGGCCTGCACCGCGCGCGGTATCCCCGTCTACATGACGCCGGGCGCCAACGCGCAGTCCGTGGCGGAGCTGACCCTGGGACTGATGCTCGCGGCGGCTCGCCGCATCAACTGGATGGACGGCGAGTTGCGCGCGGGGCGCTGGTCGCGCGCCCAGGATGGCCTGGAGCTGCACGGCCGCGCGCTCGGCCTGGTGGGCTTCGGCCAGGTCGGGCAACGCGTGGCGCGCGTGTGCCTGGCGCTGGGCATGCAGGTGCATGCCCACGATCCGGCGCTGCGCGGGGCGGGCAGTCCGGTGGAGGGCGTCAGGTTGTGGGACGCGCTGGACGAGATGCTGCCGCATTGCGACGTGCTCAGCCTGCACGTGCCCTTGAACGACCATACGCGCAATCTGCTGGATGACGCCCGCCTGGCCCGGCTGCCCAAGGGCGCCATCCTGTTGAACACCGCGCGCGGTGAAGTGGTGGACGAGGCCGCCCTGGTGCGCGCCTTGCAATCGGGCCAGCTCCATGCCGCCGGGCTCGACACGATGGCGGTGGAGCCCTTGCCGGCCGGCAGCCCGCTGACCGGGCTGCGCAATGTAGTGTTGACCCCGCACGTGGGCGGCTCGACGCCGGCCGCGCTGGCGGCCATGGCGTCGGGCGCCGCGCGCAACGTGCTTGGCTGGCTGCGCGGAGAACCGGCCGATGCGGCGGCGTGCGTGAACGCGGCGGTGCTGGCGCGCGGCGGAACCGCCGGTGCGTGACTGCATCGTGACCGCGGCATGGCTGCGCCGCGATCCTCGCTTTATCCCTATCCAGTTTCCACAGGAGCGAATCTTGGAACCGACCACAACGAATGCTTCCTCTCAACCTTCCTGGCCCGCGGGCTTTCGCATCAACCCGCGCGCGGCGGGGCCGGCCGCCGATATCGTGCAAGGCTTTCAAGGCCTGCCGGCCGCGGCCGTCGGCGATTCCATGAGCCGCCACGTCGGCACGCTGGGCCTGAGGCAATATCACGCCCGCCTGGATACGACGATCTGCGGGCCGGCCTTCACCGTGCGCGTGCGTCCCGGCGACAACCTGATGATCCACAAGGCCTTGCTGATGGTGCGTCCCGGCGACGTGCTGGTGATCGACGGCGGCGGCGACGTGACGCAGGCGCTGGTGGGCGGCCTGATGCGCACCACCTGCGTGGCGCGCAAGCTGGCGGGGCTGGTGATCGACGGCGCCGTGCGCGACCTGGTCGAGTGGGCCGAGGACGGCATGCCCATCTGGGCGCGCGGCCATACGCATCGCGGTCCGACCAAGGACGGCCCGGGCGAGATCAACGTGCCGATCGTCTGCGCCGGCATGGCGGTCTTGCCGGGCGATCTCATTGTCGCCGATGCCGACGGCGTGATTGCCGTGCGCGCCGAGGACGCCGCCGATATCCTGGCGCGCACGCGCGCCCATCTGGAGAAGGAAGCCAGGATACGCGAAACGAATCGCTCGGGAACCGCGGATCCGGAACGCTTCGACGCCGTGCTGCGCGCCAAGGGCCTGCCGGTCTGAGGCCTGAGCGCGTATCGTTGCCTTGCCGAGGCCATCCCGGCCTTGGCGGGGAAATAGAGCAGTAGAAAGAACAGTGGAACAGTCAAGATAAAAACAGGAGACAAGCAATGGATGGACGCCATTTTTTGCCGCCGGGCCGCCCCAAGGCAAAAAAGCCCCCTTGGGGGGCAGCAAGCGGCGCAGCCGTGCGGCGTGGGGGCCTTTTCTGCGGGCCGCCGCGTCGGCCCCCTTCATCCCCGCCGCCATCCCGCTCGCGCTCGCGTCCGCCGGGGCCCACGCGCAAGGCGCGGATTGGCCGAAGTCGCCCATCAAACTGGTGGTTCCCTTTCCGCCGGGCGGCGGCACCGATACGGTGTCCCGGCTGGTGGCGGAGAAGTTGACCGTGCTGGACAAATGGCAGGTGATCGTCGACAACCGGCCGGGCGCCGCGGGCAATATCGGCCTGGACCAGGCGTCGAAGGCGCGCCCCGACGGCTATATCCTGGCCATGGCGCAGACCTCCAACATGGCGATCAACCCGGCGCTGTACGCCAGCATGCCTTTCGATCCCTTGAAGGACCTGACGCCTATCGTGGAGGTGTGCGCGCAGCCCGTGGTCCTGGTGGTGCGCAACGAGTCGCCCTTCAAGAGCCTGACCGATCTCGTCCAGGCCGCCAAGCGCGATCCCGGCAAGTACACCGTGGCGCAGGCCGGCTTGGGCACGGTGGGCCATCTGGCGGGCGAGATGCTGGTCCGCGCGGCCGGCATCCAGATGATGCAGGTCCCGTACAAGGGCGCGGGTCCGGCCATGACGGACTTGATGGGCGGCCAGGTGGACACGTATTTCGGCAGCGCGGCGTCGGTGATGCCGCAACTGCATGCCAGGAAGATACGCGCCCTGGCGGTCACCTCGTCGCGCCGCCTGCAGGGCCTGCCGGAGGTGCCCACGGTGGCCGAACAGGGCTATGCCGGCTTCGAGGCGACGACCTGGCTGGGCCTGGTCGGGCCGGCCGGCCTGCCCGAGAACGTGGTGGCGGTGGTCAACGGCGCGGTCAACGCCGTGTTGGCGCGCAAGGACGTCCAGGACCGCCTGCTGGCCGAAGGCAACGAGCCTGTCGGCGGGACGGCGCAAGACTTCGCGCAAGTGGTGCGGGCCGAACATGCCAAGTGGGGCAAGCTGATACGCGACGCCGGCATCAAGGTGGAATAAGGCCCAGGGTAGCCGGCCTGCGCGGCCGGCTATCGCCTATCGCCGTAGGATCGGCGGCAAGGCGCGCCGGGCGCGGCCTTCCGCCGCAACGCTCCTTGGGTGCGGAAGCCGCCGCCGCTTCAGGCCGTGCCGCCGGCGCAGGCCGCCTGCACGGCGCCCGCCAGCGATTCCGGCTTGATGGTCGGCGCGTAGCGGCGGATCGGCCGGCCGTCGCGGTCGACCAGGAATTTGGTGAAATTCCATTTGATCGCCTGCGTTCCCAGCAATCCCGGTTTTTCCCGCTTGAGCCACTGATAGAGCGGGTGGGCCTGCTCGCCGTTGACCTCGATCTTGGCGAAGAGGGGGAAATCGACCTGGTAGTTCAACGTGCAGAAGTTGCGGATCTCCGCCTCGTCGCCGGGCTCCTGGTGGCGGAACTGGTCGCAGGGAAAACCGAGCACGCTGAAACCGGCCTCCCGGTACGTGCGGTGCAGCGCCTGCAAGCCCGCGTACTGGGGCGTGAAGCCGCACTTGGACGCGACGTTGACCACCAGCAGCACCTGGCCCGCGTAATCGCGCAGCGAACGTTCGACGCCGTCGATGTCGCGCGCGGAGAAATCGTAGATCGAGGTCATGGGGTAGGGGGAACTCCTGGTTGCGGCGCCGCATCGGGCCAGCGCCGCATTAGGCCATTCGGATGGCGGCCGGCGGCCGTGAGCTGCGTGCATCATAGTAGCGTAGCAGCGCGCGGGGCCGGGATGCCCGCAATGGCCCGCGACGCGGCGGGGTTCTCCCGGCCCCGCCCGCGCCGGCGGGTATAGTGCACCCATAAAGAGATGCATTGAGAAAAGGCGTCGAGGCGGGATGCGCCGCACGAGACAGCCGGTGGCAGGGACGGAGACAGGGAGACAGGCATGATACGGGCGACCCAGATGGTGGATCGGTTGCAGGGGATGCTGGCGGCGGGCAAGGACAATGTGCTGCTGCGCTATACGTTGGGCAAGACCTACGCGGAGCAGGAAAACTACGAGGCCGCCACCGAACATCTGCGCGCGGCGCTGGCGTTCGACGATACCTACTCGGTGGCCTGGAAATGGCTCGGCAAGGCCCGCCTGGGGGCGGGCGACCGCGCCGGCGCGCGCGAAGCCTGGGACCGGGGGCTGGCCGCCGCGCGCGAACGCGGCGACGCGCAGATCGTCAAGGAACTGGGCGTCTTCCTCAAGCGGCTGGATCGCGAAGAGGGCGGCCCGGGGGCGGGCTGAGCCCGGCGGCCGGGCGCCGCGACGGCGCCATCGAAAGTGTTGGTCGGACGTCACAGGGTTCCCATGCGAGGCGTAGGGATGAGCCACAAAACGCAAACAGATGTGACGGCCTAGCGGCGGCCTTCGCTTGATTCCACAGCGCTTCTCCATTGCGCATCGCGGCCTCGGTCAAACCGTGAAACACGCGTGACGCCGTACCAGGTTGACGCTCATGTTGCGGGCGACTTGTAATGCAATGGGACCAGCCTTGGCAGCCGCAATGGGATATTTGATGGATTTTCGTCCGCCCTTCTTCAGAGGGGGCTTTTCCAATCGTAAAGCCGCACACGGCGCGCTGGACGCATTGTGGCGGCTGATGGATTTGCCTGAAGAAGCGCTGGACTACATTGACCTGCCGGGGGCCGACCCGGTGCTTCCTTCCTCCTTTTCCGTCGGCATGGCGGCGCAGTACAGCATGGGCGCGGCGGCGCTGGCCGCGGCGGAAATCTGGCATCTGCGCGGCGGCGGCAGACGGCAGCGCGTGACGGTGGACATGCGGCACGCGGCGCAGGAAACCCGCGGCTACTACACCCTCGACGGCGTCCCCTCCACGCGCTACGAAAAGATCACCGGCGTCTACCGCTGCGGCGACGGCAACTGGGTTCGCATACACGCCAGCTTCGACCATCATCGCGACGGCGTATTGGCGCTGCTGGGCTGTCCGACCGGGGCGACGGTCGACCGCCGCATGGTCGAGAAGGCCTTGTTGCGCCGGAACGCTTTTGAATTTGAACAGGCGGCGGCCGACGCCGGCCTGGTGGTGGCGGCGATGCGCTCTTTCGACGAGTGGGACCGCCATCCGCAAGGGATCGCGGTGTCGCAACTGCCCGTGGTCAGCATCGAGCGCATCGGCGACGCGCCGCCGCGCGCGCTGGCGAGCTACGGCGCGGACCCGCGCCCGCTCAAGGACATCCGGGTGCTGGATCTGACGCGCGTGCTGGCCGGCCCGGTCGGCGGACGCACGCTGGCGGGCTATGGCGCGGACGTCATGCTTTTGAATTCTCCCAATCTGCCGAACATCGACGCGATCGCCGAGACCAGCCGCGGCAAGCTGTCGGTGCTGGCCGACCTGGATACGGCCACCGGCCGCATCACGCTGGGCAATCTGCTGCGCAGCGCCAATATCTTCATGCAGGCCTATCGGCCCGGCGCCCTGGCCGACCTGGGATTCGGCGTGGAGGACGTGGCGCGCATCCGGCCGGGCATCGTCTACGTTTCCTTGTCCGCCTATGGCCACGTGGGACCGTGGGCGGGGCGGCGCGGCTGCGATTCGGTGGTGCAGACGGCCACCGGCTTCAACCATGCCGAGGCCCAGGCCGCGTATCAGGAAGCGCCGCGGCCGCTGCCCACGCAGATTCTCGACTATGCCACGGGCTATCTGATGGCGTTCGGCGCGCAGGCGGCGTTGGCGCGGCAGGCGACCGAGGGCGGCAGTTGGCACGTGCGGGTCTCGCTGGCGCAGACCGGGCGCTGGCTGCGCGGCTTGCCGCGGGTGGCGGCGGGGCTGGACTGTGCCTTGCCCTCGCTGGATCCCTATCTGGAAACCACCGATTCCGGCTTCGGGCGCCTGACCGCCGTGCGCCACGCGGCGCGTTTCTCCGTGACGCCGGCGCGCTGGGTGCGGCCGTCCGTGCCGCCCGGCACCCATCCCACGGTCTGGCCTTTCAGTTGAAGCCGCCGCGGGCGGATTTTCGGTAGACTTGCGGCGCCGGCAATCGCCCGCGGGTGTCTCGCCATCGGCGCCGGCGCCTGCCCACGCCTGCCCGCCGCTGCCCGCGCGGGCGCATCCTTCATCACGACAGCCAGGTGTCCATCATGTCCACGACCATCTATCACAATCCGCGCTGCGGGACGTCGCGCACCGTTCTCGAACATCTGCAGCAGGCGGGAATCGAACCCATCGTCGTCGAATACCTGAAGACGCCGCCCACGCGCGAGGTGCTGGCGGCCATGATCAAGCAGTCGGGGCTGACGGTGCGCGAAGCCGTGCGCACCAAGGAAGCGGTCTACCAGGAACTGGGCCTGGACGCGGAAGGCGTGAGCGACGACCAGTTGCTGGACGCGATGGTCGCCCATCCCATCCTGATCAACCGTCCTTTCGTGGTCACCGAGCGCGGGGCGCGCCTGTGCCGGCCGGCGGACGTGCTGGAAGAAATCCTGCCGGGTTGAGGTCGGAGCCGCTCAATCCGTCGCCGGATGCTGCGCGCGCCATGCGCGCAGGGCTTCCAGCGTGTTCGCCACGTGCTTGTCCGGGTCCGAATCGGCGTAGGAATAGATCACCTTGCCGTCCGGCGCGATGACGTAGGAGATGCGCTGCGCGCGCGCCGCGTTGCGTTCGTGCACCGCGTCATAGGCGCGCATGATCTTGCCGTCGCCGTCCGCGGCGACCGGGAATTTGCTCTGGCATTCGCTGACGGAAAAGGGCTTGAGCACGTCGATGCTGTCGGCGGATACGCCGACGACGCGCGCGCCCAGTTGCTCGTACTGCGGCACCGCTTCGGCGAAGTCGTGGGCCTCGATCGTGCATCCCTTCGTGAATGCGGCCGGGAAGAAGTAGAGCACCAGCGGCCCCTTGCGCAGGGCATCCTTCAGGTCGAACTGGAAAGCCCGGCCGCCCTGGGCGGCCTGGGTCTTGAATTCCGGCGCGCTGGCGCCGTTGGGCAGCGCGGCCCAGGCCGTCGGCAGCGCGGCCAGCGAGCAAGCGAGAAGAGCGGCAGTCAAACGTTTTTTCATGATCGCATCTCATGGATGAGCGGAAAGGACGGACGGGTCGCATCGATCCGGATCAATCGATTATAGGAGCGGCTGGCCCGGTAAGACACCCCTGATGCCGGGGCTGGTCCGACAGGACCCAGCCGCGCCATGACGAGCGGTTTTCCGGACCTCAGCCGTTTTGCGACGGGCGCGATTCCCGCCGTTGCTCGTGACGCTCCTGGTGCTGCTCGCGGCGGTCCGATTGCTGCTGCCGCTGTTGCTGTTCGCGCTGCTGCTGTTGGCGTTGCTGTTGTTGTTGCTCGCGCTGCATTTGCTGCTGTTGTTGCTGCATCTGCTGGCGCTGTTGCTGACGCTGCTGCATTTGCTGTTGCTGCTGGCGCTGCTGTTCCTGCATCTGCTGCGTGCGCTGCTGCTGGCGTTGCTGGTCTTGCTGCATGCGCTGCTGGCGCTGTTGGTCCTGCATCTGCTGCATGCGTTGCTGCTGTTGCTGCTGGGCCTGTTGTTGCTGCTGCAATTGCTGCTGGTTCTGCCGCTGCTGCGACTGCAGGTTCTGCTGGCGCTGGTTTGCCTCCTGCTGGCGCGCGCGCTGCTGCTGTTGCAACTGCATCTGCTGCTGGTTCTGCTGCTGTTGCAGCAATTGCTGTTGCTGCGCCGACTCGCGCTGCATCTGCTGCTGCCGCTGGTTGGCTTCCTGCTGGCGGCCCAGGCCCTGCGCCTGCTGGCGCTGCTGGTCCGCCGTCCGTTGCTGCTGCTGGCGGGCCTGGTCGGCCTGCTGCTGCTGGAACTGCCGCTGCCGGTCGCCTTGCTGCTGCTGGAACTGGCGCTGCTGCGCGGCATTCATCGGGCCGCCCCCCGGCTGCTGCGGTCCGCCGGGCCGCTGGTTAGGCGCGCCGGCACTGCCGGGACCGCCGGGCCGCTGCCCCGGGCCGCCTGGCCCGCCCGGACGATCGCTGCCGGGCGGCTGGCGCCAGTTGTTGCCGCTCCCCATCGGGTGGCTGAACGCGGCTTGCGGCGGACGGCCGTGGTTGACGTTGATGAATTGCTGGCGCTCGCGGCCGGCGTCGAAGGCATGGCGGTTCTGCAAGGCCAGGGGCGGCATGTGCCGCTCGCGCTGGGCGGCGAGTTCATGGGGATCGGGACGCCGGTCGATGCCGCCGGGGCCGCCGTGATAACTCACGCGGTTGTGCTGGTTGATCACGACGTTGTGGTTATAGACGTAGGTGATGCGCGACGGCCCGATCCGGGTCACGGACCGGTTGTAGTAGAAGTGCCGGTCGCGCCAGTAGCCGCCCACGTAGCCCGTGCCGAAATAGCCGAAGCCGTAGTTGATGCCGCCGTAGAAACCGATGTGCGGTCCCCAATACCCCGGGAACCAGCGGTAGTAGCCGGTATCGAAGGCCCAGTAGCCGGGCGTCCAGAGCGCGCCTTCATAAGGCGCCAGCACCCAGGCGCCGGGCACCCAGTAGAAGCCGTAGGCGTTGCGCGCCCAATATCCCGGCACCCAGATATAGCCGTCGCCCGGCACCGGCGGCTGGTCGTAGACCGGCAGCGGCGGCGGCGCGTCCTGCGTGGTCGTCACCGGCGCCAGGTTGGCGTCGGAGGGATCGGGCGAAGCCTGCGCCTGCTGCGGCGCGGGATAGGCCTGTCCTTGCGGGTACGGCTGTCCCTGCGCATCGGCCGGATAGGGCTGGCCTTGCGCGTCCACCGGATAGCCGTTCTGGTCGGTCTGCGGGGCGGGAACCTGATTGGACGGATACGCCGGATAGTTGGACGGGTAGGGGTCCGAGGACTGCGCCTGCGTGAGCGCCGGCGCACAGGCGGACAAGCCCAGCGCCAAGGCCAGGACGGCGATGCCGGCGTGCCGCGGCCCCGCGATCCGCGCCATCGGACCGGCGCCCCGGGAAGAGGCCGCCGTCATCGGCCGGGCGCGGCCGGCGCGGCGCGCCGCCGGCTCGCCGTCGCCGGAGAGGAAGGATTCTTGTTTTTTCATACGAGCATCGAGCGGCTCACGCCGTTCGCCCTGTAGTCATGGTCTCGGTGCCGGTCCCGGCCTGCATCCTTGCCCGGGCCGCCTCAATAGCCGTAGTAATAGTGGGCCGGGGCGGGATAGTAGCGGTAGCCGCCGCGATGGTAGTAATGGCCGCCATCGGCGGGAACCACGATGCAGCCGCTGAGCGAGCAGGCAACGGCAACCAGGGCAATGAGCTTCTTCATGTTGGACTCCTTCGGGAACGCACGCACAGGCATGCGGACGATTCCAGTGTAGGGAGGCGCGTGAAGCATGTGGGCGGTCTGAAACCGGTTTGAAACGCGGACGGGGTTACCAATTCCTACCCATGTCGCCGAGCGTATCTGAAATGCCCCTTCACGTATCCGAAGGGTTCGTTCGATTCAGGGCATTGCGCCGTATCGCGTCTTTTGGACGGCGGGCGTCGCTCCCCGCGGCGTGGCGCGGGGAGGGGAGACCGGGCCTCGGTTCGGCCTCGGTCCGGGTATCAGTTGTAGCGGCCGCCGGCGCCGCCCAGGCTGAAGCGGCCCGCGCCCAACAGCGCGATGGCCAGGCCCGCGGCCAGATACATGCCTTGCAGTTCCAGTTGCCAGCCGCCCTGGCTGTTGATCTGGAACAACTGGCTGGTATGCACCAGGCCGAAGGCGAACAGCATGTTGACGGCGATGATCAGGCCGCCGATGCGGGTGAATATGCCGACGATGATAAGAATGGGGGCGATGACCTCGCCGATGTAGACGAGGTAGGCCACGAAGGATGGCAAGCCATGCTCGTGGACCAGGTTGACGATGAAGCCGACGCCATGCGTCATTTTGCTGATGCCGTGCAGCAGGATCAGGATGCCCAGTACCAGGCGTAGGATCAGCTTGCCGGCGTCGTCGGTTCGGTTCATGGCGGAGTCTCTTGGATAACGGTGTCGTTGGGGGGCATCGACGTCCGCCGGCGCGGCCGGCGGACCGAAGGTCGGCCATTATCGCAACAGAGTGTGAAGCACTCAAGGGCCACGTCCAGGTCCGGCGGGCGGCGGGACCGCCCCGGTCGCCTGCCTACTTGCGGATCAGCGTGGACTTGCCGAACAGGCTTTCGACCAGGTCGACGACCACTTCGGCCGTCTGGTTGCGGACGTCGCGCGCCGGGTTCAGCTCCATCAGGTCCAGCGAGCCCAGCCGGCCGGTGTCGGCGATCATTTCCATGCACAGTTGCGCCTCCCGGTAGGTCGGGCCGCCCAGGACCGGCGTGCCGACGCCCGGCGCCACCGCCGAATCGAGGAAATCCGCGTCGAAGCTGACGTGCAGGTGGGTGTCTTCGTCGACGTCGGCCAGGGCCTGTTCCATGGTCAGCCGCATGCCGTTCTCGTCGATGTGGCGCATATCGAACACGCGCAGCCCCAGGGCGCGCAACTGGCGCTTTTCTTCCGCGTCGACGCTGCGTATGCCGACCTGGCGGATGGACTTCGCCTCTACCGCCGGATAGGCGTCGCTCAGGCGGGTGAGCGCGTCGGGCCCCTGGCCGCACAGACAGGCCACCGGCATGCCGTGGATGTTGCCGGTCGGCGTGATGTCGTGGGTATTGGCGTCGGCATGGGCGTCCAGCCACAGCACGGCCAGCTTGCGGCCGGCGGCTCGGCAATGCCGCGCCACGGCGCTGATGGACCCGATCGCCAGGCAATGGTCGCCTCCCATCAGTATGGGAAAATGCCCGGCTTGCAAGGCGTCCCACATCGCGTCATGGACCGACCGGTTCCACTGCGCCACTTCTTCCAGGTGGCGAAAGCCGTCGCGCGGCGGGTGCCAGGGATTGGTGGGGCCCGCCAGGTTGCCGGCGTCGACGACCCGCATGCCCTGGCGCTCCAGGGCCAGGGGCAGGCTGGCGACGCGCAGGGCCTCGGGGCCCATCGAGGCGCCACGGATGCTCGCGCCGACATCGGTGGGCGCGCCGATAAGATCCACTTGCGTGATTGCCATGCCAGCCTCGCGAAATACAAAGGCCAAGGCTAACATCGTTTCCTGTCGCGCTGTCGCCCTTCCAGGATCCCCGATGATCGTCATTGTCTACGCCCATCCCTATCCCCGCCATTCGCGCGCCAACGGCGCCTTGCTCGACGCCCTGGAGGGCCTGGGCGGCGTGCGGGTGCGCTCGCTCTACGATCTCTACCCCGACTTCAGCATCGACGTCGCGGCCGAGCAGGAGGCGCTGGCGCCGGCCCGGCTGGTGATCTGGCAGCACCCCATGCACTGGTACGGCTCGCCGGCGCTGTTCCGCCTCTGGCTGGACAAGGTGCTGCAATACGGCTGGGCCTACGGCAAGGGCGCGGGCATGTTGGCCGGCAAGGACCTGATGTGGACGGTGACCACCGGCGGCGACGAGGGCAATTTCACCTGTTGCGGCGAGAATCACCTGGGCATGCTGGGGCAGCCGCTGCGCAGCGCCGCCGAACAATGCGGCATGCGCTGGCTGGCGCCGTTTTCCCTGCACGGCGTGACCGCCCTGACGCAGGACCAGTTGGCCGGGGCCGGCGCGCGCTATCGCGCACGGCTGGAGGCGCTGGCGGAACGCTATGCGAACGCCGGCGGCGTCGAGGGAGCCGTCCATGAATGATCAATTGCTGTTGCAGGTGCTGGTCTACCTGGGAGTGACGGTGGTGTTCGTGCCGCTGGCCGTGCGGGCGCGCATGGGGTCGGTGCTGGGCTACCTGATCGCGGGTTGCGTGATCGGTCCGTGGGGGCTGCGGGTGGTGGACGATCCGGCGGCGATCCTGCATTTCGCGGAGATCGGCGTCGTCCTGATGCTGTTCCTGATCGGCCTGGAGCTGGACCCGCGGCGCCTGTGGAACCTGCGGGTGCCGGTCTTCGGCGGCGGCGCGCTGCAAATGGGCGTGTGCGGCGCCGCGCTGGGCGCGCTGGTCTGGTGGCAAGGCCTGGAGTGGCGCGTGGCGCTGCTGGCGGGGATGACGCTGGCGCTGTCCTCGACGGC
Source organism: Bordetella genomosp. 10 (assembly GCF_002261225.1). Classification (NCBI taxonomy): domain Bacteria; kingdom Pseudomonadati; phylum Pseudomonadota; class Betaproteobacteria; order Burkholderiales; family Alcaligenaceae; genus Bordetella; species Bordetella genomosp. 10. The sequence goes on from NZ_NEVM01000002.1 coordinate 843,918, forward strand.
CATCGCCGTGCAGGCCATGAACGAACGCAGCCTGCAGCAGACCGTGCTGGGGCAGCGCGCCTTCTCGGTGCTGTTGTTCCAGGACCTGGCGGCGATTCCCCTGGTGGCGCTGATCCCGCTGCTGGCCGGCGGCAAGGGCGGCGAGGGCGACACGCTGGGCGCGGCGACCTTGAAGATCGTCGTCGCGCTGGCGATCGCGGTGGTCGGCGGCCGCTACCTGGCGCGGCCGCTGCTGCGTTTCGTGGCGCGTTCCGGGCTGCGCGAAGTGTTCAGCGCGGTGGCGCTGCTGCTGGTGATCGGCGTGGGCGAGCTCATGGAAAGCGCCGGGCTGTCCATGGCCATGGGGGCTTTCCTGGCCGGGGTGCTGCTGGCCAGCTCGGAGTACCGGCACGCGCTGGAGAGCGACATCCAGCCGTTCAAGGGATTGCTGCTGGGCCTGTTCTTCATCGGCGTCGGCATGTCCATCGACTTCGGCACCTTGCTGTCCCATCCCTTGCAGGTGCTGGCGCTGCTGCTGGCCTTCCTGGTGCTGAAGTTCGTCCTGCTGTGGCTGCTGTCCCACGTGCTGGGCATAGGCGGCGGCCGCTGCGTGCTGTTCGCCACGCTGCTGGGGCAGGGCAGCGAATTCGCCTTCGTGGTGTTCGGCAGCGCGCACGACGCGGGGGTGTTGCCCGACGACTGGGCGCGCCTGCTGACGCTGGCGGTGGCCTTGTCGATGGCGGCGACGCCCATCGTGCTGGCGGTGCTGGACGCCCTCGAACGGCGGCGGCCGCGCGGGCAGCGCGCCGACGACGAGATCGACGACGACGGCGCCAGCGTCATCATCGCGGGCTTCGGCCGCTTCGGCCAGATCGCCGGCCGCCTGCTGCTGGCCAACGGCGTGAAGGTGGTGGTGCTGGACCACGACCCCGACAACATCGAGACCTTGCGCAAGTTCGGCATGAAGGTGTTCTATGGCGACGCCACCCGCGCCGAACTGCTGGAGACCGCCGGCGCGGCGCGCGCGCGGGTGCTGGTCAACGCCATCGACACGGTGCCGGACAACCTGCGGCTGGTGGACCTGGCGCGGGAACAGTTTCCCAATCTGCGCATCGTCGCGCGGGCGCGCGACGCGGTGCATTACTACCAGTTGCGCCAGCGCGGCGTGGAGGTGGTGGAGCGCGAGCTGTTCGAGTCGGCGCTCACCGCCGGGCGCCATGCCTTGCAGGCGCTGGGCATGGACCCCTACGAAGCGCGCGAGGTGGCGGATGCTTTCCGGCGCAACAACGTCACCATGCTGGAGGAGACCACCGCCAATTTCGAGGACGAAGGCCTGCGCATCACGGTGGCCAAGCGGGCGCAGGAGACGCTGGAGAAATCCATCGCGCGCGACCGCCGGCTCGCGCTGAGCACGCACCGGGACTCCTGGGGACCGCAGTCCCGGGAGACCGGTGGGCAAACCGAGGCGCGCGACGGCGAAATGGCGGCGGCGGATCGCTCCGCCCCGTAGGGAACGCGTTCGCCAGGGAATGCATTCACCGGTCAGTCCAGCACCCGCCCCTTGGTTTCGGGCAGCAGGAAGGCAGTGAGGATGACGATGGCGTAGGCGCCGGCCGCGAAGGCGCCGATCGCCCAGGCCAGGCCGTGGGTCTTGCTGAGGAAACCCACCAGGCTGGGAAACAGCGCCCCCACGCCGCGGCCGAAGTTGTAGGCGAAGCCCTGGCCATTGGCGCGCAGCGCCGACGGAAACAGTTCGGTGAGATACGCGCCGACGCCGCTGAAAATGCCCGAGGCCGCGAAGCCCAGCGGGAAGCCCAGGATCAGCATCTGTTCGTTGCTCAGCGGCAGCAGGGTATAGACGTAGACGCTGATGGCAGACAGCACCGAGAAAATCAGCAGATTGGCGCGCCGGCCCAGTTTGTCGGACAGATAGGCGCCCGCGATGTAGCCGCAGAACGAGCCGAGGATGATGACGCCCAGGTAGCCGCCGGTGTTGAGCACGGACAGGTTGCGCTCGGTCTTCAGGAAGGTGGGCAGCCAGGTTGTGATGGCGTAGTAGCCGCCTTGCACGCCGGTGCACAGCAGCGAGGTGACGATGGTCGTCTTCAGCAGATCCGGCGAGAAGATCGCCCAGAAGGAAGGACGCTGCGCCGTGCTTTCCTGCTTGCTGAGGGTGCGCTGGAAGATCTCCGGCTCGGGCACGTGCTTGCGGATGTACAGCACGAGTATGGCGGGCAGCACGCCGATCCAGAACAGCGTGCGCCAGGCCCATTCGGGCGGCAGCCACGAGAACGCCAGCGTGTACAGCGCGGCGGCGACGGCCCAGCCTATGGCCCAGCCGCTCTGCACGGTGCCCACGGCCTTGCCGCGGTGTTCGGCGCGCACGATTTCGCCCATCAGCACCGAGCCGACCGCCCATTCGCCGCCGAAGCCCAGCCCTTGCAACGCGCGCAGGACGAAGATCTGCTCGAAGTTCTGCGTGAAGCCGATGGCCACCGTGCACACCGAGAACCACAGGATGGTGGCTTGCAGCACCCGCACGCGCCCATAGCGGTCGGCGAGGATCCCGGCCAGCCAGCCGCCCACCGCGGAAAAAAGCAGGGTGACCGTGCCCAGCATGCCGGCCTGGCCCTTGTCGATGCCCCACAGGTTGATCAGCGTGGAGATGACGAAGGTGAACACCATGAAGTCCAGCGCGTCGATGGCCCAGCCGCCGAACGCGCCGACGAAGGTGCGGCGTTCAGTGACGCTTAGTTCTCTATACCATTGCATGATGTCTCTCTGATTGTTGTTCGTTGTCGTGCGTATGCGTAAAGGCAGGGGACGGCGCGGCGGCCGTCCAGCCCTGGCCTCGGTCCCGGCTCAGGCGGCGGGGAAGTCGTAGAGGCGCTGCGGGTTGTCCACCAGGATGCGGCGGCGCAGGGCGGCGTCCGGCGCCCATGCGGCCAACTGGTTGCGCAGCTTGCCGGTATTGACCATGGGCGAGATGTGCACGTGCGGCCAATCGCTGCCGAAGACCATGCGGTCGGGCGCGGTCTCGATCAGGGCCTGGGCCCAGGGCGTCACGTCCGGGTAGTCGTCGAACCGGCTGCTGATGCGGTAGGCGCCGGACAGCTTGACCCACCAGCCATGGTCCCTGACCAGGCGCTGCAAGGCCTGGAAGCCCGCGCTGCGCGTGCCTTCGGCCACGGGCATGTGGCCCATGTGGTCGACCACCCCGGGCACCGGCAGCTTCTGCATGCGCGGCAGCATCTCCGGCAACTGGCGCGCGTCCATCAGGAACTGCATGTGCCAACCCAGGTCCTTGATGCGGTGCGCCAGCGTTTCCATGGCGTCGAAGCCGATGCCGCCGCCGAACAGCACGTTGATCCGCAGGCCGCGCACGCCGGCCGCGTGCATGGCTTCCAGTTCCGAATCGGCCACGTCGGCGTCGACCACGCCGATGCCGCGCAGCTTGTCCGGATGGCGGCGCAGCACTTCCAGCATGTAGCGGTTGTCGGTGCCGTAGACGCTGATCTGCACCAGCACGCCGCGCGACATGCCGTTGGCGGCCAGCATGGCCAGGTAGGCATCCTCGGTGGCGGGGTGGGGGGTATACGTGCGGTTCGGCACCATGGGATAGGCGCCGTCGTCGGCCGCGACCACGTGGGCGTGGGTGTCGCAGGCGCCCGCGGGGATGTCGAAGGCCGCGGGTTGCTGCGCGTCCAGCGGCAGCGGCGGCAGGCAGTAGGGGACCTGGACCTCGGGGGCGTCTGTCTGGGGCGTGTTCCGGTTGCTCATGGCGCGGGTGTCTCCAAAGAGGAATTCAGCGTGGACCCGGCGGCGGTCGAGGCTGGACGAGCGGCGACAGGCTGCGTGGCCGGGGCGTGCGAACGCGAGCCCGGCCGCGCCGTCGCGCGGGGAAGCGGTGAGGGCACGGCCGGGAACGCGGCTTATCGACGTGCAGTTTAACGATGTGCAGTCTACCGCTGCGCAGTTTACCGATGTGCAGTTTATCGATGCGCGGCCGGTTCGCGGGAATCCGGCGAGCGGCCGGGGGCGAGATGGCGCGCCAGCCTTTCCAGCCAGTTGCGGCGCCGGGGCTTGGGCCGGTTGCCGGTGTAGTCCTTTTGCGAGGCCTTGATCAGGGCCCCGAATGGCGGCGCGTTGCGGTAGTCGTCCAGGCGGCGGCCCGCTTGCAGGGCTTCCTGGTAATAGCGGTCGAAGAGTTCGGCCAGGTCCTGGCGGGGATGGGGCAGCACCTCGCCGTCGAACCAGTGCGTCCGGCCTTCGGCGCGCAGGCGCGGCACGGCGTAGCGATGGGAGAACTGCGTGCCCATGTCCGAGTAGTGCAGGATGCGGATGTCGTCCAGGGGCAGGCCGTCGCCGTCGACGCAGTTGTAGCGGGCGTCCAGCGGATGGATCAGGTCCGGGCGGCGGGCGAACAGGCGCTTCATCTTCTTGTGCGCCGCGGGATCGGCGCGCAAGGCCTCCAGCGTGGGGAGATGGCCGCGCGCGCGGGCGCAATCCCACAGCGATACGCAGGACAGCCAGCGCTCTCCCACGCGGCGGGCGGCGACCAGCGTGCCCGCGGCCATGGGCATGTTCCAGATATCGGCCAGATCGCAGCGCACCAGCATGTCGGCGTCCAGGTAGAGCGCGCGGCCCTGGAATCCGCATGCCGCCGGGATGGCCCAGCGCAGGGCCGAGAAGGGCGTGGACCAGGTTTCGGTGCGCCAGCCGAGCTGGCGCGCCGGGTCGCAATACCAGGGGCTGGCGGGGTCGCGCGACAGGCGCATCCAGGTGATCTCGATGGGCAGGGAGCTGTGCTTGCGCGCGCTATGGTCGAGCACCATCATCTGCTCGAGGTCGCAATCGTTCGGATCGCATCCGACGAAAATCCTGATGGGGCCGTCCATGTCGTCTCCCCCTCGCCCTTTTGATCTGGTGGATGGGGCGAAGCGCGCATGGGTAGCAAGCATCGTGCCTGTCGGCCGGGCGGCGGGGGCGTCCATCCTCGGGCGGACCCGCGCGGCGGAGGACGGTGGAGTGCTACGCTCTCAAACGGCGTCCGCATGGCAGAGCAGGGAGTAATCGATGAACCGCAGGGACCTTCTGAAATTCGCTGGCTTGTCGGGGGCGGCCGGCGCCGCCAACATGCTGCCGGCGGCGGTGCGCCGGGCCTTCGCCATCGCCCCCGATCCCGGGACGAGTTATCTGGATGCCGAGCACGTCGTGATCCTGATGCAGGAGAACCGCTCCTTCGACCACATGTTCGGCACCTTGCAGGGCGTGCGGGGATACGGCGACCCCCGCGCCATGCGGCTGCCCGACGGCAACCCGGTCTTCCTGCAATCGGGCGCGGCGGGGGAAAGCTACCTGCCCTGGCGCCTGAACATCCGCGATACGCGGGCCACCTGGATGGGCTCGATTCCCCATACGCGCGACAGCCAGGCCGACGCCTGGAACGAAGGGCGGCATGACCGCTGGATCGACGTCAAGAAATCGCATCGCAAGGCTTATGCGCGGTATCCCCTGACCATGGGGTACTACACGCGCGAGGACCTGCCGTTCTACTACGCGTTGGCCGACGCCTTCACCATCTGCGACCAGTACCACGCCGGCGCCATGACCAGCACCACGCCCAACCGGCTCATCTTCTGGACGGGAACGGTGCGCGACAGGCAGGCGGCGGACTCGTCCGTCTACATGCGCAACGCCGAGATCCTGCGCGGCGGCATGAAGTGGACGACCTTCCCGGAACGCCTGGAAGACGCCGGCGTTTCCTGGAAGTTCTACCAGAACGAGATTTCGCGCACCGGCGGCATGAAAGGCCACGAACGCGCCTGGCTGTCCAATTTCAGTTGCAACGTGCTGGAGTGCTTCGACAACTACCAGGTGGCGGCCTATCCCGGCTTCCGGGACTGGCTGGACGAGCACATCAAGGACGGCCAGGACCACCTCGAAAAGCTGGCGAAGCAGGAAATGCTGGATGCCGGGACGCGGACCGAACAGCTTGCCGAGGCGCATGCCTTGCTGGACGCGCTGATGCGCGAGAAGAACGCGCCCCTGCGCACGCCGGCGCAGCTTACGCCCAGGCAACGGGCGCTGTTCGACAAAGCCTTCGTCAGCAACCGGGCGGACAAGCACTACCGCAAGCTGGAGAAGATATCCCTGCCCGGCGGCGGCAAAAGCATGGAGGCGCCGCGCGGCGACGTCCTGCACCAGTTCCGCCACGATGTGCGCAACGGAAAGCTGCCCACCGTATCCTGGCTGGCGGCCCCCGAGCATTTCTCGGATCATCCGCAATCGCCGTGGTACGGCGCCTGGTACGTCTCGGCGGTGATGGACATCCTGACCGCCGATCCGGAGATCTGGAAGAAGACCATCTTCATCATCGCCTACGACGAAAACGACGGGTATTTCGACCATGGCTGCACGTATGCCGCGCCCGACCCGCGCCGCCCGGAAACGGGCCGGTCTTCCGCCGCGATCGGGCCGGACGGCCTGGAATACACCGGCCGCGAGGACGAGATCGCCCTCGGCGTGCCGGCGCGGCTGGCCCGCGGCGGCCCGATCGGGCTGGGCTTCCGGGTGCCGATGATCGTGGCCTCGCCGTGGAGCCGGGGCGGATGGGTCAATTCCCAGCTTTTCGAACACACGTCCACGCTGCGCTTCCTGGAAACGTTCATCGCGCGCAAATTCGGCAAGCAGGTCACGGAGACGAATATCTCGCCCTGGCGCCGCGCCATCAGCGGCGATCTCACTTCCTGTTTCCGGCCTTACGACGGCCGGGATCCGAAACTGCCCGTGCTGGACCGGGACACCTATTTCCAGGAAATCGAAGACGCGCGCGAGCAGCCCCTGCCGGGCGGCTTCCGCGCGCTGGACGCCGAAGCCGTCGCCGCGCTGCGCGCGCAACCCGGGCGGCTGCGGGAAACCGTCAGGCAGGAGCCCGGAACGCGTCCGTCTTGCGCGCTGCCTTACGAGCTGTATGCCGACGGCGGCCTGGCGCCCGATGGCCGCCAGGTCCGGCTCCGCTTCAAGGCGGGCCGGGCGATCTTCGGCGAGCGGTCGGCCGGGGCGCCGTTCAATGTCCATCGCCATGGCCTGTCGCGGGAGGGCGGCATGCAGGCCGGGACCTATGCGGTGGCGGCCGGCGATGCCTTGGACGTGGCCTTCGACGCCGCCGAATTCGCGGCCGGCCGCTACGACGTGATCGTCCATGCGCCCAATGGCTTCTATCGCCGTTTCAAGGGACGGCGCACGGGCCTCGCCCTCGACGTGGCATGCGCCGCCGCGCCCGCGGACGGACACGGCCTGGCCTTGCGGCTGACCCAGCATGGGCCCCGGACCATCGAGGTCCGCTGCGCCATGGCCGGACAGGAGACGCGCGTGTTGCGCCTGGCGCCGGGCAGCACGCAGGAAGCCGTGTTCGACCTGGCGCCCACGGCGATGTGGTACGACGTCGCCATCACCAGCCCGGCGGACGCCGAGCTGATGTACGCCTTGGCGGGGCGGATCGAAACCGGCAAGCCGGGGTCGACCGATCCGGCGATGGGGCGCTGAGGACGCGGCTGACGCCGCGCGCGTTCGGCCCGGGCCGTGCCGGTGGGGCAGGGACTGTTCTGCCGCCCGCCGCCACGGCCCGCCTGGCCGCTGCTTACTGGTCGATCACGAAACCGTCCAGGTGCGGGCGCATCGAGATGGGCTTGGACAGCGGCGGGCGGATCTTCTGCGCGTCCGGCAGCAGCGACATGCCCAGGCCGGGCCGGCTGGGGATGTCGACGAAACCCTGGCTCGGGCGCGGCACCTCGTCGACCACGTCGCTGCCCAGGTGGATGGGACTCGACTCGAAGATGCCGGCCTCGAAGCCGGTCGCGTATTCCTGGATGGCGAAGTTGGGCGCGGCCGCGGCCAACTGCAGGCAGGCGGCCAGTCCGATGGGCGACAGCGGGTTGTGCGGGACGATCTGCACGTGGTGCGCCTCGGCCATGGCCGCCACCTTGCGCCCGCCCGTGATGCCGCCGCACAGGCACAGGTCCACGCGCGCGAACTCCACCGCGTCGCGGGCCAGCAGCGCCTGGAACTCGTAGATGGTGGCGAAGCGCTCGCCGGTGGCGATGGGCACGTTGATTTTCCCGGCCACGCGCGCCATCGCATCCGGGCCCTCGGGGCGGATGGGATCCTCGACGAACATGGGGTAGGTGTCCTCGATGGCATTGGTGAAGGTGATGGCCTCGGGCGGCGTCAGGCGGCGGTGCAGCTCGATCAGCAGGTCCACGCGGTCGCCCACCACTTCGCGCATGCGATGCACGTTGTCGATGGCGTCGCGCATCTTCTTGACGTGGGTCTTGAACCAGACCTGGTCGTTGCCCTCGTCCAGGAAGGGATTGAGGTGGCCGAAGGCGTTGAAGCCCGCTTCCATCTTGGCCTGGCATTCGACCAGGATCTTCTCGATGGAGCTTTCGTAGACGTGGCCGTAGATGCGCGCCTTCTTGCGCACGGCGCCGCCCAGCAACTCATAGATGGGCACGCCCAGCGCCTGCCCCTTGATGTCCCACAGCGCGATATCGATGGCCGAGATGGCGGCGTTGATCGCCAGGCCCTGGAAATAGCTGAAGCGGTGCATCACGTTCCAGTGATGCTCGATGTCGAAGGCGGGCTTGCCCTCCAGGTATTCGGCAAAGCGCTGGATGGCGGCGCCGGCGGCCTGCAGGTGGCCCCAGGTGCCGGCCTCGCCGATGCCTACCAGGCCGGAATCGGTCTCGACCCGGGCATACATGAACTGGCCCACGTGCAGTGGGACGATGCGCTTTATCTTCATTGCTTTCCTTCTCTGTTGCAGCCATGGATATGGCGGTTGTGCCGAAACGCGTGCCGGTGCTCGTGCCTGTGTTTGCGCCTGTATTTGCGCCCGTGTGCGGGCACGCGCCTTCCTGCCTTGTCAATGCTTCGCGCCCTGCGTCGCGCTGGCCTGCAGCATCGCGCTCCAGCGCCGGGTTTCCTGCGCGACCCGTTCGCGCGCCGCGGCCGAGGTGCCTCCCAGCGGCACGGCCCCCGCGGTTTCGAGGCTGGCCAGGAAGTCCGGGTCCTTCAGCGCCTGGTTCACGCCCTGCGCGATGGCGTCCAGCACGGGTTGCGGCGTGCCGCGCGGCGCGGCCAGGCCGAACCAGTTGCTGATCTCGAAGCCCGGCAGGCCCGCTTCCTTGGCGGTGGGCACGTTGGGCAGGGCCTTGATGCGTTCGCCGCGCGCCACGGCCAGCGCGCGCAGCCGGCCTTCGCTGATGAAGGGCGCCACGGTGGGCGCGGCGGTGATCAGCATCTGAATCTGGCCGCCCAGCAGGTCCTGTAGCGCGGGGCCCGAGCCGCGATACGGCACGTGCAGGATGTCCGCGCCGGTCAATTGCTTGAACAGTTCGCCGGCCAGGTGCGGGCCGCTGCCGACGCCGCCCGAGCCGTAGGTGATCTTGCCGGGATTGGCGCGCGCATAGTCCACGAACTCCCGCAGCGAATGCGCCGGCACGGCGCTGTTGATCACCAGCACGAAAGGCGTCTCGGCCACCAGCACCGCCGGCTGTAGCGACTTGACCGGGTCGAACGTCAGGTTGGGCACCAGTTCGGACACCACCGTGGAGGTGATCTCGTTCATGAACAGCGTGTAGCCGTCGGGCCGTGCCCGCGCCACCGAGGACATGGCGATGGTGCCGCTGGCGCCGGGCCGGTTCTCGACGATGAAGGTGCCCTTCATGCCGGAGGTGAGCTTGGTGCTGAGCAGCCGCGCCACGGCGTCCGTGGCGCCGCCCGGCGAGTAGGGCACCAGGATGGACACGGGCCGGTCGCCCGGGTAGGCGGTCTGCGCCAGCGCGGCCAATGGCAAGGTCAATAGCGCCAGCGCGCCGAGCAGGCCGCGGGCATGCCGCGGCAGGCGAGGGGTGAACATGGAGTCTCCTTGGTCTTTGTTATGGATGGCCCGCCGCAGCGGCGGACGCGGCTTCCCGAGGGGAAGGGGCCACTCTAAGCCAGCTAGAATGGCAAGGAACAAGGCCGAAGTAATTCCATCATTTCTTTCTGGTTAATAATGAGCACGCCCCTGGCCCCCACCGAAATGGCGTTCTTCAGCATGCTGGCGCGTTGCAGCAGCCTGGCCGCGGCCGCGCGCGAGATGGGCGTCAGCCCGCCCGCCGTGACCAAGCGGCTGGCGCAGATGGAGGCGCGGCTGGGCGTGCAACTGCTCACGCGCACCACGCGCCGCATGCACCTGACGGAGGAGGGCGAGATCTACCTGATGCACGCGCGGCGCATCCTGGCCGACATCGAGGACATGGAGCGCCACGTGTCGCGCGCGCGGCAGGAGCCCAAGGGCCTGCTGCGCGTGAATGCCACGCTGGGGTTCGGCCGCAACCACGTGGCGCCGCTGCTGTCGCGCTTTCGCCGGCGCTATCCCGAGGTGGACGTGCAACTGCAACTGACGGTGGCGCCGCTGCCGCTGACCGAGGACGCCTTCGACGTCTGCGTGCGTTTCGGCGAACCGCCCGAGGCGCGCGTGATCGCGCGGCCCATCGCGGCCAACCGGCGCCTGCTGTGCGCGGCGCCGGCCTACCTGGCGAAGCACGGCGAGCCTTTGCAGCCGGCGGACCTGGCGCGGCATGTCTGCATCGATATCCGGCACGGCAGCGAGACGCACGGCGTGTGGCGGCTGCGGCAAGGCAAGCGCGAGCACGCCGTCAAGGTCGACGTGCACATGAGCACCAATGACGGCGAGATCGCGGTGGACTGGGCGCTGGACGGGCACGGCATCATCCTGCGCGCCGAATGGGACATCGCGGAGCACCTGGCCGCGGGGCGGCTGCGCCAGGTGCTGGGCCGCTATCGCACGCCGCCGGCGGACATCTATGCGGTGTATTCGCCGCAGCACCAGTACGCGGGGCGCGTCATCGCCTTCGTCGATTTCCTGCGCGAGGCCTTCGCGAATGCGCGCGGGCCGCTGCATGCGCCGCCCGCGCGGCCGAGTGAGGCGGGGTGAGGCCGGGTGAGGCGGGACGACGCGGGACTAGGCTCGATCAGGCCGGCGTGGCCTCATGGCAGTGGGCGGCTTTTTTTCCCGTCAACCACCTGGTGAGTCGCGGAAGGCGTCGATGCCGGTGAGGCGCGCGGACAGCGCCCAGAGGCGTTCGGCCTGCTCCGGGTCGGCGGCGTAGGGGCGCACGCCGGTGAAGGAGGGCGGTTCGCCGTCGTCCATCCGCGCGATGTCGCAGTCCTCGCAATACAGGCCGCCCATGCCCGCCAGCCGCGGCGACGTCGCGGCCCATACCTGCGTCGCGGCGCCTTGTTGCGGCGTCTTGAAGGTGGGATCGGCGGGATTGCCGTCGGCGTCCAGCCAGCCGGCGGCGACCATTTCTTCCCGCGCCAGGTGGCGCTGGAGCGGCGTGAAGATCTTGCCGGGATGCAGGGAAAAGGCCCGCACGCCTGCGTGCCGCCCGAGCCGGTCGAGGTGAAGCGCGAACAGGGCGTTGGCCGTCTTCGATTGTCCGTAGGCCAGCCACTTGTCGTAGCCTCGCGTGAACTGCACGTTGTCCCAGCGGATGCCGGATTGGTGGTGTCCGGCCGAGGAGACGGCCACCACCCGGGCGCCGCCTGCGAGCGCCGGCCAAAGCAGATTCGCCAGCGCGTAATGGCCGAGGTGATTGGTGGCGAACTGCGCTTCCCAGCCCGGCCCGACGCGGGTTTCCGGGCAGGCCATGATGCCCGCGCCGCAGATCAGGATATCCAGGCGCCTGCCGCCGGCCAGGAAGCGCCGGGCGAAATCGCCGACGCTGGCGAGGTCGGAGAGATCCAGGCGTTCGACCGCCACGCTGGCAATGCCGGCAATGCCGGCGACTTTCGCGCGCGCCGCTGCCACGTCGCGCGCCGCCACCGTGACGCGGGCGCCGGCGCTTGCCAGCGCCCGCGTCGTTTCCAGCCCCAGGCCGGAATGGCCGCCGGTGACGAGCGCGGCGATGCCGGACAGCTTGCGTCCCGCGAGCACTTCCGCCGCGGTGGTCGCGGCGCCGAAACCGGAGCCGATGGGAGACTGCTTGCTGGTCATGGCGTGTCCTCGATGTTTCCTGGGTGAGACCTAGGTCGGGCCTTGGTGCGTTCTGGATAGGGCTTGCAGGCCGGCGATGAAGCCAAGGCCAAGCCCGTGTCCGTCATTGTCCAGGCTGGACTTGAGGCCGTGAATGCAGCAAAGTCCCACGTTCTGTCGAGATCGTCCGAGTTTGTCCGAGTTCGCCCATGGACCCCCTTTCCGAAGTGCTTTCCCTGCTCGGTATGCACAGCTCCGTTTTCGCCGGCCTGAAGGCGGGCGGCGACTGGGCCATCGACTTCCCGCCGCCCGACGGCATCAAGTTCAATGCCGTCGTCGAAGGAAGCTGCTGGCTGCGCGTGGATGGCGTGGCGCAGCCGATCCGGCTCGACGCCGGCGACTGCTTCCTGCTGTCCCGCCAGCGCGCGTTTTCGCTGCGCAGCGATCCGGCCTTGCCGGCCATCCCCTCGGACGAGATCTACCGCCATGCCGTCAACGGCATCGCCCGCTGCGGTGCCGCCGATACGTTCTTCCTGATCGGAGGGCGCCTGGCGTTCGGCGAGGAAGCCGGTCTGCTTTTCGATGGCCTGCCGCCCGTGGCGGTCGTCAAGCGCGGTTCGGATCAGGCCTCGGTGCTGAGCTGGGCCTTGCAGTGCCTCGCCCATGAGCTTGCCACCCCGTCGCCCGGCAACGCGATCGTGGTCCAGCATCTCGGCCACATCATGCTGGTGCAGGTGCTGCGGCTCTACCTGACGCAGGAGGGAAGCAGCACGCCGAGCTGGCTGCTGGCCGTCTCCGACCCGCGCATCGGCGCCGCCATCCAGGCGATCCACGCCGACCCCGCGCAGCGCTGGACGCTCGAGGACCTGGCCAGGGTCGCCGGCGTTTCCCGTTCGACCCTGGCCCTGCGCTTCAAGCAGAAGGCGGGCATCGCGCCGCTGGAATACGTGACGCGCTGGCGCATGCAACTGGCCGCGCGGGCGCTAAGAAGCACGCACGCGACGATTTCTTCCATCGCGCAGAAACTGGGCTACGACTCCGACAGCGCGTTCAGCCACGCGTTCAAGCGGCTGATGAAATGCTCGCCGCGCGAATATCGGGAAAGGCCGGCGTCCCTGGCGCGGCATTAGGCGCGGGGCGGCGGAAAGCGAACGTCGCGGGACGGGAAGGGGCAGGGGAGCGGCCCGCCCTTGGCCTGGGTAGAATGGCCAGCTTCCGCCATTGCAACTGCAATCGCAACTGCTCCCGTATCCGTACCCCAACCCGAGGCCTTGCCATGCAACTTCACCGCCCGATCGGCATCTTCGACGCCGGCCTCGGCAGCTATGCCATCGTCGAGCGTGTCCGCGCCCGGTTTCCCCGGCAGGACATTCTCTACTTCGCCGACCGCGCGAGCTTTCCGTACGGCGGCAAGACGCCGGCGGAACTCCTGTCCTCGGTACGCGCCGCCACCCTATATCTACAGCAGGCCGGGTGCGCGGCCGTGGTGCTGGCCTCCAATGCGCCCAGCGTCGTCGTGCTGGAGCCGCTGCGCGCCGCGGTGGCGGTTCCCGTCATCGGCGTATTTCCGCCGATACGGGAGGCCTTGGCTCTGTCCCGCGGCAAGGAGGTCGCCGTGCTCGGCGTCCGTTCCATGGTCGAAAGCGAAGCCATGCGGCAGTTGGCCGCGCGTGAAAGCGCGGGGCTCGGACGGGTGGCGCTGGTCAATGCCTCGTCGCTCGTCGACCTGGTCGAGACCTTCGTCTTCATCGACGATCCCGCGCGCACGCAGGAAATCGTCACCGCGTTCATCGCCAGGCTGCGGGCGGAGCAGGGCGGCCTGGACGTCATGACCATGTCCTCGACCCATCTGCCCTGGCTGGCGCCCTTTTTCCGCGCCGCGGCGCCGGATGTGCAATTCCTCGATCCCGCCGACAAGGTGCTCGACGAACTGCTGCCGCACGTCTCCGAGGGCGGCGGGCAGACCCGCTGCGTCGCCACCGCCACGCCGGCCTTGCCGCTGGAAGCCTTCAACGCCGCGCTGCGCACCTTGCGCGCGCCTGTCGTGGCCACGCTCAAGGCCTAGGCGGCGCGCCTATCCGCATTGCGTTCCTTGCATCCTCGGGTAGCCCGGGGGCGAGTCCCAGGAAGGCCGCCGTTCGACGCGGCGGGCCGCCCGTGCCCGCCCGCCTCTGCGCGGCCGGGGATCGCTTGTTCTGGAAAAGAAAAATATTTCTATAAAAATTTATATTGATAAATATATTCCATTTTTGATAGACTGCTGCGTCATCCGGCCAGGCACATCGGTTTCGCCTGGCGGCAACGAGGCCCCGCGCGGGCCCATAAGCAGATATTCAGAGGCAGCTATCCATGGAACTTTCCTTCCCCTCCGGCCGGGACATCGATGTGGCCTGCCTCGGGCGGCTGGGCGTCGACCTGTATGCCGACCAGTTCGGCTGCAGCCTCGAGGACGCCACCCGCTTTTCCAAATACCTGGGCGGCTCCTCCGCCAACATCGCCTTCGGCGCGGCGCGCCTGGGCCTGGCCGCGGCCATGATTTCCCGGGTGGGCGACGAGCAGAACGGCCGCTTCCTGCTGAACACGCTGGCGCGCGAAGGCTGCGACGTGTCGCAGGTGCAGATCGACAAGCAGCGGCTCACGGCCATGGTGCTGCTGGGGATCAAGGACCAGCACACCTTTCCCTTGCTGTTCGTGCGGGAGAACTGCGCCGACATGGCCATCGACGCCGAGGCGATCAGCGAGTCCTTCATCGCCCGCTGCCGCAGCCTGCTGATCACGGGCACGCACCTGAGCACGCCCACCGTCCTGGCAGCCAGCCGCCGCGCGCTGGACATCGCGGGCCGGCACGGCGTGGTGCGCGTGCTGGACATCGACTACCGCCCCGTGCTGTGGGGGCTGACCGGCCGCGGCGACGGCGAGACCCGCTATGTCGAGAACCAGGGCGTCAGCCGCCACCTGCAGGATCAGCTCGGCCAATTCGAATTGATCATCGGCACCGAGGAAGAATGGATCATCGCCGGCGGCGTCAAGGCGGACCTGATGGCCAGCCTGCGCCGCGCGCGCGAATGCACGCGGGCCGTTTTCGTGGTCAAGCGCGGCGCGCTGGGCTGCAGCATCGTCCCGGGCGAGGTGCCGGTGGCGATCGACGATGCCTTGACCGTCCTGGGCGAGCGCATCGAGGTCCTGAACGTGCTGGGCGCGGGCGACGCCTTCGCGTCCGGGCTGCTTTCCGGGCTGCTGCGCGGCAAGGACTGGCGCGAATCCGCCGGCATCGCCAACGCCTGCGGCGCCATCGTGGTGTCGCGCCACGGCTGCGCGCCCGCCATGCCGACGCCCGCCGAACTGGCGCACTGGTTTTCCGGCCACCGCCATCCGCGCCCGGACCAGGATCCGCAACTGGCGCATCTGCACCGGGTGTCGGTCAAGCGGCGGCCGTGGCCCGAGCTGTGCGTGCTCGCCTACGATCACCGGCCCCAGTTCCTGGCGCTGGCCGAAGCCGCGGGCGCCGACCCCGCGCGCGTGCGCAAGCTCAAGCACCTGCTCAACGAGGTCGTCGCGCAGATCGAGCAGGACGAACCCGGATGCCGCGGCAAGCTGGGCGTGCTGGTGGACGGCCGCCCCGACCTCGGCGAGTCCGCGCTGCACGAAGCCACCGGCCGGGGCTGGTGGGTGGGCCGCCCGGTCGAGCTTCCCGGATCGCGCCCGCTGCGCTTCGACGGCACGCATTCGGTCGCCAGCGAACTGGAACATTGGCCGCTGGAGCAGGTCGTCAAGTGCCTGGTGTTCATGCACCCGGACGACCCTGAAGACCTGCGCGCGGCGCAGATGGAACGGCTCGCCGAGTTGTGGGAAGCCACGCGGGCGAGCGGCCACGAGCTATTGCTGGAAATCATCCCGCCCGCCGACAAGCTGGCGCGCGACGACGCGGGCGATGCCGCCTTGCGCGTCATCCGCGACCTGTACGCGGCCGGCCTCAAGCCCGAATGGTGGAAGCTCGGCGCCATGTCCGCCGCCAAGTGGGACGAGCTGGACGCCCTGGTGCGCGAACAGGATCCCTATTGCCGCGGCGCCGTCATTCTCGGGCTGGCGCAGCCCATCGAGCAGTTGCTGGCCGCTTTCACCGAGGCGCGCGCGCCCATCGTCAAGGGCTTCATGGTGGGACGTTCGGTATGGGCCGAGCCCAGCGCCGAATGGCTGCGCGGCGCGCTGGACGACGCCGGCTTCCGCCAGCGCGTGACCGGGAATTTCATGGCATTGATCCGTGGTTGGCGCAATCGCGGCGAGGCCTGAACATCGCAAGCCCTGAGGGCAGGATGCGGCGTGGTCTTCCCTGGGCCCGCCGGACGACATACGGGAGACGAGCATGGACAAGAAGGAATCGGGCCGCCTGGCCTTCAAGGTCGCGCTGATTACCGGCGGCGCCAGCGGCCTGGGCCTGGCCACCGCCAGGCGCCTGCTGCGCGAGGGCGCCGCGGTCGCGGTCGCCGACGTCAACGCGCAGGCCATCGAGCGGGCCATCGCGGAATTCGGCGTGGCCGACGGACGGGCGCGCGGCTACGTGCTCGACGTGCGCGATCCCGCCCGGGTCGAGGCGGTCGTCGCGCAGGTCGAAGCGGACTTCGGGCGCATCGACGTCCTCGTCACCAGCGCCGGCGTCAGCTACCAGGGCTCGGTGCTGGACAATCCCATCGAGGCGTGGGAGCGCGTCATCGGCATCAACCTGACCGGAAGCTACCTGTGCGCCCAGGCCGTCGCCAGGCGCATGGCCGCGCGCAGGTCGGGGCGCATCGTCATGCTGGCGTCCATCTCGGGACAGCAGGTGTGGTCCGGCCGGGTGGCCTATTGCTCGTCCAAGGGCGGCGTGCTGGGCCTTGCCAAGTCCTGCGCGATCGACCTCGCCCCGTTCGGCATCACCGTCAACTCGGTGTCGCCCGGCCCGATCGAAACGCCGCAGACGGCCACGCTGCACAACCGCATCGTCCGCGAGGCCATCGTCAACGCGACGCCGATGGCGCGCTACGGCCAGCCCGAGGAAGTCGCCGACGTGATCGCCTTCCTGGCGAGCGACGACGCGCGCTTCGTGACCGGCCACGACATGGTGGTGGACGGCGGCCTGACGAGCGCGGCGATCCTCTACGACCTGTCCAAGAACCCCCAGCCGGCCTGAGCCCATCATGGCCGACAGCACAAGCCCGGTCCGCGGCCGCATCGCCGCCGTGATATTCGATTGCGACGGCACGCTGGTCGACAGCGAGCCCATCGCCCATGCCGCGCTGCTCGACGAGGGCGCCGAACATGGGCTGGAGATGGACGCGGCCGAAGGCGCGGCCCTGTTCACCGGCATCAAGATGGTGTTCTGCGTGCAGGAGATCGAACGGCGCATCGGCAAGACGCTGCCCGACGATTTCGTGCCGCGCGTCAGGGCGCGCATGGCGAGGTATTTCGCCGAGCGGCTCCAGACCATGCCCGGCGCCCTGGAGGTGTTGTCGCGGCTGGCGCTGCCTTACTGCATCGCGTCCAACGGGCCCCAGGAAAAGATCCGCCTCACGCTGGAGATCTGCGGCCTGCTGCCGGCGATGAAGGGGCCCATTTTCAGCGCCTACGACATCGGCCACTGGAAGCCGGCGCCCGAGCTTTTCATCCATGCGGCCAACGCCATGGGGGTCGCCGCGCGGCAGTGCGCCGTGGTGGAGGACAGCATCCCCGGCATGGAAGCGGGCGTGGCCGCCGGCATGACGGTGTTCGCGCTCTGTCCCACGGAAAAAATCCCCCCGCAACTGCGGCAGCGCGTGCTGCCCATACGCAGGCTGGACGACCTGTTCGAGCATCTCGACTAGCCGCCTTCGCTTGCATCGTTTCTACCCATAATTCCTACATCGTCTGGAGACAACATGCCCTTGCTCATCCTGGCTGCCGGCATCGCGGTACTCTTCATCCTGATCATCGGTTTTCGGATCAACAGTTTTCTTTCCCTGATTCTCGTCAGCCTGGCGCTGGGCCGGGCCGAGGGCCTGCCTTTCGCCAAGGTGATGCAATCGATCGAGGCCGGCGTCGGCAGCACGCTCGGCCACCTGGCCGTGGTCGTCACCTTCGGCGCGATCCTGGGCACCTGGATGGTCGAGAGCGGCGGCGCGCAGCGCATCGCCTCGGTGCTGATCGGCGCGGTCGGCCGCAAATACCTGCGCTGGGCGGTGTGCCTGAGCGGCTTCATCGTCGGCATCGCGCTGTTCTACGAAGTCGGCTTCGTGCTGCTGATCCCGCTGGTCTTCACCATCGCCATCGGCGCGGGCATTTCCGTGCTGGAGGTCGGCGTGCCGATGGCCGCGGCGCTGTCCGTGACCCATTGCTTCCTGCCGCCGCATCCGGGACCGACCGCCATCGCGGTGATCTACGGCGCCAACATCGGCCGCACGCTGCTCTACGGCATCCTCATCGGCATTCCCGCCGCCATCGTGGCCGGCCCGCTGTTCCTGCCGGTGATGAAGAACATACGGCCTTCCGCGCCCAAGGGCATTACCGCCTCCAAGGTCTTCAAGGAAGAGGAAATGCCGGGTTTCCTGCCCAGCCTGCTGACCGCGCTGATGCCGGTCATCCTGATGGCGGCGGCCTCGATCGCCAGCCTGACCCTGCCCGCGGAATCGGAAGTCCGGCAGGCCCTCGAATTCATCGGCAACGCCGACATGGCGCTGCTCATCGCGGTGGTCGTGGCGTTCTACACCTTCGGCATCGCGCGCGGCATTTCCACGCCGGTGCTGATGGACGGCGTGCACAAGGCGGTCGGCACGGTGGCGATGATCATGCTGACCATCGGCGGCGGCGGCGCGCTCAAGCAGGTGCTGGTCGACGCCGGCGTCGGCAAGTACATCCAGGAAATGATGGCGCACTCGGCGGTGTCGCCGTACATCCTGGCGTGGCTGACCGCATGCCTGCTGCGCGTGGCGGTCGGGTCGGCGACCGTCGCCGCGCTGACGACCGGGGGCATGATGGTGCCGCTGATCGCCTCCACCGGCGTCAGCCCCGAGCTCATGGTCCTGGCGACCGGCGCGGGCAGCGTGTTCGCCGGGCCGCCGAACGATCCGGGATTCTGGATGTTCAAGGAATTCTTCAACCTGTCCGTCAAGGAAACGGTCAAGAGCTGGTGCGTGCTCGAGACCGCCATATCCCTGGTCGGCATCGGCGGCGTGATGGCGCTGGCCGCGCTCGGCCTGCATTGACGACGCCCATAACCAGGAGAAACAACCATGTCGGATACACGTAGCAAACCCCTGCGGGACCAGGTGGCCGTGGTCACCGGCGCCGCCGGCACCATGGGCCTGGCGGCGGCCAGGTTCCTGCTGGAAGACGGCTGCAAGGTGGCGATGGTGGACGCCAACGCCGCGCGCAACCAGGCCCTGGCCGACGAACTCGGCCCGGCGGCGCGCGCCTTTTCGTTCGACATCAGCGACCCCGAGCAGGTGCGCCTCGGCCACGCCGCCATCGTCGAGGAACTGGGCGAAGTCGATATCCTGCTGAACAACGCCGGCATCCTGTCCAACAACAAATCGGTGTCCACCAGCACGGAGGAATGGCGCCACGTGCTGGGCGTGAACCTCGACGGCGCCTTCTTCTTCGCGCGCCAGGTCATACCCGCCATGAAGCAGCGCCGCCGCGGCCGCATCATCACCACGACGTCGCTGGCCGCGAAGACCGGCGGCCTGACGGCGGGAACGGCCTATTCGGTTTCCAAGGGCGCGCTCGCCTCGCTGACCTTCTCCCTGGCGCGCGAGCTCGCGTCCTTCGGCATCACCGCCAACGGCATTTCCCCCGCCTACGTGAAGACGCCCATGATCACGGAGCAACTGACCGAGGAACAGCGCCAGAAGCTGCTGAAGGAAATCCCGGTCGGGCGCTTCTGCGAGCCCGAGGAGTTCGCCCACGTGGTGCGCTTCCTGGCCTCGCCGCTGGCGGGTTTCATCACCGGCGAGGTGGTGGACATCAACGGCGGCCTGCTGATGGACTGACGGACGCGGAGGAGGGCGGCGGGCCATGCCAAAGGCGATGGATTGGTTGTATCCTCCCGCCATGAGCCAGGACACGCAGCCCCCGTCGAGTATCGAACAGTTCCTGCAGCGTATCGCGCAGGAGTACGCCGCCTTGAGCAAGCAGCTCAAGGCGATCGCCCATCACGTGGAAACGCACCGCAACCACCTGGGCCTGCAAGGCGTGCAGGCGCTGGCGGAGCAATGCGGCGTGCAGCCGTCCGCCGTGGTGCGCTTCGCCAAGCATTTCGGCTTCTCGGGCTTCTCGGAAATGCAGCGCCTGTTCCGCGACGGCCTGGAACAGCAGATCGCGCCGGGAAGCGCGTACAGCCAGCGGCTGCGCAGCGTCATCGAATCCGGCTCGTCCGCGCTGCGGCCGGGCCAGATCCTCGACGAGTTCGTCAACGGCGGCATCGCGGGCATGCAGCAATTGCGCCAGGCGCTGGACCAGCAGGCCTTCGAGCGCGCGGTCGGCCTGCTCGCGCAGACCCAGGCGATCTGGATCGCCGGTTCGCGGCGCGCGTTTCCGGTCGCCGTCTACCTCGATTACGCGCTGCAGCATACCGACAAGCGGGTGGGGCTCTTCAGCGCGCTGGGCAGCATGCAGTCCGGGCAGACGCGGTCGGTGCGCGAAGGCGACGTGCTGATCGCGGTTTCTTTCGCGCCTTACGCGGAGGAGACCATCCAGGTCGTGGAGCAGGCCTTGCAGCGCGGCGCGCGCCTTATCGCCATCACCGACAGCCGCATGAGCCCGATCGCCGGCGACGCCGAGGCGCTGCTGCTGGTGCAGGACAACGCGACCTTCGGCTTCCGCGCGCTGACCACGACCATGGCGCTGGCGCAAAGCCTGTTCGTCGCGCTGGCCTACCAACTCGAAATATCGCATTAACCGACCGGGCGTGCGCTGCCCCGGGCATGCGCCCGGACCGGCCGCGATTCCCGGCCGGTCCCGCCGATACGTCAATACATATGCTGGCCGCCGTTGATCGCGACGTTGCTGCCGGTCATGAAGGCGGCGGCGTCGCTGCAGATGTAGGCGATCAATTCGGCGACCTCGGCGGGCTGCCCCAGCCGTCCCACCGGAATCTGCGACAGGATCTGCTTTTCCAGCACGTCCTTGGGGATCTTCGCGACCATCTGCGTGTCGAGGTAGCCCGGCGAGACGGTGTTGACCGTCACGCCCTTGCTGGCGAGCTCCAGGGCCAGCGACTTGGTGAAGCCGTGTATGCCCGCCTTGGCCGCGGCATAGTTGGTCTGGCCGAACTGCCCCTTGCTGCCGTTGATGGACGAGATGTTGACGATGCGGCCCCAGCCGCGCTGCACCATGCCCTCGACGAAGGGCTTGGTGACGTTGAACATGGAATCGAGATTGGTGCGCATGACCGCGTCCCAACTCTCCTTGCTCATCTTGCGGAAAGTGCCGTCGCGGGTGATGCCGGCGTCGTTGATCAGGATGTCGACCTGGAGGCCGTCGGCATGGAGCCTGGCGGCCATGTTCTGGCAGACGTCGAAGTCGGACACGTCGGTTTCGTAGACCCGGAATTCGTATCCGCGCTCGGCCTGGGCCCGCAGCCAATCGGCGACCTGCGGATTGCCGACGCTGTGGGTCACGATGACCGTGTGGCCGGCGTCGTACAGGCGGCAGGCGATCGCCTGGCCCAGGCCGGTCATGCCCCCCGTGACGAGGGCGGTGCGCTTAGCCGCCATGATGCGCTCCCTGCTTGTTGCCGGCGGCGGCCGGGGCCCGGTTCGCGCCGCCGCTCTTGAATACGTCGAGGAAGGGCAGCTTGACCGCGGCGGCGTCGAGGTTGCCGATGGCCGATTTCTGCCAGCTCTGCACGGCCTGTTGCAGGCCCCGGGTGAGCGTGGCCTGGGTCTCGATGGCCAGTTGGGCGGCGTTTTGCGCGTGGGAGAAACGATGATGCACCTGGCGCCAGTAGGCCTCGGCCGGCACGGTGAGAAAGGCCTGCCAGTTCTGGGCCTGCGCCAGGTTGTCGATGGCGGTCTTGTATTCGTCCAGGCCTTCGCGGCCGATCTGGGAGGACTGTTCCAGCCAGCGCTGGCCGTCCTCCTGCAGCAGTTGGGCAAGACGAAGATGCAGTTCGAGGTTGGCCTTCAGAAGATTGAAGGGGAAGGCGTTTTCGGCCATGTGAGTCTCCTTGGTGGATGGGTAGGGGGCGCCCTGGCGGGCGGGATGGGCCATGGCTACTTCTCCCTGACGTACGTGCCGGGGGCGTCTTCCAGCGGCGCGTAGCCATGAGCGGCGGCCCCCATGGCGGGCGGCTTGCCGGGTTTGCCCGAGCGGCTTTTCAGCCACGTGACCCAGGGTTCCCACCAGGAGCCCTCGCGCGCCTGGACGGTGGCGGCCCATTCGTCGGGCGCGATGTAGCCGCCGCCTTGCGGGCGCGTGGCGATCTGGTACTCGCGGTGCGGGTGGCCGGGCTCGCTGACGATGCCGGCGTTGTGGCCGCCGGTCGTCAGCACGAAGGTGATTTCGGCGGGGGACAGGTAGTGCAGCTTGTAGACCGATCGCCACGGCGCGACGTGGTCCTTGACGGTGCCGACGCAGAAGGTGGGGATGTCGAGCGTGCTCAAGGTGATCGGCCGGCCGCCGACCGTATAGCGTCCATTGCTCAGGTCGTCGTCCAGGAACAGCCTGCGCAGGTACTGCGAGTGCATCCTGGCCGGCATGCGGGTGGCGTCGGCGTTCCAGGCCATGAGGTCGTTCATGGGACGGCGGTCGCCCAGCAGGTATTCCTCCACCAGCCGCGACCACAGCAGGTCGTAGGAACGCAGCATCTCGAAGGCGCCCGCCATCTGGTCGGCGCGCAGGTAGCCGGTCTGCGCCATCTGGGCCTCCAGCAGGCTGACCTGGCTTTCGTCGATGAACAGGCTCAGTTCGCCCGGCTCGCTGAAGTCGGTCTGCGCGGTGAACAGGCTCAGCGACGCCAGCCTGTCGGCCTGGCCGTCGCGGACCATGGCCGCCGCGGCGATGGCCAGCAGCGTGCCGCCCAGGCAGTAGCCGGTCGCGTGGACGCGCTGGCCGGGCACGATCGCCGCGATGGCGTCGAGCGCGGCCTGGACGCCTTGGGCCAGGTACTCATCCATGCCCATGTCCCGTTCCGCGTACCCGGGGTTCTTCCAGGAGATGCAGAACACCGTGTGGCCCTGCGACACCAGGTAGTTGACCAGGGAGTTGCCGGGCGACAGGTCGAGGATGTAGTACTTCATGATCCAGGCCGGCACGATGAGGATGGGCTCGGGATGCACCTTGCCGGTGGCCGGGGCGTACTGGATCAATTCCATGAGCTGGTTGCGCAGCACCACCTTGCCCGGGGTGACGGCGACCTGGCGTCCCACGGTGAATTGCTCCGTGCCCTCGGGCGGCAGGCCGGCGGCACGCCGCTGCATGTCCTCCAGCCAGTTCTTCGCCCCGCGGACCAGGTTGGCGCCCCCTTCGTCCATGGTGCGCTTGAGCGCCACGGGATTGGTCGCCAACAGATTGCCGGGCGAAAAGACGTCCAGCCATTGCCTGGCCGCGAAGCCGACGACCTTCTGGTGATGCGGCGATACGCCCCACACCTTGTCCGTCGCGCCTTCCCACCATTCCTGGGTCATCAGGAAGGCCTGGTGCAGGACGTTGAAGGGCCATTTCTGCCAGGCGGGATCGCGGAAGCGGCGGTCCAGGATGGGCGGCGTGGCCCGGTTGAACGGATTCAGCGGACCGTCCTTGGCGTGCTCCCGCAGATAGTGCAGGAACTGGTGCATCTGGTCCGACGCCAGCTTGGCGATTTCCAGTTGCTTGCCCGGGGACAGCGCCAGGTGGCTGGCCCAGTCCATGGCCGCCAGCATGGCGGATTCGGGAGAGAGCGAGGCCCACGTGTTCGCCCACAGCGCATGCGCGCGTCCATCGATGGCTGCCGGCGTGACGGTCTGCTGGGGGAGGGACAAAACGCGCTCCTTCGGCGTCGGATGAGGACCTGGCTGTTCTCCGGGGCACGGCGCCGGTATCCTGAAGTTGCCATCTTGCGGCGCGCCGTGCCGATGGGCATTGATGTAAATCAATTACCGACCCCCGGGTCGTTAGTTCGAGCCGGGGCCGCGCCGGGCAGGTTCATGGCCCCGATTTCATGGCCTCATTCCATGGGAGCGAGCCCGTCGGACGGCCGGATCAGGCCATCTGGCTGATCGTACGCCGGAAACGGGCCAGGGACAGGCCGAACAGCGCGCAGCCGATGGCGAACAGGCTGAGGAAGGTTTTCCAGACCACGTCCAGGCCGGCGCCGCGGAACAGGATCGCCTGCCCGAGTTCGACGAAATGGGTGGTCGGCGCGACGAGCATGAGGGTCTGCACGATTTCCGGCATGCTTTCCCGGGGCGTGTTGCCGCCCGACAGCATCTGCAAGGGCAGCAGCACCAGCATCATGAGCAGGCCGAACTGCGGCATGCTGCGCGCCAGGGTCGCCATGAAAATGCCCATGGACGTCGTCGCGAACAGGGACAGCGCGGCGCCGGCCAGGAATAGCGGGATGGAGCCCTCGATCGGCACGCCCAGCAGCCCCTTGATCACGAACAGCAGGGAGCATGCGGCGGCGGCGAGCACGACCAGTCCCATGGACCAGACCTTGGCGATCATGATCTCCGCCGGGGTGACCGGCATGACCAGCAGGTGCTCGATGGTGCCGTGCTCGCGCTCCCGGATCAGGGCCGCGCCGGTCAGGATGATGGACAGCATCGTGACGTTGTTGATGATGTCCATGAGCCCGCCGAACCAGCTTTTCTCCAGGTTCGGGTTGAAGCGCGCGCGCAGGGCCAGGTCGATGGGCAGCGTGCCGGCGCTGCGATAGCGCTGGACGAACTCGGTGACCTCGCCCGAGACGATCTGCTGGATATACCCGCTGCCCGTGAATGCCTGGCTCATCCGGGTGGCGTCCACGTTGAGCTGGATCTCGACGTGGCGGCCCGCCAGCAGGTCGCGTTGGAAGTCGGGCGGAATATTCAGGACGAAGGTGTAGTCGCCGCGATCCATGCCGGCATCTATTTGCTGGGACGTGATCATCGCCGGCATCAGGAACTGCGGCGGAAAGAAGGCCGACGCAATCCTGGCGGAAACCGCCGAGTTGTCCTCGTCGACGATGGCGATCGGCGCGTTGTGCAGGGTTTCCGGCAGCGCCGTCGCGTTGGTGTAGACGGACACCGTGAAGGTGTAGACGATCAGCACCAGCATCGTGGGATCGCGCAGCAGGCTCCAGAATTCCTTGCGGCCCAGGCGGAGGATGTTCAGGACGCGGCGCATGTCAGCTATCCTGTTTCTTGAGCAGCGCGATCGCCGCGCCGACGATCAGCGGGATGGCGAGCAGCAGGGGCAGGAATTCGCCGGCCAGGTCGGAAAAGCCCAGCGCCTTGCTGAAGATGCCGCGGCTGATGATGAACATATGGGTGGCCGGGTACAGGTTGCCGATGACGTGGCCCGCGCCTTCGAGCGAGGACACGGGATCGGTCAGGCCGGCGAACTGGATGGCCGGGACCATGGTGCCTATCATGGCGAAGAACATCGCGGCGATCTGGCTGCGGGTGACCGCCGACGCCAGCAGCCCCATGCCGGTGGCGATGATGCTGAACAGGAACGCGGCCAGCAGCAGCACCGGGTAGCTGCCCGTGACCGGCACGCCGAAGACGGTGACGGCCAGCAGGCTCATCATCAGGAAATTGACCATCGCCAGCGCGATGTAGGGCAGTTGCTTGCCGAGCAGGAATTCCGTGCGCGTGATGGGGGTCACGTAGAGATTGATGATGGAGCCCAGCTCCTTCTCCCGCACCACCGCCAGCGCGGTGAGCATGGCGGGCAGCATCAGCAGCAGCAAGGGCACCACGGCCGGCACCATGGCCGGGAGGCTGCGGACGTCCGGGTTGTAGCGGAAGCGCGTCTGCATGCCGAACTGCGGCTCGGCCGCCTCGCCCAGCCGTTCGCGCGCCTGCTGGGCCAGCCAGAGCTGGTGGATGCCTTGCACGTAGCCGCGGACGGTCTCGGCGCGCGAGGGCATGGCGCCGTCGATCCAGGCGCCGATCTCGACCTGCTTGCCGCGCAGGGCGTCGCGCGCGAATCCCGGCGGGATCTCGATGGCCAGCGTCAGCTCGCCGCTGCGCATGCGGCGGTCCAGGTCGGCATAGTCGGCGATGGGCGGCTGCTCGATGAAATAGCGGGAGCCGGACAGGTTGAGCGCGAAGTTCCGGCTGAGGGTGGTCTGGTCGCGGTCCAGGACGGCATAGCGCAGGTCTTCCACGTCCATGCTGATGCCGAAGCCCATCACGAACATCAGGATCACCGAACCGAGCAGGGCCATGGTGGCGCGCACCGGATCGCGCCGCAGCTCCAGCGCTTCGCGCCAGGTGTAGGTGAGCAGGCGCGGCAGGCTGAAGGCCCGGCGGCGGGCGGGGGCGGCGGGCGCCTGGTTCGCCTTGGGCGTTTCCTGGGTGGTTTCTTCAGTGCTTTCTTGAGTGCCTTCCTCGGCCGCCGCCGCGCCGCCCGCCTCGACGAGGTAGCCGATGAAGGCTTCTTCCAGGTTGGCGGCGTTGCGCTTCCTGACCAGGTTGGCGGGGCTGTCGCTGTCCAGCACCTTGCCGGCGTGCATCATGGACATGCGGTCGCATCGCGCGGCTTCGTTCATGAAGTGCGTCGAGATGAAGATGGTCACCCGGTCGCGGCGCGACAGCGTGACGAGCAGGCGCCAGAAGCCGTCGCGGGCGACCGGGTCGACGCCCGAGGTGGGTTCGTCCAGGATGAGGATTTCGGGCTTGTGCACCATCGCGACCGCCAGCGACAGGCGTTGCCGCATGCCCAGGGGCAGGGCGTCCGGCAGGCTGTCGAGCACGCCGCCCAGGCCGAAGCGTTCGACCATCTCGGCCACGCGCGCCTGCAACTGGTCCTCGGGCACGTGAAAGAGCTGCGCGTGCAGCACCAGGTTTTGCCGCACGGTCAGTTCGCCGTACAGGGAGAAGGCCTGCGACATGTAGCCCACCCGCCGGCGCGTGTCGATGTCCCGCGAATCGACCTCGCGCCCGAACAGCCAGGCCTTGCCCTCGCTGGCGGGCAGCAGGCCCGTCAGCATTTTCATGGTGGTCGACTTGCCGCAGCCGTTGGACCCCAGGAAGCCGAAGATCTCGCCGCGGCGGATGCGGAAACTGACGTGATCGACGGCCACGAAGTCGCCGAAGCGCATGGTCAGGTCCCTGGCCTCGATCGCCACGTCGTCGCCGTCTTCCTCCAGGGGCGGGATGCGCACGGGCTCGTAGCCTTGCCGCTTGGCTTGCGGCAGCAGGCGGATGAAGGCGGTTTCCAGGGAGTCCGCCTGCGTCTGCGCCAGCAGTTCCGCCGGCGAGCCCGTGGCGAGCACCTTGCCGTCGTCCAGGGCGACCAGCCAGTCGAAGCGCTGCGCTTCGTCCATATACGCGGTAGCGACGACCACGCTCATGCCCGCCCGGCTCCGCCGTATCCGGTTGATCAGGTCCCAGAACTGCGCGCGCGCCAGCGGGTCGACGCCGGTGGTCGGCTCGTCGAGGATGAGCAGGTCGGGGTCGTGGATCAGCGCGCAGCACAAGCCCAGTTTCTGCTTCATGCCGCCGGACAGCTTGCCCGCCGGCCGGTCCAGGAAGGGATGCAGTCCCGTACTTTGCGTCAGGTCGTCGATGCGCCGGCGGCGTTCGGCCTCGTCGTGGCCGAACAGCCGGGCGAAGAACTGCAGGTTCTCCTCCACCGACAGGGTCGGGTACAGGTTCTTGCCCAGGCCTTGCGGCATGTACGCGATGCGCGGGCAGACCGCGTCGCGATGCGATTTGGCCGCCATGTCGCCGCCCAGCGCATGCACCGTGCCTTCCTGTATCGCGCGCGCGCCCGCCAGCAGCGACAGCAGGCTGGATTTCCCCACGCCGTCGGGACCGAGCAGGCCGACCATCCGGCCCGCCGGAATGCCCAGGGTCACGTCGTCCAGCGCCACCGTCTTGCCGTAGCGCAAGCGGACGCCGCGCAGGCTGGCGATCTCCGGGGATCGAGGGTCCGCCGCCATGGCTCAGTCCGGCACGCGCGAGGCCAGCGACGCGGGCCAGGGCGCGTTGGCGTCCAGCTTGACCCAGGCCACGCCGGGCAAGCCGGTCTTTACCTGCGTCAGGTGCCGTTCGAGCAATTCGCGGGAAATCTGCGCCTTGACCCGGAACATCAGTTTCTGGCGTTCGGACGCCGTTTCCACCGTCTTGGGCGTGAACTGGGCCGTGTTCGCGACGAAGGAAACCTTGGCCGGAATGACGTATTGGGGCGCCGCATCCAGGACGATGCGCGCCTCGGCGCCGAGGGCGATGCGGCCGGCGACGGTTTCCGGCAGGAACAGGGTCATGTACACGTCGGAGAGGTCGACCAGGTTGAGGACCTTGCCGCCGGCGGCCAGCACCTCGCCCGGCTGGGCGACCCGGAACTGGATCCGGCCGTCGCGCGGCGAGCTGAGCACGCTGTCGGCGAGGTCGGCCTGGATGCGCGCGACGGTGGCCTCGGTCGCGGTGACGCGGGCCGCCGCGCCGACTTGCTGGGCCTTGGCCGCCTCGACCGCGGCCTGGGCCGCGACGACTTGCGCCTGGCTGGCGTTGACGGCCGCCTGGGCGCTGCGCACGCGAGCCCGGTCGTCGTCCAGTTCCTGCTGCGACGAGGCGCCTTCCCGGGCCAGGGTCTCGGAACGGGCGAGCCGCCGCCGGGCGGCGTCCAGTTCCGCGCGGCGTTGTTCCGTATTGGCCTGGCTCGCCGCGACGTCGCTTTGCCGCAGGGCGACCTGGGCGCGCGCCGCGGCGACGGCGTGCAAGGCTTCCTGGCTGTTGGCCTTCGCTTCTTCGTACTGGGCCTGCAAGGTGTCGACCTGCATGCGCGCCAGCGGCTGCCCGGCCTTGACGAAATCGCCTTCGTTGGCAAGCACCTCCTGTATGCGGCCGGCGAGCTTGGTCGAGATATCGATTTCGGTGGCTTCGATGCGGCCGTTGCCGCTGGCGAATCCCGCGCCGGGCCCGTCGTCCGGCAGGCCTTTCCACGCGTACCACCCGCCCGCAAGCGCGGCGAGGACGGCGATCGCAATAATCGGCTTCCGGTATCGGGATAGGGAAATGGTCATGAAGGGCGCCTTAGCGGGAGTCGGATTGGGCGGGCGGGTCGATGGCGCCGCCGCCCAGCGCGGCGTACAGCGTCACGTTGCTCGACAGCAGGCCGCGGCGCACCTGCACCAGTTGTTGTTGCGCCTCGAGCAGGTCGCGCTGGGCGTCGAGGACTTCGAGATAGGCCGCGGCGCCGCTGTCGTAGCGGAGCTGCGCGAGCCGCGCGCGTTCGGTCTGCACCTCCAGCGTGGCGCGTTGGATGCCGACCTGTTCGGCCAGCCAGCGCCGGTCGGAAAGGGCGTCGGCGACTTCGCGGAAGGCGGTCTGGATGGTCTTTTCGTAGTCGGCCACGGCCTCGTTGGCGCGGGCCCGGGCCAGGTCCAGGTTGGCGCTGCGCTGCCCGCCGTCGAACAGCGGCAGGGCAAGCGTGGGCGTGAACGACCAGGCCCGGCTGCCGTGTTTGAACAGGCCGTCCAGTTCGGCGCTGGCGGTGCCGAAATCCCCCGTCAGCGCGATGCGGGGAAAGAAGGCCGCGCGCGCGGCGCGGATGTTGGCATGGGCGGCCTGCAACGCGTGTTCGGCGGCGGCGATGTCCGGCCGGGAGACCAGCAGGTCGGCGGGCAAGCCTGGGCGCAGCGGCCGGAACACCGCGTCGTCGGATTGCGCCGGGACGGGCAGGGCTTCCAGCTCGTCGGCGCTGCCCACCAGCAGGCCCAGCGCATGCGCCTGGTTGGCGCGGCTCTGCGCCAGTTGCACCCGCAGCGCCTGCGCCTGGCGCAGCAGCGTGTCGACCTGGGTGAGGTCCAGCTTGGAGATCGAGCCGACTTCGTAGCGGCGGGTGAAGATGCGCAGGGACTCCTGGCGGCTGGCGACGGTGCGGTCGGCCAGCGCGATACGCTCGTCGAGTTCGCGCAATCCGAGATACCCGTTCGCGACCTGGCCGATGAGCGATACCCGTATGGCGGACTGCGCCGCGCGCGTGGCCAGGAAGTCCTGCAGGGCCGCGTCCTTGAGGCTGCGGACGCGGCCCCAGAGGTCCAGTTCCCAGGTGGTGAGTCCGACCGACAGGCCGTAGGTGCTTGCCGTGACGGGACGGCCGGTGAGGTTCAGGTCGCCCGGCACGCGCGACCGGGTCGCCTGCGCGTCGCCCTCGATTTGCGGGAACAGCGCCGAGCGCTGGATGCCGTAGGCGGCGCGGGCCTGTTCCACCCGCGACACCGCCGCGCGCAGGTCGCGATTGTTGTCCAGGGCTTTTTCGATGAGGGATTGCAGCCGCGCGTCCGTGAAGAAGCCGCGCCACGGCAGGTCGGCGGCCGCGGCGGTCTCTTGCGGGGTTGCCGCGGCTTGCGGCGCGTTGGGATCGGCGGTGTCGGCCGGCCACGCCGCTTGCACCGGCAAGGGCGGCGGGGCGGGCGGCGCGGACGAGATGCACCCCGAAAGAAGTGTGGCGGCCAGCACGGCGAAGAACTGCCTGCGTGCGCCTTGCAAGTCACCGCGCATCGTCAATGGACCCTGGGAGAAAAGTGCTTGGGATCGGTGTTCATCTTTCGATCGGTATTCATCTTACCTTACTTAACGACCCGTTGGTCGTTAAGGTCGAGCCATGCGCAAAGGATAAAATCCGATGGCGCCGAATCCGGGAGGCGGGCGCGCTGGCCGCCTCCTTGTTGGTTTCGCGCATCCACATGCGGAGACATGGTCCCTATGAGCAAAGCCACCAGCCCGGCGCCGCGCAAGCGCGTCCGGCTATCGCCCGAAATCCGCAAGGAGCAGATCCTCGACGCCGCGCTGGTTGAGTTCGGCGCGCACGGCTTTTCCGCCACCTCGATCGACAGGATCGGCGCGCGCGCGCAGCTTTCCAAGGCGGGCGTCTACGCGCACTTCGCCAGCAAGGACGAGATTTTCGAGACCCTGCTGATGCGATCGCTCACGCCTTCGTTCGCGGCGCAGGACTGGTGCCCCTCGCCGGCGCGGCCGCTGGAAGCCATCGTCGATACCTACATCGATTCCTCCTACGACCGGTTCAAGGAGCCGCGCGTCGCGGCGGTGCTGCGCCTGCTGATCGCCGAGAGCGGGCGCATGCCGCAGCTCGTGCGCCGCTGGCGCGGCGAAGTGCTCCAGCCTTACCTGGACCAGCAGCAGAAGATGATCGACCGTTGCGTGGCGCAGGGCGCGGTGCGGCCGGGCCCGTTGACGGATTTCTTCGATATCGTGGTGGCTCCTGTCGCGCAAGCGTGGATGATGTTCCTGGTTTTCGGCGATGACTTTCTTCGGCGCGACCTGAAAAAGCTCAAGGAAGCGCACCGTAAATTACTGCTGGATACCCTGCGCCTGCCCGAGCCGGCGCCGGCGCGCCGAAGAAAGCGGGCATGAGCGCGGAGGGCGCGTCGCCATGTCACGCGCCTTGCACCGCGATTCCCGCCAACGCCGGTATGTCGGCAAGGACGACGGAACGCGGGCTTTTGCGGGCGATGGCGCCTGCCTGCTCCAGCGCGAGCAAGGCCCTGCTGACGGATTCGGTCGAGAGCCCGAGATAGTCGGCGATGTGGTGCCGCGCCATGGGCAGCGTCAACTCGTTTCCATCGCTCATGCCTTCCGGGTAGGCTTCCTTGATCCACAGCAGGAAGCTGGAGACGCGCGCCGCGGCTTCGTTCAAGGACACGGTCAGCGTATGGTACTGGGAACGTCGAAGGTCATGGCACAGCTTGGACAGCAGGCCGAAATCCAGCTTTGGATCGCGAACCAGCGCATCCCGCAGCGCGTTGACCGGAATCTGGTAGGCGACCAGCGGGGTCAGCGATTGCGCGTTCGATACGTAGGCGCCGTTTTCGGCCAACCCGACCAGGTCGTGGGGGAACAGGAAGGCCGTAACGCGCTTGGATCCATTCGACATCGAGTGGTACGTTTCGGCGACACCGCTCACGATGTTGTAGATGTACCGGGCCTCGCTCCCTTTCGTATAGAGCTCGGTGTACTTGGGAAGACGGATCAGGCGCGATACCTTGATCAGCGCTTCCTGCTCGGCGGACGACAATAATTGAATCGCTTCTCCCGCGGCGCCTTTCATGAAAGGCACCGCCTTGATGGAGGGGCGATAGTCCGTGGCTGCCGGCCCACGCTCCGTCATTCTGCTGACCCCGGTTCATGAACAAACGCCGCATCATACAGCGCCGCCCGGATTCGTCCTTGATTCAAATCAATGCAAAGAATCTTCGCTTGTCCTTGCTCCCGCCGCGGTCCGGGGCATCGGTCCGGGCCGGCTTTGCGCGGCGGGCGCCGGACGCTCACGCGCCGGCGATCCAGCGGGCGATTTCCGGCCAGTGCTCCTTCAGGGTGCGGGAGCCCATGAACAGGCCGATGTGCCCGCCCGGCACCGTCTTGGAGACGATGCGCGCCGGCGCCGTGCCGATGTACTTCTGCGCGTCCAGCACCTGTTCCGGCGTGGTGATGTCGTCCTCGGCGCCGGCCAGCAGATAGGTGGGGCAGGTGATGGCGTGCAGGTCCAGTTGGCGGCCCAACGCGACGAAGCGGCCCTTGGCCAGGCGGTTCTCCTGGAAGATCTGCGCGATCACCTGCAGGTACCAGCGGCCGGGCAGGTCGAGCGGATTCTCGTACCAGCTTTCGAAGACTTCTTCCTTGGCCAGGTAGGCGGGGTCGTCGATGTGCTCGTACAGGTCGATGTGCTTCTGTACGTAGTGCTCCACCGGATGCATGTTCTTCCAGCCGCGCAGCATGAACTTGCCCAGCATCAGGCCGCCGCCCAGGCGGACCAGGTCCTCGTAGAAGGACAGCGGCGATTCGTGCGCCATGCGCTTGATGGGGCCGTTGCCGGCGTCGGTGTCGATGGGCGAACCGGCCAGGACCAGCTTGTTGACCTTTTCCGGAAAGCGGGCGGCGATCATGGCGGAGGTCCAGCCGCCCTGGCACAGGCCCACGAGGTTGACGCGCCCGCCCAGGTCGTCGATGGCCACGACGAGTTCTGCCAGGTAGTTGTCCACCTCCAGGTCCTTCATGTCCAGCGTGGCGGATTTCCAGTCGGTCAGGGCCACGTGGCCGACGCCGTTGGCCAGCAGGGTCTCGACCAGGCTCTGGCCCTTGCGGTAGTCGGCGATCATCGCGGTGTGGCCGGCATAGGGCGCGGCCACCAGCGTGGGCAGGCCCTCGCCGGGCTTGCCGTAGTCGCGCAGGACCATGGTGCGCAGGTCCAGCCGCGGATGGCTATGGTTGGCGAGCCTGGGCTTGAGCGTGGTGCGGATCTTCACCTCTTCGCCGATGAACTTGAGGTTCTTCGCGTACAGCTCGCGCTCCTCGTCCATCAGGGTCTTGGCCATGGCCATCGGCCAGAAGGCCGGCACGCACAGCATGGCGAGTTCGGAGGCTTGGACGGAAGATTTTGCGGTCATGGGCGTTCCATTGCGGTCAGGCCGCGGCCTGGTGATGCGCCAGCAGCAGGGCGATGGCGCAGGATCCCAGCCGCGCCAGGGTCTCGTCGGCGCGGCTGGTCAGGATGATGGGCACGCGCGCGCCCAGCACGATGCCGGCGATCTGCGCGCCGGCGAGGTATTCGAGCTGCTTGGCCAGCATATTCCCCGCCTCCAGGTCCGGCACCACGAAGATGTCCGCGCGGCCGGCCACGGGCGAGTGGATGCCCTTGGTCGCCGCCGCCGCGGCCGAGACGGCGTTGTCGAAGGCGAGGGGGCCGTCGAGGATGCCGCCGGTGATCTGCCCGCGGTCGGCCATCTTGCAGAGCGCGGCGGCGTCCAGCGTGGAGCGCAGCTTGCCGGTGACGGTTTCCACCGCGGACAGGATGGCGACGCGGGGTTGCGCGATGCCCAGGGCGTGGACCAGGTCGATGGCGTTCTGGATGATGTCGCGCTTGTCCTCCAGCGTCGGCGCGACGTTGATCGCCGCGTCGGTGACGAACAGGGGCCGCGGGTAGGCCGGCGCGTCGATGGCGAAGACGTGGCTGATGCGCCGCGCCGTGCGCAGGCCGTCGGCGCCGCTGACCACGGCGCGCATCAGTTCGTCGGTGTGCAGCGAGCCCTTCATCAAGGCCTGCACCTTGCCCGCGCGGGCCATGAGGACGGCCTGTTCGGCGGCGGCTTCGCTGTGCTCGGTGGGCACGATTTCGTAGGGGCCAAGGTCGATGCGGGCGCGCTCGGCGGCGGCCTGGATCTTCGCCAGCGGCCCGACCAGCACGGGCGTGATGAGCTTGGCGCGGGCCGCCTCGATGGCGCCGACCAGCGACGGCGTGTCCACCGGATGCACGACGGCCGTGCGCAGGGGCGGCAGCTCGCGGGTCAGGGCGATGAGGCGTTCGTAGCCGCGGCCGCGCTGGACCAGTTCGACGTCGGGCAGGGCGGCGCGCGGGCGCGAGACCTTTTCCGTGGGCGCGGCCACCTGGACCGTGCCCGTGATGACGTCCTCGCCGTTCTGGTTGACGGCGCGGCAATCCAGCGCGACGCGGTGCGTGGCGTCGTCCTTGTCGGTGACGCGCACCGACACCGTGATCGCGTCGCCCACGGCGATGGGCCTGACGAAACGCAGTGCCTGCTCCAGGAACATCGTGCCCGGCCCCGGCAGGCGCGTGCCCAGCACGGTGGAGAGCAGCGCCTCCGCCCACATGCCGTGCGCCACGGTGGCCTGGAACTGCTCGCTGTGCGTCACGCCTTCGTCCAGGCTCATGGGCGCGGCGTCGCCCGCCATGACGGAAAAGAGCTCGATATCGCGATGCGAAAGCGTGCGCGCGAGGCTCGCCGAGTCGCCGATGCGCAGCTCCGCATACGTGCGATTCTCTATCCGGTCCATGGCATTCTCCCTGGGCGCCCGTCCATGGCGGACAGGATGACACTGATCGATGCCGTCGATATTACATGCGTATGCTGCGCCGCATCACCCCTTGCGCTTGACCTGGATCAAGAGAGCGGGAGATCGGCCTCAAGGCCTTGGCGCCGCCCTGACTTGGCCCTGAAGACGGCATGGCGGCGGCCGGGGGCGGCGCGGTATGCGCATAATATCGTCCGCATCCATGACCAACCCCATTTCAGGCGCCGCATGAAAAACCAGAATGCTTCCCGGCCTTCATCGTATTTCGAATCGGTGGGCGCGTCGCGCTTCGTGCCGACGCTTCACGTGGGCGGCGGGTGGAATCCCGCCGAGCAGCATATCGCGCCGGCGCTGGGCCTGTTGGCCCATCTGGTGGAGACGCACCGCGACGCGCGCCGCCAGGACGGCTTGCAGATCGGGCGGGCCAGCTACGACATCTACGGCACGCTGCCCATGGAGGCGTGCGACGTGGAGATCGAGGTCATCCGGCCCGGCCGGACCATCGAGCTGGTGGAGGCGCGCCTGAGCCATGAAGGCCGCGTGGGACTGACGTTGCGGGCGTGGCTCATGGCCGCGATGGACACCGAGGCGCTGGCGGGCGATCCCTTTCCCCGGCTGCCGGCGCCGGACGACCTGCCGCCCTGGGACATGACCGGCGTCTGGCCGGGCGGCTACGTTCGCAGCCTGCAACTGCGCCGCGCCGAGGCGGTTCCGGGCGCCGCGACCTACTGGGTCGATACGGACGTGCAGCTCCTGGCGGGCGCCAGCCCCAGTCCGACGGCCAGGCTGCTGGGCCTGCTCGACACCGCCAACGGCGTCAGCCCGCGCGCGCATCCCAAGGACGTGGCCTTTCCGAACATAGACCTGACGGCCCATCTGCTGCGGCAGCCGGTGGGCGGCTGGGTCGGCTTCGACACCAAGGTCGGCTTCGGTCCCGCCGGGCTGGGCGTGACCCACAGCATCGTCCACGACGCGCGGGGGCCGGTGGCCGTGCTGAGCCAGTCCCTGACCGTGCGGCCGAGGACGGCGTGATCGTCTGAATCCGCCGCGGACCTGGCCGCGTAGCGAACCACCGGACCACCGGACCAGCGCACCGCGAGGCGCCTGTCGGCAGGACGGGTGCAGGGGCAGGGCCGGCCCAGGCTTACCGCCCGGATTCCTCTCAGGTCCCCTTCACCCGCTTCCCGCCCTGGATTTCGAACCAGTGCAGTTCGTGCCGGCCGTCCGGGCCGATGTTCAACTGGTCGCCGGCCTTGATGACCGCTTCCTGCATCTGCCGGGTCGTGCAGCGCACCACCACGGCGGCCTTGCCGCAACGGCAATGCACCAGTTGCTCGGACCCCAGCGTCTCGACCATCTCCACCTCGACCCGCATGCCGGGCGAGTTCAGCACCATGTGCTCCGGGCGCATGCCCATGACGATGTCGCGGCCGCGCACGGCGCCCGGCACCGCGGTGGGCGGAATCGCCAGGTCCAGGCCGTCCTCGGTCTTCAGCGTGCCGTCGCCGTGCGCGTGCACGTTGATCAGGTTCATCGGCGGCGAGCCGATGAAGCCGGCGACGAAGGTGGAGGCCGGCTTCTCGAACACTTCCATGGGCGTGCCGATCTGCTCCGGGATGCCCTTGTTCATGACGATCATGCGGTGCGCCAGCGTCATCGCTTCCACCTGGTCGTGGGTCACGTACAGGCTGGTGGTGCCCAGGCGGCGATGCATCTTCAGCAGTTCCAGGCGCATCGCCACGCGCAGCTTGGCGTCCAGGTTGGACAGCGGCTCGTCGAACAGGAAGACCTTGGGCTCGCGCACGATGGCCCGTCCCATGGC
Organism: Bordetella genomosp. 10; assembly: GCF_002261225.1. NCBI lineage: Bacteria > Pseudomonadati > Pseudomonadota > Betaproteobacteria > Burkholderiales > Alcaligenaceae > Bordetella > Bordetella genomosp. 10. The sequence continues at coordinate 880,735 of NZ_NEVM01000002.1, forward strand.
CACGCGCTGGCGCTGGCCGCCGGACAACTGGCGCGGGCGGCGCTCCAGCAGCGGGCCGAGTTCGAGGATCTGCGCGGCGGCCTCGACCCGCTTGCGGATCTCGTCCTTGGGCATCTTGCGGATCTTCAGGCCGTAGGCCATGTTCTGGAACACGCTCATGTGCGGATACAGGGCGTAGTTCTGGAACACCATGGCGATGTCGCGCTCGGCCGGCTCCAGGTTGTTGACCTCCTTGCCGTCGATCTCGATGGAGCCGCTAGTGATCTCCTCCAGGCCGGCCACCATGCGCATCAGCGTGGATTTGCCGCAGCCCGACGGCCCGACGATGACGACGAACTCGCCGTCCATGATGTCCATGTCGATGCCGTGGATCACCGGCACGTTGCCGGCGTAGGTTTTCTTGACGTTGCGGAAGCTGAGAGTAGCCATACGATTGTTCGCTGGGTTGTAGCGGGATCAGAGGGGCAGGGCGCGGAGCGGACGCGGGCGCGTCACTTCTCCGTGTCGACCAGGCCCTTGACGAACCATTTCTGCATGAGGATCACGACCAGCACGGGCGGCAGCATGGCCAGCATGGCGGTCGCCATGGTGAGATTCCATTCCGTCACACTGTCGCCGCCGCTGACCATGCGCTTGATGCCGATCACCACCGGGTACATGTCTTCCTTGGTCGTGATGAGCAGGGGCCACAGGTACTGGTTCCAGCCGTAGATGAACTGGATGACGAACAGCGCGGCGATGCTGGTCTTCGACAAAGGCAGCAGCACGTCGCGGAAGAAGCGCATGGGGCCGGCGCCGTCGATGCGGGCGGCTTCCACCAGTTCGTCCGGCACGGTCAGGAAGAACTGGCGGAACAGGAAGGTGGCGGTGGCCGAGGCGATCAGCGGCAGCGCCAGGCCGGCGTAGCTGTTGAGCAGCCCCAGGTCGGCGACGACCTTGTAGGTGGGCGCGATGCGCACTTCCACCGGCAGCATCAGCGTGACGAAGATCATCCAGAAGAAGAACATGCGGAAGCGGAAGCGGAAATACACCACCGCGAAGGCCGACATCATCGAGATCACGATCTTGCCGATGGAAATCGACAGCGCCATGACCAGGCTGACGTACATCATGCGGGCCACCGGCGTGCCGCTGGAGCCGCCGCCGGAGCCGGAGAACAGCGCCTGCATGTAGTTGCTGACCAGGTGCGAGCCCGGGATCAGCGACATGGGCGCGGACGCCACCTCCTGCGCGGTCTGCGTGGACGCGACGAAGGTGACATAGAGCGGGAATGCCACCACGGCCACGCCGCAGAGCAGGATTGCGTGGGCCAGGACATCCAGCCAGGGACGGCGCTCAACCATATGCCTAATGCCTCGGAAAAATCAGTACTGGACCTTGCGGTCGATGTAGCGGAACTGGACCACGGTCAGGATCACGACGATGAACATCAGGATCACCGACTGCGCGGCCGACGAGCCCAGGTCCAGGCCGACGAAACCGTCGCGGTACACCTTGTAGACCAGGATGGAGGTGGAGGTGCCGGGGCCCCCCTGGGTGGTGGTGTCGATGACCGCGAAGGTGTCGAAGAACGCATAGATGACGTTCACCACCAGCAGGAAGAAGGTGGTGGGCGACAGCAGCGGGAAGACGATGCTCCAGAAGCGGCGCGTGGGCGAGGCGCCGTCGATGGCGGCCGCCTCGATCAGCGAGCGCGGGATGGACTGCAGGCCGGCCAGGAAGAACAGGAAGTTGTAGGAGATCTGCTTCCACACCGCCGCGATCAGCACCAGGATCATGGCCTGGTTGCCGTCCAGGCGCGGATTCCAGTCCACGCCGACGTTGCGCAGCGCCACGGCCAGGATGCCCACCGCCGGCGAGAACAGGAACAGCCACAGCACGCCGACGACGGCGGGCGCCACGGCGTAGGGCCAGATCAGCAGGGTCTTGTAGACGGCGGCGCCCTTGATCACGCGGTCGGCCATCACGGCCAGCAGCAGCGAGACGGCCAGGCCGACGAAGGCCACCAGCACGGAGAACACCGCGGTGGTCTGGAAGGAATTGAGGTATTCGCCCTGCCTGAACAGGTCGGCGAAGTTGGCCAGGCCAACGAATTCCGACGACAGGCCGAAGGCGTCCTCCAGGCGCATGGACTGCCACATGGCCTGTCCCGCGGGGAGGAAGAAAAATACGATGGTGATGATCAACTGCGGCGCGAGCAGCAGGTAGGGCAGGGTCTTGTGGCCGAATACGACGCGTTTTTCCATGGGGCGAGCTATGCCTTGCCCACGATGCGGGGGCATCGCGCGCGGGGTAACAAACGTGTAATGGTCCTGGCGCGGCGCGTTCGGACCACCGGGAAAGCATCCAGACAAACGACGCAATGCGGATTGCCGGGCCTGCCTGCAATCCGCATGGACTCGATGAAGCATCGGGGGTCGGGCGAAGCCACGGCCTCACGCCGATCCCGACCGTATCCCTGACTGTATCTGTACGCATGCCCGGGCGTTCCCGCCCGGGCAAAACGCGCTACTTTACACTTTTTTCGAACTTTTCGAGCAACTCGTTGCCGCGCTTGGTGGCGTTGGCCAGGCCGTCCTTGGCGCTTTCCTTGCCGGAGACGATGCGCTCGATTTCGGCGTCCTCGATCTCGCGGATCTGCGGCAGGAAACCCAGGCGCACGCCGCGCGACTGCGCGGTGGTTTCCACGTTCAGTTCCTTGACGCCGACGTCGGTGCCCGGGTTCTGGGCATAGAAGCCGGACTTCTCGGTCAGCTCGTAGGCGGCCTTGGTGACGGGCACGTAGCCGGTCTGCTGGTGCCACTTGGCGGCCACTTCCGGACTGGCGAGGAACTTGAAGAACTTGGTCACGCCCTTGTAGACGGCCGGCGACTTGTTGCCGAACACCCACAGCGAGGCGCCGCCGATGATGGTGTTCTGCGGGGCGCCCTTGACGTCCGCGTAGTAGGGCACGGTCGAGGTGCCGAACTGGAACTTGGCGTTCTTGATGATGTTGGCGCGCAGGCCGCTGGAGCCGGTGATCATGGCGCACTTGCCCGAGATGAAAAGGGCGTTGGGATCGTCGCCGCGGCCGCCGTACATGAACTCGCCGTCCTTGGCCAGTTGGGCCAGGAATTCCAGGTGGCGCTGGTGCAGGGGCGAGTCGATGGCCAGGCGCGCGTCCAGGCCGCCGAAGCCGTTGTCCTTGGTGGCGTAGGGCACGTTGTGCCAGGCCGAGAAGGTTTCCAGTTGGACCCACGACGGCCACGAGGTCGTGTAGCCGCATTCCTGGCCGGCGGCCTTCAGCTTCTTGGTCGCCTCGGCCAGTTCCTGCCAGGTCTTGGGCGGCTTGTCGGCGTCCAGGCCGGCCTTCTTGAAGGCGTCCTTGTTGTAGTACATGACCACGGTCGAGCTGTTGAAGGGCATCGACACGAGCTTGCCGTCGGCGGAGGAGTAGTAGCCGCCCACGGCGCCGATGAAGGCCTTGGGATCGATCGGATCGCCGGCTTCCTCGGACATCTGCTGCACCGGCTTGATGGCGCCCTTGGCGTACATCATCGTGGCGGTGCCGACTTCGAAGACCTGGAGGATATCGGGGGCGTTGCCGGCGCGGAAGGCGGCGATGCCGGCGTTCATCGATTCGCCGTAGTTGCCCTTGTAGACGGCCTTCACGACGTAGTCGGATTGGCTCTTGTTGAACTGGTCGACCATTTCGTTGACGCGGTCGCCCAGCGCTCCTTCCATGGAGTGCCAGAACTGGATTTCAGTGGCGGCGTGGGCCGACGACGCGCCGAACGCGGCGATCAGGGCCGCCGCCGCGAGGGCGAGACGGTGGGAGCGCATGGGTATTTCCTCCTAAAGTACTCAAATGTGCCGCCTGAGGGGTTTCCTCGGCGAAGCACGACACCATATGAATTGTTTGTGACGAACTCGTGACTGTTACACCGGCCGGGAGGCCTGTCAAATTCGGACTCTCCCTGAGAGGATCTGGAACAACGGCAACACCGGCCCTAGCAACGGCCCGGACAATGGCCCACTTCGGGAACCCGCCCATCTTCCCGCCCACTTCCCTGTGCCGCGCTATTACAATCGCGCCCATGGACACGCACATCACCCCCGACAGCCGCTTGCGCGTCGCCTTCATCGGCGCCGGCAACATGGCTACCGCCCTGGCCACCGGCATGGCCGGCCGCCTTTGCCCCGCCGGCCAGATCCACGCCGTCGACCTCAATCCGGACAGCCACGCGGCCTGGCAGGCCCGCGGCGCCACCACCGCGACGGCGCCGGACGAGACGCTGTCCCAATGCAACGTCTGGTTCTTCGCCGTCAAGCCGCAATACATGCGCGACGCGGTGCGGGCCTGCCAGCCCTGGCTGCGCCCCGGCACGCTGGTCGTCAGCGTGGCCGCCGGCCTGCGCGGCGACGTGCTGGCCGCCTGGCTGGGCCAGGACGGACAGCCCTACGACAAGATCGTGCGCTGCATGCCCAACACCCCGGCCCTGGTCGGCGCGGGCGTGACCGGCATGCTGGCCCTGGCCGGGGTCGGCGCGGCCGACCGCGAGCTGGCGCAGACCATGCTGAGCTCGGTCGGCCACGTCGTCTGGGTGGACGACGACGCCGCCATCGACGCCGTGACGGCGCTGTCCGGCAGCGGGCCGGCCTACGTGTTCCGCTTCCTGGAAGCCTTGATCGCCGGCGGCGTGGCGGTGGGCCTGGACGAGGAACAGGCCAAGGCGCTGGCGCTGGGCACCTTCGAGGGCGCGGCCAAGCTGGCGCGCGAATCGGCCGATTCGCCGTCGGTGCTGCGCGAGCGGGTGACCTCCAAGGGCGGCACCACCGCCGCCGCGCTCAAGGTCTTCGACGACGGCGACCTGATGGGCCTGGTGGCGCGCGCCATGGCGGCCGCCGCCCAGCGCTCGCGCGAACTGGCGCAGGAGTTCGGCAAGTGACGCAGGCAAGCCGGGGGCGCGAGGCCCCGGCCCTGGGGGCTTCCCCGCCGTCTCTGTTTTCCCGCCGCCTGTCCAGCCTGTTCGGCGTGGCCCCGGCCGGCGACGGCCGCGCGGCGCGCTTCGAGCGCATGGGCGGCCTGCAATTCTTCGTGGCGGTGCTGTGCATGGGGCTGGTGGTGGTCGGCTCCAATATCCTGGTGCAGATACCGCTGAATCACTGGCTGACCTGGGGCGGCCTGTCCTATCCGCTGGCTTTCCTGGTCACCGACGTGCTGAACCGCCGTTTCGGCCCGCTGGCGGCCCGGCGCGTGGCCTGGGTCGGCTTCGCCGCCGCGCTGGCGGTGTCTACCTGGCTGGCCTCGCCGCGCATCGCGCTGGCCTCCGGCGTGGCCTATATCTGCGCCCAATTGCTCGACATCCAGGTGTTCGACCGCCTGCGCGACCTGCGCTGGTGGCGTGCGCCGCTGGTGTCCGGCGTGCTGGGCGCCTTGCTCGACACGGCCCTGTTCTTCAGCGTCGCCTTCGCGGCGACCGGGGCGCCGTGGGTGACCTGGATGCTGGGCGACGTCGCGGTCAAGCTGGCGGTCAATATCAGCATGCTGGCGCCGTTCCGCGCCCTGATGTGGAACCTGGCGCGCCCCGCCGCCACGAACGGGACTCCTGCGTCGCCCTGAGGATGGCGAGGCGGGCGCCAGGCGCCGGCTCGTTTACGGCAAAGACCCGGATCGGACTCCCGGGCCTTTTGCTTTTTGCGTGCCTTTTATCGCGCCGATGGCGGTGGTTTTTTGCCGCCGGGCCGCCCCAAGGCAAAAACGCCCCCTCGGGGGGCAGCAAGCGGCGTAGCCGCGCGGCGTGGGGGCATTTTTTCCTCATTCATATTCGGACCTGGGGAATACACGCAGTGACAGCCTGACGGCTTGCTTTCAGAATGGCTGCCACGTCGTGTTTTGCCTCAGAGTTTTGCCCAAGAAGCCGGTGACGCGCGATGCGACGGGGGGATCACCAATCCCGCCCGACGTCATGTGCCGAGCCGCTCAACCCCTCGCGGAGACCCTCGCATGAAGTTGTTGAAACGCGTTACCCCCCTGGCGCTGGCCCTGGGGGCCCTTACGCTGGCCGGCGCCGTGCATGCCGCCGATACCATCAAGATCGGCATTCCGCAGCCCATGACGGGCCCCAACACCCAGTACGGGGACCAGATCCAGGCGGGCGCGCTGACCGCCATCGAAACCATCAACGCCAAAGGCGGCGTCAAGGGCAAGAAGCTCGAACCCATCCTCATCGACGACGGCTGCGAACCGAAGCAGGCCGTGCCCGCCGCCAACCGGGTGGTGAACTCGGGCGCCAAGTTCGCCGTCGCCCACGCCTGCTCCGGCGTCACGGTGCCGGCGGTCAACGTCTACGAGCAGGAAGGCATCGTCGCCATCACCCCGGGCGCCACCTCGCCCCTGGTGACCGACACCACCAAGCCCAAGATGTTCTTCCGCACCATCGGCCGCGACGACCAGCAGGGCCCGTTCGCCGCCAACTACATCGCCAAGAACGTCAAGCCCAAGAAGGTCGCCGTGCTGCACGACAAGCAGACCTACGGTTCGGGCGTGGCCACCCAGGTCAAGGACACCCTGGTCAAGGACGGCGTGAACGTCGTCATGTTCGAGGGCATCAACGTCGGCGACAGCGATTACTCGGCGGTCATCACCAAGCTGAAGTCGCAGGGCGTGGACTTCGTCTACTTCGGCGGCTACCACCCCGAACTGGGCCTGCTGCTGCGCCAGTCGCGCGAACAGGGCCTGAACGTGCAGTTCATGGGGCCGGAAGGCACCGCCAACCAGGACCTGGTGGCCATCGCCGGGCCGGCCATCGACGGCCTGCTGGTGACGCTGCCGGCGGACTTCACCAAGCTGCCGGGCAACGAGGGCATCGTGAAGGCCTTCCGCGACAAGAAGCGCGACCCGGACGGCGCCTTCCAGATGCCCGCCTACGCGGCGGTGCAACTGATCGCCGACGGCATCGAGGCGGTGGGCGAGGACCCCGTCAAGGTGGCCGACTACCTGCACAAGCACAGCTTCGACACGTCCATCGGCAAGGTCGAATACGACGCCAAGGGCGATTTGAAGAACTTCGAGTTCGCGGTGTTCAAGTGGGACAAGGACGGCAAGAAGACCCAGCTCTGATGCCGATCGCTCCCGCACGGGCGGGGTTTCCACCGAAGTAAATCCAGGTTTCCGGCTCCGGGGGCGTTTTACCGGGGCCGGATCCATTTGGAGCACGCGTGAATGTCTGACCTTCTTCCGCAACTGACGCAGCAGTTCTTCAACGGGCTGTCGCTGGGCGCCATCTATGCGCTGATCGCCATCGGCTACACCATGGTGTACGGCATCATCGGCATGATCAATTTCGCGCACGGCGAGATCTACATGATCGGCGCCTACGTCGGCCTGGTGACGCTGACGGCCATCGGCACGCAAAGCGGCATGCCGGTCTACCTGCTGGTGGCCGCCATGCTCATCGTCGCCATGGCCGTGACCGGCGCCTACGGTTTCGCCGTGGAGCGCGTGGCCTACCGGCCCTTGCGCGGCAGCCCGCGGCTGGTGGCGCTGATCTCCGCCATCGGCATGTCCATCTTCCTGCAGAACTGGGTGGCGCTGGGGCAGGGCGCGCGCGACATGGCCGTGCCCAACATCCTGTCGGGCGCGCTGCAATTCCACATGGGCACCAATTTCGACGTCACCATCCCGTATTCGCGCGTGATGATCATCGTGGTGACCGTGGTGCTGATGGTCGCGCTGTCGCTGTATATCCGCCATTCGCGCATGGGCCGCGCTTCGCGCGCCTGCTCGCAGGACATGCACATGGCCAACCTGCTGGGCATCGACACCAACCGGGTGATCTCCTTCACCTTCGTGCTGGGCGCCATGCTGGCGGCCGTGGGCGGGGTGCTGGTCGCCGTGACCATCGGCAAGCTCAATCCCTTCATCGGCTTCATCGTCGGCATCAAGGCCTTCACGGCGGCGGTGCTGGGCGGCATCGGCAGCATTCCCGGCGCCATGCTGGGCGGCGTGCTGCTGGGCCTGGTGGAAACCTTCGCCGCGGCCTATCTGTCGTCCCAATACAAGGACATCGTCGCGTTCCTGCTGTTGGTGTTGATCCTGCTGTTCCGTCCCACCGGCCTGTTGGGCAAACCCGAGGTGGAAAAAGTCTGATGGCGCAAAACATACGCAATGCCTTCATCGCGGCCATCATGACCGCGGTCATCGTCACGCCGGTGTTCGGCCTGCAGTTGGTGCGCCAGGGCGCGCGCACGCTGATGGACCCGCACTGGTCCAACGTCCTGGTCGCCATGGCGATCGTGTTCGCCGGCCAGTTGCTGCGGCCCTGGCTGGGCCTGCCGTTCAAGCGCCTGAAGGGGGCGCTGCCGACGCTGCCGGCCGCGCCCGCCAGCGGCCACAAATGGCTGGTGTCGGCGCTGGTGGTCGTCGCCGTCGTATGGCCGTTTTTCGGCGACCGCAGCGCGGTGGACATCGCCACGCTGGTGCTGATCTACGTCATGCTGGGGCTGGGCCTGAACATCGTGGTGGGCTTCGCCGGCCTGCTGGACCTGGGTTTCGTCGGCTTCTACGCGGTGGGCGCCTACACCTATGCCTTGCTGTACCACTGGGGCGGCTGGGGCTTCTGGGAGGCCTTGCCCTTCGCCGGCGCCATGTCGGCGCTGTTCGGCTTCGTGCTGGGCTTTCCGGTGCTGCGCCTGCGCGGCGACTACCTGGCCATCGTCACCCTGGGCTTCGGCGAGATCATCCGCCTGCTGCTGATCAACCTGAACTGGCTGACGGGGGGCCCGGACGGCATCTCCGGCATACCCAAGCCGTCGGTGTTCGGCATCGAGATGGCGCGCTCGTCCAGCGTCGAGGGACGCCAGACCTTCCATGAAATGCTGGGCCTGACCTTCCAGAACCAGCACGTCATCATCTGGCTGTACCTGATGGCGCTGGCGCTGGCCCTGATCACGCTGTTCGTCTCCACGCGGCTCAAGCGCATGCCGGTGGGACGGGCCTGGGAAGCCTTGCGCGAGGACGAGATCGCCTGCCGCTCGCTGGGCCTGAATCCCACCCGCATCAAGCTGTCCGCTTTCACGCTGGGCGCGATGTTCGCCGGCTTCGGCGGGGCGTTCTTCGCCGCGCGCCAGGGGCTGGTGAATCCGGAATCCTTCACCTTCATCGAATCGGCGCTGATCCTCGCCATCGTGGTGCTGGGCGGCATGGGCTCGCAGGTGGGCGTGATCCTGGCCGCCATCCTGCTGACCGTGCTGCCGGAACTGGCGCGCGAGTTCGCCGAGTACCGCATGCTGATGTTCGGCCTGGTCATGGTGCTGATGATGATGTGGCGGCCGCAAGGCCTGCTGCCCATGCAACGTCCTCACGTGGAGCTGGACAGGAAATGAGCGACGCCTTGCTGAGAGTATCGGGTCTGTGCATGCGCTTCGGCGGCCTGCTGGCCGTCGACCACGTGGCCTTCGACGTGGGGCGCGACGAGGTGTTCGCCATCATCGGCCCCAACGGCGCCGGCAAGACCACCGTGTTCAACTGCGTCGGCGGCTTCTACCACCCCAGCGAGGGCGGCATCGAGATGGACGGCGTTTCCATCACCGGCCTGCCCAGCCACCGCGTGGCGCAGCACGGCCTGGTGCGCACCTTCCAGAACGTGCGCCTGTTCAAGAAGCTGACGGTACTGGAGAACCTGCTGGTGGCGCAGCATACGCAGGTCGAGACGCGGCTGCTGCCGGGCCTGCTCAAGCTGAAGTCCTACCGGCAGGCGGAGGCCGACGCCGTCAAGCGCGCGGCCGAATGGCTGGACTTCATGGGCCTGCGCGACTACGCCAACCGCGAGGCCGGCAACCTGGCCTATGGCCACCAGCGGCGCCTGGAGATCGCCCGCTGCATGATCACCAAGCCGCGGCTGCTGATGCTGGACGAGCCGGCCGCCGGCCTCAATCCCCAGGAGAAGCAGGACCTGCAGCGCCTGATCGACCGCCTGCGCCGCGAGTTCGGCGTGGCGGTGCTGCTGATCGAGCACGACATGAGTCTGGTGATGGGCATCTCCGACCGCATCCTGGTCATGGAGCACGGCAAGCCCATCACCACCGGAACCCCGCAGGCGGTGCGCAGCGATGAGCGCGTCATCAAGGCGTATCTGGGAGAGGAATGATGCTGAAGCTGGAGAACGTGCACACCTACTACGGCGCCATCCAGGCCCTGAACGGCGTGTCGGTGGAGGTGAACAAGGGCGAGATCGTGACCTTGATCGGGGCCAACGGCGCCGGCAAGACCACCTTGCTGATGACGGTCTGCGGCAATCCGCAGGCGCGCGAGGGCGTCATCACCTTCGAGGGGCGCGACATCACGCGGGCGGACACGCACCAGATCATGCGCAGCGGCATCGCCGTGTCGCCCGAAGGACGGCGCGTGTTCAAGGACCTGACCGTGGAGGAGAACCTGATGATGGGCGGGTTCTTCTCCAACCGGGTGCAGATGCAGCAGGGGCTGGGGCACGTCTACGAACTGTTCCCGCGCCTGAAGGAACGCGCCCAGCAGCGCGCCGGCACCATGTCGGGCGGCGAGCAGCAGATGCTGGCCATCGGCCGCGCGCTGATGACCCGGCCCAGCCTGTTGCTGCTGGACGAGCCGACGCTGGGACTGGCGCCGCTGATCATCGCGCAGATCTTCGACATCATCCGCACCATCCGCGACCAGGGCGTGACGGTGTTCCTGGTCGAACAGAACGCCAACAAGGCGCTGCAGGTGGCCGACCGCGGGTACGTGCTGGAGAACGGCCGGGTGGTGATGCACGACACCGGCGCCAACCTGCTGGTCAACGCCGACGTGCGCAAGGCCTACCTGGGCGCGTGAGGGGAGCGGGGCGCGGCCGCGCCGCGGTCAGGCGGTCTTGCGGCCGGCCCCCATGTCTTCCTGGTAGCGCTGGATCGCGGCCAGGGCCAGGGCGTCGATGGAGTCGGTCAGGGGCACGCTGAACTCGCCGCGGCGGTCGTGCGGGATGGCCAGGGGCAGCTCCGTGCAGCCCAGGGCCACCGCCACCGCGCCGCGCGCCGCCAGGGCGCGGATGCAGGCGGCCGCCGGCTCGAAGGACTCGGCCAGGCGGTTGGCCTTGACGGCGGCGATGGACGGCGTGCAGTACGCCGTCATTTCTTCCTCGGTCGGCACCACGCATTCGTAGCCGTGGCGCTCCAGGTGGCGCTGGTACAGGCCCATGCGCAGCGTGCCCTCGGTGCCCATCAGGCCGATGGGGCCGCCGTGGATGCCGCGCCGGCGCAGGTCTTCCACCACCGATTCGATGATGTGCAGCACCGGCGCCGGCGAGGCCGCCACCAGTTCGTCGTACCACAGGTGGGCGGTGTTGCAGGGAATGGCGATCAGCCGCGCGCCGGCGCCGTTCAGCAGCGCGATGCCGCGCGACATGGCGGGCAGGGGATCTTCGCCGCCGGCCAGCTTGGCGGCGGTGCGGTCGGGGACGCGGGGATCGTTCACCAGCAGGGCGGGAATGTGGTCCTGGTCGCGCGCGGCCGGGGTGAGGGCCACCAGCCGTTCGGCGAAGGCGGCGCCGGCCATGGGGCCCATGCCGCCGAGGATGCCCAGGTAGAGGCCGGATATAGCGTTGGTCACGAAAAATACTCCGATATATGCAGGGTTCCGGTCCTCGGTCGGGCCGGGGCGGCGACAGGGCCGCGGGCCGGGGGGCGGTATCAGGCGCCGGTATCAGGCGCCGGCCTTTCCGCGGCGCGCGGGCGCCAGCACCTGGCCGGGCCGGGCCGTGCCCGCCGCGCCGTCGGCCCACACGCGCCGGCCGTTGACCCAGACCCCGTGGATGCCCTGGCTGGCCTGCACCGGCGCCTCGAAGGTGGCGCGGTCGCCGACCCGTTCGGGATCGAACAGGACCAGATCCGCATAATAGCCCGGCCGCAGCAGTCCGCGCTCGGCCAGGCCGTAGTTGCGGGCCGCCAGGCCGGTCATCTTGTGCACCGCGGCTTCCAGCGTCAGGACGGACTGTTCGCGCACCAGGGTGCGCAGCACGTTGGTGAACGTGCCCCATTGGCGGGGGTGCGGATGCGGGTCGAAGGGCAACCCGTCCGAGCCCACCATGGCGGCCGGGTGCGCCATGATGCGGCGCACGTCCTGCTCGTCCATCAGGAAGTAGATGGCGCCGGCGGGCGCCAGCTTTTCCAGCAACTGCTGCTCGTCCAGGCCCAGCTCGGCCATCAGGTCGGCGAAATCGCGTCCCTTGGCCGGCGGATGGCCCTTGGACCAGGTGATCATGGTGCGGCGCGCGATGCGCACGCGGTCCAGGCGCAGCATGGTGGACGTCGCGGGATAGGGGTGGCAGTCCAGGCAGACCGGTTGCAGCGGGGCCGCGCGGTCTATCATCGCCAGCGTTTCGACCGAGCGGCCGTGGTTGGCCTGGCCGGCCAGCTTGTGGTGCGAGAAGACCACCAGGCAGTCCAGCGCGCGGCCGATGTCCAGGGCTTCCTGCATGGCCGGCACGATCTGGTCGGTTTCGTCGCGCAGATGGGTGGCGTACAAGCCGCCGCGCGCGCGGATGGGCGCGCCCACGGCCATGATTTCCTCGGTCGGCGCGTGCGCCGCCGGCGGATAGAAGGTGCCGGTGGACATGCCGAAGGCGCCGGCCTGCAAGGCTTCTTCCATCATCGCCTGCATGGCGGCGATCTCCGCCGGCGTGGCGGCGCGCTGGGTGTCGTCCATGGCGGCCACGCGCAGCGTGGTGTGGCCGACCAGGGGAATGACGTTGACGGCGGCGGGCGTCGCGCGCAGGTCCGCGATCCAGTCGGCGAAACGCGGGTAGCGGAACAGTTCGGGCGGCCCCAGCAGGTCCAGCGGCTGGGGGACCTGCGCGCGCACCAGCGGCGCCAGGCTGATGCCGCAATTGCCGGTCACCACCGTGGTGATGCCCTGCGAGACCTTGGGCGTCATGTCGGGATGCGCCAGCAGATAGCCGTCGTCGTGCGTGTGGGAGTCGATGAAACCCGGCGCCACAGCCAGGCCCGAGACGTCCAGGCGCGGCGCCGTCGCGTCGGGAAAGCGGCCGACGGCGGCGATGCGTTCGCCGGCGATGGCGACGTCGGCCGTGTAGCGGCCGGCGCCGCTGCCGTCGACGACGAGGGCATTGGCGAGGATGAGGTCGGGTTGCTGCTGCATGGCGTTCCGTGTATTCCCTGGGATGGCGCCGCGGCCGGGCGGCGGGGCGCGCGGTCGCGGCGCGGCTGGCGGCGTATCAGTCCAGTTTCTCGATGTGGGCCGACTCGATGATGTCGTGCCACTTCCTGGTTTCGCTGTCGATCAGTTGCTTGAATTCCGCGGGGCTGCCGCCGGCGGGCACGGCGCCCAGCGTGGCCAGGCCGTCGAGCACTTCCTTGGACTGCAGCGCGGCGTCGATCTCGCTGTTGATCCTGGCGACCACGTCGGCCGGGGTGTGCGCCGGCGCCACCACGCCGCCCCAGGCCACGGTCTCGTAGCCCTTCAAGCCGGACTCGTCCAGGGTGGGCACGTCGGGGAACAGCGCTAGGCGCTTGAGGCTGCTGACGCCCAGCGCGCGCACCTTGCCGCTCTTGACCAGCGGGCCGGCTTCCGAGGAGTTGGCGAACAGGTAGTCGATGCGGCCGCCCAGCAGGTCCTGGATGGCGGCGGGGCCGCCGTTGTACGGGATGAACATGACGTCGATCTTCGCCATGCTCTTGAACAGCTCGCCGCCCATGTGGCCGGTGGTGCCCACGCCCGGCGCGCCGTAGGACAGGCGGCCCGGCCGCTTGCGGGCCAGGTCGATCAGCTCCTGCACGCTGTGCGCGGGCGAGTCGGCGGGCACGATCAGCACGTTGTACAGGTCGAACATGTGGGCGACCGGCGTCAGGTCCTTGTCGACGTCGTAGGGCAGCGACTTGAACAGCGAGCGGTTCACCGCCAGGGTGTTGATGTTGCCGTAGCCGATGGTGTAGCCGTCCGGGGCGGCGCGCTTGATCAGGTTGATGCCGATGTTGCCGGCGGCGCCGGGACGGTTTTCGACGATCACCGAGCCGTTCACCTGCTTGGCCAGTTGCGTCGTCACCAGGCGCGACAGCACGTCCGGCGAGCCGCCGGCGGCGGAAGGCACGATGAAGGTCACGGGATGGTCGGGCCAGTTGCCGGCGCCGTGGGCGGCGCCGGCTGCACACGCCAGCGCCAGGGTGGCGCCCAACAGGCGGAATGCGATCGAAGGACGGAAGACGGATGGGCGGAAGGACGGTTGCGGCATGAAGGTTTCCCCTGGGTTTCTGCGGCTGAGGACGTCGTTGCGTAGCGCGGCGTGCCGCTTCGGTCCTTGGTCGTGGACCTGGCGGCGAGCCGGTGTGGCGCGTGACGTTTTGTTGGAGACAGGGCGGCAGACTAGCACCGGGCAGCGGGAAGCCGCATATCAAAAAATATGGAAAACCTATAATCCGCCGTTATCGTGAAACGACTGAAAAAGGGGAGGCGGCACGATGCCCGACACCGCCGATGCGCCGCGCGAAGACGGCCTGGATGATGACGATTCGGCCGACGCGGCCGGGAGCGGCACGCGGCCGCCGTTGAACCTGCGCCAGATCGAGGTTTTCCGCGCCATCATGCTGACCGGCTCGATCAGCGGCGCCGGCCGCATGCTGCACGTGTCGCAGCCGGCCATCAGCCGCGTGCTGGCCTTGACGGAAAGCCGGCTGCGCTTTCCGCTGTTCGAGCGCAGCCGCAGCCGGTTGGCGCCCACCGCCGAGGCGCGCCGCCTGTTCGCGGAGGTCGAGCAGGTCTATGGCGGCATTCAACGCGTCAATGAACTGGCCGCCAACCTGGCGCAGGCCGGCGCCGGCGCGCTGCGGGTGATTTCCAGCGCCAGCTTCGGCCAGCGCATGGTGCCGCAAGCCCTCGCCGTGCTGCGGCAGGGACGCGGGCAGGCGAGGGTGGACTATCGGAGTTCGACCTACGACGAACTGGCGGGGCACTTTCTCAGCGGGCAGGCCGACATCGCGGTGTCCATGCGGCCGCCGGTCCATCCCAACCTGGTTTCGGTGGAGCTGGGTCGCAGCGAGGTGGTGTGCGTCATGCCGAGCGATCATCCGCTGGCTCGCTGCCAGGCCGTCGCGCCGGCGGATTTCGCCGCGGGGGCGTGGATAGGTTATCCGGCCGACGCGCCCCTGGGGCGCGTGCTGACCGCTTACCTGGGCTATGCGCCGAACCGCACGCCCGCGGCCATCGAAGTGCATTCGCCCGTGACCGCGCTGGCGTTCGTCCAGCAGGGGCTGGGGCCGGCGCTGGTGGATAGCTGGTGCGTGGGACCGCGGACGCGGGCGGGACTGGCCGTGCGTCCCATCGTTCCGCCCGCGCATATCGGCATTTGGGCCACGTATTCGGAATTGCAGCCATTGCCCTTGATGGCCAGGCGCTTTCTCGCGGCGTTGAAGAAGGTGCTCCAGGACGAGCCGGGGCCGTCGTTCGAGGACGAGGATTGAAGGGCGCGCCCGGCCGGGCGCGGGATCCCATTCCCATGGATTGGACAGATAGCCGCCATGAGACTACCTTACGTGGATGCCTTCATCCGCCTCGCCCGCCGCACAGACCGAATCCGTTCCCTATCTGCGGCGCGGCACCGCGGCCTTCCGCCGCGCCAATTGGGCGCTGTTCGCCGCCGGCTTCTCGACCTTCTCGCTGATGTACTGCGTGCAGCCCTTGCTGCCGCTGTTCGCCGAGCATTTCAACGTCTCGCCGGCGCAGAGCAGCCTGTCGCTGTCCCTGACCACGGGCCTGCTGGCCCTGGCCATCTTCCTGGTCGGCTTCTGGTCCGGCCGCCTGCCGCGCAAGCCCGTGATGGCGGCCTCGCTGTTCGCCTCCGGCGTGCTGACGCTGGCGGTGGCCGCGACGCCGGACTGGCACGCGCTATTGGCCGTGCGCGCCCTGCAAGGCCTGGTGCTGGGCGGCGTGCCGGCGGTGGCCATGGCCTACCTGGCCGAGGAAGTGTCTTCGTCCGATCTCGGTTTCGCCATGGGCCTGTACATCGGCGGCAGCGCTTTCGGCGGCATGATGGGGCGGGTGATCACCGGCCTGCTGGCCGATCATGGCGGCTGGCGCCTGGCGCTGGTCGTCGTCGGCGCGGTGGGCGTGCTGGCGGGCGTGCTGTTCGTGCTGGCGCTGCCGGCTTCGCGCCATTTCAAGCCGCAGCGCGGCGGCGGTTGGGCGGCGGCGCGCCAGGGCTTCGCCACGCACCTGGCCGACGCCAATCTGCTGTCCCTGTTCGCGCTGGGCTTCCTGTTGATGGGCAGCTTCGTCACCATCTACAACTACGCCGGCTTTCGCCTGCTGGCGCCGCCGTATTCCCTGAGCCAGAGCGTGATCAGCGCGATCTTCGCCGTCTATGTGGTGGGCATTTTCGCGTCCGCGCTGTTCGGCCGGCTGGCGGACCGCTACGGACGCGGCGCCATGCTCTGCATGGGCGTGGGCACCATGCTGGCGGGGCTGCTGTTGACCCTGGCGGCCAACCTGGCCGTCATGGTGGCGGGCGTGGTGGTGCTGACCTTCGGCTTCTTCGCGTCCCATTCGGTGGCCAGCGGCTGGGTCGGCCAGTTGGCGCGCGGCTACAAGGCGCAGGCCGCGTCGCTCTACCTGCTGGCGTATTACCTGGGCTCCAGCGTGCTGGGCTCGGTCGGCGGCAAGTGCTGGGAATGGGCCGGCTGGGCCGGCGTGGCCGGCCTGATCGGCGCCTTCCTCGCGGTCTCGGTGGCGTTGAGCGTGCGCCTCCACCTCGTCACGGGCCAGGGCCGCGGCGTGGTGGCGGGGGAACGGGCTTCGTAGCGTGTCCCGCGCGGCGCGCACCGCGCGGGACACGCCGCCTCAAGCCGTCGGCCCGCGCCAGGCGGCCAGGGCCACCAGCAGCCAGCCCGCCAGGAATCCCAGCCCGCCGATGGGCGTGATGGCGCCCAGCCAGCGCACGTTGCTCAGGGCCAGCACATACAGGCTGCCGCTGAAGATCTCGATGCCGGCGAACATCAGCCAGCCGGCGCCGGTCAGCAGCGACGAGCCGAAGCGCGGCGCCAGCGCGGCGATGGCCAGCAACCCCAGGCCATGCGCCATCTGATAGGTCACCCCCGTCTGCCAGATCGCCAGCATCTCCGCGCTGAGCCGCGCCTTCAAGCCATGCGCCCCAAACGCCCCGGCGGCCACGGCGACGAACATATTCAGCGCGCCCAACAGCGCAAAAATCCGGTCGGTCATGATAGTCGGCGTCATCCCAGGCAAGTAGAACCCCCGGCATCCGCGCCGAGGCGTTTTGATTGTAGGCGCAGACAAGGTGTCCCGCGCCGCCCGCTCACGCGCCTCAGCCCGTTTCGGGCGTGACGTTGTGCAGCGATCGCAGCCGCCGCAATTCCGGGTAGCGCCACATCCATATCGCGGCGACGGCGATGGTGCCGACGCCGCCCAGGACGACGGCGGGGACGGCGCCGGTCAGGGAGGCCATGATGCCGGCGCGGAATTCGCCCATCTGGTTGGACGTCCCGATGAACAGCATGTTGATGGCGCTGACCCGTCCCAGCATTTCGTTGGGCGTGTTCAACTGGACCAGGGACGACCGGACCACCACGCTGATGGAGTCGGCCGCGCCCAGCACCATCAGGGCGACGATGGAGACCGGTATCGAGGTCGAGATGCCGAACACCATGGTGGCGATGCCGAAGGCGAACAGCGCGCCGAACAGCGTCATGCCGATATTGCCCGTCAGGTTCTTGCGCCCCAGCACCAGCGCCATGCTGACCGCGCCGACGGCCGGCGCCGCGCGCAGCATGCCCAGCGCCCAGGGGCCGGCGTGCAGGATGTCCTTGGCGAAGATGGGCAGCAGGGCCGTGGCGCCGCCCAGCAGCACGGCGAACAGGTCCAGCGTCAGCGTGCCCAGCAGGATGCGGCGGCTGGCGATGAAGGTAAAGCCCGCGAACAGCGTGCGCCAGGTGGTGGGCTCCTTGCGCGACGGCAGGCCCTCGGTCTTCAGCGTGAGCATGGAAAGCAGGGCGACGAAATAGCAGGCGGCGGTCAGGGCGTAGACCCAGCCCGCGCCCAGCGCATAGCCCACGCCGCCCAGCGCCGGCCCGGCGATCTGGGCGATCTGGTTGGACGAGGCCGACATGGCGGTCGCGCGCGGAATCAGCACCCGCGGCACCACGGCCGGGATCAGCGTGGGCATGGTGGGGGATTCGAAGGCGCGCGACGCGCTCATGACGATGATGCAGGCGTAGACCACGTAGTGGTTGGCCTCGCCGGCGAGCGACACGGCCGACAGCACGGACGCGGACAGGGCCTCGACCGTCAGGCAGACCGCCAGGATCTTGCGCCGGTCGTAGCGGTCGGCCACGTGCCCCACCACCAGGGTCAGCAGCAGCATGGGCAGGAACTGCGCCAGCCCGATCAGGCCCAGGTCCATGGCGCTGCCGGTGAGGGCGTAGATCTGCCAGCCGACGGCGACCGAGACCATCTGGTAGGCGAGCGAGGCGCCGAAGCGGGAAAGAAGGAAATGCGCGAAGGCGGGCCGCGTGACCAATGGAGCGTCAGCGTTGTCGGTTTCTGGCGTACTGGCCATCTGGGGGGCGTGAACGATGCGTAAAAATGTGAAGGCTGGGATCGTATACCAAAACGTCCGGCAGCCCCCGCATAAGCATCTTTCCTCCAGGGTCCATTCAGGCGTTTTTCAAGCGGAAATTCAGCCGTTTTTCATGCGCCGCCGCTCGCCGGCACGGCGGCGTGGCGCATTAGCCGCAACGGCAGCGGCAAGGCAGATTTTTGAATGGACTATGACAGCGCCACCATGCTAATTTGCGCACGCCCTAGGGGTTTACGCGGACATGCGCGTGCAATGTGCACGTGGCTGCGCATGCGGCGTCCAACCCGGGCGGAACGGATCCGGCGCAGGTCGGGTATTTGTTTAAGCAGCCTCGCGCCGGAGCCCGGCATGCATCCTTTCTTCGACATCCGGCGCCTGGAGCGCCTGCCCGGCACCCGTCCCAATCGTTGGGACTGGCTTTTGTTGCCGCTCGTCCTGGGTTTCCTGGTGATCCTCGCCTTCGGCGCCAAGGAGATGGCCACGCCATACTCCGTCGGCCAGCAACTGCCGATTTCGCTGGATCCCGCCTACCTGCCTTATTACCTGCTGCGGACCACGCTGCGCATGTTCATCGCGCTGGCCGTGTCGCTGGCGTTCAGCTTCGTCTTCGCGGCCGTGGCGTCGAAATCGCGCACCGCGGAGAAGATCCTGGTGCCGATGGTGGACATCCTGCAGTCCATCCCCATCCTGGGCTTCCTGTCGATCACGGTGACCGGCTTCATCGCGCTGTTCCCGGGCCGCCTGCTGGGCGTGGAATGCGCGGCCATCTTCGCCATCTTCACTTCCCAGGCGTGGAACATGGCGCTGAGCCTGTACCAGTCCATCCGCACCGTGCCCTCGGAACTGAACGAGGCCGCGCGCGTCTTCCGTCTGAGCGGCTGGCAGCGTTTCTGGCGCCTGGAGCTGCCGTACGCCAC
The DNA here is from genome assembly GCF_002261225.1 of Bordetella genomosp. 10. Classification (NCBI taxonomy): domain Bacteria; kingdom Pseudomonadati; phylum Pseudomonadota; class Betaproteobacteria; order Burkholderiales; family Alcaligenaceae; genus Bordetella; species Bordetella genomosp. 10. Next base: position 900,248 of record NZ_NEVM01000002.1, read on the forward strand.
GCCCGCGCTGCTGTGGAACATGATGCTGTCGATGTCGGGCGGCTGGTTCTTCGTGGTGGCCTCCGAGGCCATCACCGTGTCCAACCAGGACATCAAGCTGCCCGGCATCGGTTCCTATATCGCGGCGGCCATCGACCAGCAGGACCTGCACGCCATTTTCTACGCCATCATCGCCATGGCGGTGGGCATCCTGCTGTACGACCAGTTGTTCTTCCGCCCGCTGCTGGCCTGGGCCGACAAGTTCCGCTTCGAGGACACGCAGGGCAACACCGCCCAGCAATCCTGGGTGCTGGACCTGCTGCGCCGCGGCCGGCTGACCCGCGCCCTGTCGCTGGGCCTGGCGCAGCGCGGCGAACGCGCCCTGGGCTGGTTCCGCCGCGGCTATGACGGCACCTCGGTGCGCGCCCGCGTCCGCGCCGTCAACCCGCTGCGCGAGCGCATGGTCGACGCGCTGCTCACGGCGCTGGCCCTGCTCGCCGTCTGGCGCCTGGCCGTCTTCGTGCACGCCGAAGTGGGCTGGTCCGAAGCCCTGCGCGTGCTGGGCCTGGGCGGCATCACGCTGGTGCGGGTGATGGTGCTGATCTTGCTGGCGTCGCTGATCTGGGTGCCGCTGGGCATCATGATCGGCCTGCGCCCGCGCCTGTCGCAGCGCATCCAGGCGCTGGCCCAGTTGCTGGCGGCGTTCCCGTCCAACCTGCTGTTCCCGCTGGCGGTGGTGGCCATCGTCGCCTTCGACCTGAACCCGGAAGTCTGGCTCAGCCCCTTGATGATTTTCGGCACGCAGTGGTACATCCTCTTCAACGTGGTGGCCGGCGCCAGCACCATTCCCAGCGAATTGCGCTATGCCGCCGACAACCTGGGCCTGAAGGGCTGGCTGAAGTGGAAGCGCTTCTACCTGCCCGCCGTGTTCCCCAGCTTCGTCACCGGCGCCATCACGGCCAGCGGCGGCTCCTGGAACGCCAGCATCGTGTCCGAGGTCGTGACCTGGGGCAAGACCACGCTGACGGCGACCGGCCTGGGCGGCTATATCGCCGAGATGACCGAAAAAGGCGATTTCCCGCGCATCGCGCTCGGCATCGGCGTGATGTGCATCTTCGTGATGGGACTGAACCGGTACTTCTGGCGGCGCCTGTATTTGCAGGCCGAGAAGTGGAGCCGGTAGGCGCGGCGGGACATATATGAGGTCGCCGCGCGCTGGCGCGGCGGATGCGCCGCCCCGGCAAGGGGCGGCGGCTTGGATAAAGGCGGGGCGGCCATGCGGGCCGCCGGCAAGGGAGTAGGGCGATGAACGGCAAAGCCAGTTTCCTGCTGGACCTGAGCGGGGTCAGCAAGATGTTCCAGACGGCGGACGGCACCAACCGCTCGGTGCTGGAGGGCGTGGATTTCCAGTTGCGCGACGGCGAGATCGTGGCCTTGCTGGGCAAGTCCGGTTCGGGCAAGTCGACGCTGCTGCGCATCATGGCGGGCTTGATTCCCGCCGACCAGGGCCAGGTCAAGTACCGGGGCCAGCCCCTGTACGGACCGGCCTCGGGCGTGGCCATGGTGTTCCAGTCCTTCGCGCTGTTTCCCTGGCTGACCGTGCGGCAGAACGTGGCCCTGGGCCTGGAGGCGCAGGGCGTGCCGCTGGCCGAGCGCGAGCAGCGCGCCGAGGCGGCGCTGGAACTGATCGGGCTGGCCGGCTTCGGCGGCGCCTTGCCGCGCGAACTGTCGGGCGGCATGCGCCAGCGCGTGGGCATCGCGCGCGCCCTGGCGACCGACCCCGACGTGCTGCTGATGGACGAGGCCTTTTCAGCGCTGGACGTGCTGACCGGCGAGACGCTGCGCGACGACATGCTGGAGCTGTGGGACGAGCGACGCATCAGCACGCGCGGCATCCTGGTGGTGTCGCACAACATCGAGGAAGCGGTGATGATGGCCGACCGCATCCTGATATTCGCCAGCGACCCGGGCCGCGTGCGCGACGAGATCCGCGTGCACCTGCCGCGCCCGCGCAACGCCGAGTCGGCCGAGGTGCGCGCGCTGGTCGACCAGGTCTACGGCCTGATGACGGCGCGTCCCGCGCCGGCGACCGCGGCCGGCGCGCCGGCGCAGGAAGTGCACCACGGCTACCGCCTGCCCGACGCCAACGTCGGCCGCATGGAGGAAGTGCTGGAGCTGCTGGCCGAGCCGCCGCTCAACGGCCGCGCCGACCTGCCGCGCCTGGCCGAGGAGGCCGGCCTGCCGGACGAGGAACTCTTCCCCGCCTACGAAGCCCTGGGCCTGCTGGGCCTGGCGCTGGTCGAGCATGGCGACATCACGCTGACGGCCGCCGGCCGCCGCTACGCCGCCGCCGACCAGCAGGAACGGCAGGCGCTGTTCGGGCGCCAGTTGGTGGCGCACATCCCGCTGGCGGCCAACATCCGCCATTCGCTGGAGCAGGAGGCCACGGGCGAATTGCCGGAGAGGCAGTTCCTGGAGATGCTGGAGGAATTCCTCAAGCCCGACGAGGCCGAGCGCGTGCTCAAGGTGGCGGTGGAATGGGGCCGCTACGGCGAGGTCTACGGCTACGACTACCATACCGGCCGCCTGCACCTGCCGACCACGCCGGGCGGTGAGGCGGACTGACGCCCGCGGGCGTCAGCGCGCCGCCACCAGCCGGATGCGCGTGATCTCCGAGGGCGCGCCGACGCGCTTGGGCGGGCCCCAGTAGCCGGTGCCGCGGCTGGTGTAGACCCATAGCCGCCCCAGGCGCCGCAGGCCGGCCGTGAAGGGCTGCTGCAGGCGCACGAAGAAATTCCAGGGCAGGAACTGCCCGCCATGGGTATGGCCGGACAACTGCAGCGTATAGCCCGCCGGCTCGGCGGCGAAGGCCGTGCGCGGCTGGTGCGCCAGCAGGATGCGCACGTTGGCGTCCGCCGGCGCGCCGGCCAAGGCCTTTTCCGGGTCGCTTTGCTGGGACGGATCGTAGGCGCCGGCGCCGTAGTCGGTCACGCCGGCCACGACCAGCCGCGCGCCCTCGTGCTCGATGACCACGTGGCGGTTCAGCAGCACGTTCAGGCCCAGGCGTTCGAATTCGGCCACCCAGGCATCGACGCCGGAGTAGTACTCGTGATTGCCGGTTACCAGGTAGGCGCCGTGGCGCGCCTGCAGCCGGGCCAGGGGCCGGGTGTGCGCCGACAGGCGCGCCACGCTGCCGTCCACCACGTCGCCGGTGACGGCGATGAGGTCGGCCTGCAAGGCATTGACGGCGTCGACGATGGCGTCCACGTAGCGCCGCTTGATGGTCGGGCCCACGTGCACGTCGGTGATCTGGGCGATGGTGAAGCCCTGCAGGGCGGGCGGCAGCCCGGGAATCGGCACGTCCACCGGGCGGACCGGCGCGCGCCGGCGGGCGTTGTACAGGCCGACCAGGCTGCTTCCCAGGGCCAGCAGGGGCACGGCGATGGCGGTATCGGCCAGAGTGCCGGCGCCGGGCAGGGCGCGGCCGCTCACCGCGCCGGCGACCCATATCGACAGCAGGAACAGATCGCGCAACAGGGTCAGGACGAACAGCGAGGAGAAATACCCCATCAGCAGCAGGCCTATCCAGCCGAAGACCTCCGAAAACCAGCGCGGCAGGCGGCGGCTGAGGAAGCCGGCCGGGATCACCAGGCAGGACAGCAACAGGAAGATGACGGCGCCCCAGCGCGCGGCGGGGCTGACCGGGGCATCGGGAATCAGGCGGGCGCCGACATAGGCATGGGCCAGGATGCCGACGCAGATGATGCGGATGAGGAAGAGATAGCGACGCATGGCGTTCCCTGCTCGAATCGAATGGTTGCCGGTTGAAAATCCGCCGGCGCGCCCCCAATTATGCGGTATGGTGGCGGCGTGCCCTGGCGCGCGCCCGCGCGCGCCGCCATGCGCGGCCGGCGCCGGCGTCGACAGACCCGGGCCGGCCGCGGGCATTGAAGAATATCGGGATTGCCGTGAAAGATATCCAGACCCTGTTGCATGACTACGGCCCGCTGCTGGTTTTCGCCAATGTCCTGCTGGAGCAGGCGGGGCTGCCGCTGCCGGCCTATCCCATCCTGGTCGTCGCCGGCGCCATGGTGATGCATGGCGACCTGGCGTGGCAGGCGGTGCTGCTGGCCGCGGCGGCCGGCGGGCTGATCGCCGACACCGCGTGGTATCACGGCGGCAAGCGCTACGGCGCCGGCCTGCTGGCCACGGTCTGCCGCGTCTCCCTGTCGCGCGATTCCTGCATCCGCCAGACGCAGTCGCTGTACCTGCGCACCGGTCCCGCCATCCTGCTCGTGGCCAAGTTCCTGCCGGGCGCCAGCGCCTTGTCGACGGTGATGTCCGGCCTGACCCGCCTGCCGATGCGCCGTTTCCTGGCCTTCGACGCGGCGGGCACGCTGCTGTGGGCCGGCTCGGCCATGATCGTCGGCGCGGCGTTCAACGACATGCTGGGACAGGTGCTGGACACGCTGGGCCGCTATGGCGCCTACGGCCTGGGCGCGCTGGGCGCGGCGTTGGCCCTGTACCTGGCCTACCGCCTGTTCCGCCGCCGGTTCACGATAGCCCGCCTGAGCCACGTGCCGCGCGTGACGCTGGACGAGCTGGACGCCTGGCAGGCGGCCAGGGAGGAAGGCTGCGAGGTCGTGCTGCTGGACGTGCGGGGCAGCGGCGAGAATCCCTTGCCGGGCGCGATCATGTTCGATCCGCGCGATCCCATCGCCACCCGGCCGCCGGCGTGGCCGCTGGATGCGCGCATCGTCGTGTATTGCGCCTGCCCGGACGAAATCTCCGCGGCCTACCTGGCCGCCAGGCTGAAGAAGGCCGGCTACCGCAATGCCTGGGCGCTGGCTGGCGGCTACAACGCCTGGCTGGAACGCAGCCGGCGCCAGGAGGCCGCCAACGACAGCGACGCCGGCGTCAGCGCGGCGCCGGCGGCGTGATGGCGGATACCCCGGCCCAGGCCGCGCCGGACGGCGCGGCGCAGACCCCCTCCATCCAGAGCCGCACCGACGTCGATCCCGGCATCGCGGATTTCCTCGACGCGCTCTGGCTGGAGGACGGCCTGGCGCGCAACACCCTGAACGCCTACCGCAACGACCTGGCCAGCTTCGACGTCTGGCTGCGCGGCCACGCCGGCCGCGGCCTGACGCAGGCGCGGGCCGGCGACATCGAGTCCTGGTTCGCCGCCGTGCACCGCGATACCCGCCCGACCACCGCCAACCGGCGCCTGGCCGCCTTGCGGCGCTATTTCCAATGGGCCATGCGGGAGCGCCTGGTCGCCGAGGATCCCTGCCTGGCGGTGCGGTCGGCCAAGCAGCCCATGCGCAGCCCCAAGACGCTGAGCGAAGCCCAGGTCGAGGCGCTGCTGGCCGCGCCGCAACCCTTGACGGAGCTGGGCCTGCGCGACAAGGCCATGCTGGAGACCTTGTACGCCACCGGCTTGCGGGTCTCCGAGCTGATCGGCCTGTCATTGCTGGACGTCAACCTGAACGAGGGCGTGGTGCGCGTGGTGGGCGGCAAGGGCGGCAAGGACCGCCTGGTGCCGCTGGGCGCCGAGGCCGCGCACTGGGTCGACCGCTATGCGCGCGAGGCGCGGCCGCTGCTGGCCAAGGGACGGCCGTCGGATGCGCTGTTCCTGACGGTGCGCGGCGAGGGCATGCATCGCCAGAATTTCTGGCTGATCATCGGCCGCTATGCGAAGGAGGCGGGCATCCACGCACCCATCTCCCCGCACGTGCTGCGCCATGCCTTCGCCACGCATTTGGTGAACCACGGGGCCGACCTGCGGGTGGTGCAACTGCTGCTGGGCCACGCGGATATCTCGACCACGCAGATCTATACGCACGTGGCGCGGGAGCGCCTGAAGGTCCTGCACGCGCAGCACCATCCGCGCGGTTGAGGCGGCGCGGCCGCCTTTCAGCGCGTCTTGCGAAAAGTCAGGTTCAATCTCACCGCGCCGGTGGCGGGATGATGCCCCTCGGCCAGCGGCGCGACGCCGTGGAAGGCCAGCCGCGACGGCCCGCCCCAGACGGCGACGTCGCCGTGTTGCAAGGGATAGCGGCGCGGACGCTCGCTGCGCAGCAGGCCGCCGAACAGGAAAATCGCCGGCAGCCCCAGCGATACCGAGACGATGGGCGCCGCGAGATCCAGCTCGTCGCGGTCCTGGTGCAGGGTCAGCCGGGCGCCGGGACGGTACAAGTTCATCAGGCAGGCCTGCGGCGCGAAGTCCGGATAGCCGGCGCGGGCGGCGGCCTCGCGCGCCACCTCCAGGAAAACGGCGGGCATGGGCGGCCAGGGCCGGCCGCTGGCGGGATCGACGGGGTCGTAGCGATAGCCGCGCCGGTCCGACACCCAGCCCCATTCGCCGCAATTGGTCATGGCCACCGACATGGTCTGGCCGCCGGGCGTGACCAGATGGCGCATCGGCGCGGCGGCGACCACCTCGCGCGCGGCCGCCAGCAGGGCCTCGGCGCGGGCGCAGGCGTGGCGGCGCAGCAGCACGGCGCCGGGCGCGATGGCTTCATCCCACGGCGCTTCCGCTTCCGGATCGCCGAAAAGGTGGCCGGAGAGATGGCCGGCGCCGGCCGCCTCGGGCATGGACGGGTCCCGCGCGCGGCCGTCCGCCGGCGCGCGGCCCGCGGACGGGGCCGCGTCCTGGCCGGCAGAGCAGGGGCGGGAGGGGCGAAGGGCAGGCATGGACCGATTTTAAGGCGGACAACCCTGCTTGCCGCTCCGGCTTTTGCGGCCGGTTGACGGACAGCCCGGTAAAATGCGCTTTATCCGGTACCTCCGGTTCCGCTTCAATAGGTTGTCGCCATGAGCAAAACTTCCTCCTTTCCCGACCGTCTTTTCTCGGGCTACCAGGCCTTTCTCAGCGGCCGTTTCCCGGCCGAACGCACCCGCTTCCGCCAGTTGGCCGAAAAAGGCCAGAACCCGGAAATCATGGTGATCGGCTGCTGCGATTCGCGCGTGGCGCCCGAGTTGATCTTCGATGCCGGTCCCGGCGAGATGTTCGTGCTGCGCAACGTCGCCAACCTGGTGCCGCCCTACCAGCCCGATTCGCACTACCACGGCACCAGCTCGGCCATCGAATTCGCCGTCAACGGCTTGAACGTCAAGCACATCGTGGTGATGGGCCATGCGTCCTGTGGCGGCATCCGTTCCTATTACGACGATGCCGAGCCGCTGGCCAAGGGCGACTTCATCGGCAAGTGGATGTCGCAGATCAGCGGCACCGCCAACCAGTTGAAATTCTCGGGCAAGGACCGCGCCGGCGACCTGCGCCTGCTGGAACTGGCAGTGGTCGAACACAGCCTGCAGAACCTGATGACCTTCCCCTATATCCGCCAGCGCGTGCAACGCGGCGAGCTGGAGCTGCACGGCGCCTATTTCGGCGTCGCCACCGGCCTGCTGTTCGTGCGCGACCCGGAAAGCGGAGAATTCCATCCCTGCGGCGAGGCCCCCGTGCCGCAGGACGGCGAGGCCGCATGACGCGGCATGGGCGCATCCGCCGCAGCGTGCTGGCCGCCCTGGGCGCGGCCGCCGCGCTGCCCCTGCCGGCCATGCGGCCGGCGCGGGCGCAGAATGCGCCGCTGCGCATCGGCGTGATCCCCAGCATCGCCAACGAGGCCACCGAAATCGCCATCGACCAGGCCCGCGCGCAGGGGGTGCAGGCCAGGCTGGTCGAACTGGCCGACTGGGTGATGCCCAACCTGGGCGTCGCCGAAGGCTCGCTGGACGTGAATTACTTCCAGCACGCGCCTTTCCTCGACCTGTTCAACAAGAGCCGCGGCCAGAACCTGGCGCCCATCGCCTACGGCTACTCCACCACCATGGGCCTGTTTTCCCGCAAGCTCAAGCGCGGCGACGCCATGCCGCACGGCGCCTCCATCGGCATCCCGGCCGATCCGGTGAACACGGGCCGCGCGTTGTTGCTGTTGCAGTCCATGGGCCTGATCCGGCTGCGGGCGGGCGTCGAGGAGAAAGCCACGCTGCTGGACGTGACGGACAATCCGCGCAAGCTGAAGTTCGTCTCCATCGAGGGCGCGCAGGCCGCGCGCACCTTCGACGACGTCACCGCCTCCGTCACCTACACGACCTTCGCCCGGCATGGCGGCCTGGATGAAAAGGACGGCCTGGCCTTCGACAACGGCGACCCCGCCAACGTGCGCCGCTACGCCATCCGCTGGGTGACGCTGCCCGAACGGGCCGAGGATGCGCGCCTGCTGAAGTTCATCGCCATCTACCAGCAGTCGCCCGAGGTCAAGGCGACGCTGCGCCGCCTGTACGGCGACCTGATCGAATTTCCCTGGGAGTCGGCGTAGGCAGGTAGCCGGGTAGGGCGCGCGCGGCGCGCGCCCGTCCTGCCTACTCGTCTTCGGGCGGCGGCAGGTTGCCGGCGTCCAGCACTTCGCCCGAGGGCAGCGATTGGCCGTCGGAGGCGAACAGGTCCCACACGGCGGTGAACAGCGCCGCCACCAGCGGCCCGATGACGAAGCCGTTCAGGCCGAACAGCGCCATGCCGCCCAGGGTGGAAATCAGGACCAGCCAGTCGGGCAGCTTGGTGTCCTTGCCCACCAGGATGGGCCGCAGGATGTTGTCCACCATGCCGATGACCAGCACGCAGAAGGCGGTCAACCCTACGCCTTGCCAGATCGCGCCGGTCAGCAGGAAATAGGCCGCCACCGGCACCCAGATCAGCGCCGCGCCCACGGCCGGCAGCAGGGACAGGAAACCCATCAGCACGCCCCACAGCAAGGCGCCCTGGATGCCCAGCACCCAGAACGCCAGGCCGCCCAGCAGCCCCTGGGTCGCCGCCACGGCGATATTGCCCTTGACGGTCGCGCGGATCACCGTGGTGAACTTGCGCGCCAGGTGCTGCTTGTAGGCTTCGCTCATCGGGATGGCCTGCGTGACCCGGCGCGCCATCGAACTGCCGTCGCGCAGCAGGAAAAACAGCAGGTAGAGCATGATGCCGAAGCTGATCACGAACTGGAACGTATCCTGGCCGATGCTGAACGCCTTGGTCGCCAGGAACTGGCTGGCCTGCACCGCGCCGGCGCTGAGCTTTTGCTGCAGGCTGCGTATGTCGGCAAGGTCGTAGCGGTCCAGCAGGCTATGCACGGAGGGCGGCAGGGCGGCCACGGCGCGTTCGAAATAGGCGCCGAAGTTCAGGTCGCCGGATTTGACCTGCTGGTACAGCATCGTGCCTTCCTGCACCAGCGAGCCCGTGATGACCACCACGGGCAGGATGGCCAGCACGATACACAGCAGCAGGGTGATGAGCGCGGCGAGATTGCGCCGCTTGCCCAGCGCGGCCACCAGCCGCCGCTGGAGCGGCGCGAAAATGATGGCGAGGATGGTGCCCCAGAAGATCGCGCCGTAGTAGGGCCACATGATCCAGCCGAAGGCGATGGATACGGCGATCAGCAGGGCGAGGAAGGTACGGTAATGCAGGGTGGTCGAATTCATGGGGTTCCCGGGAAGGTGGCCCGTCGCATGCGCGCGGGCGCGGGGGCGGGGCGGGCGGCCATGGGGCACATCATGCCATTAAATGGGGACTTGCCGTCTGCCCGGCGGGCGGATATCGTTCGCGGCGGACTGGCGCGCCGGCCGCCTTCGATGGATACTGGCGGGTGGTCGCCGTGCCGACCGATGCCAGGACCGATTACGCGGAGATACAAATGAGCGACGCGGTGGAGCTGAAGGGAATTGGCCTGAAGGTCACTTTCCCCCGCATGAAAATCCTCGACCTGTTCCGTAACAGCGAACAGCGTCACCTCAGCGCCGAGGACGTGTACCGGCTGCTGATCAACGATGGCGTGGAAATGGGCCTGGCGACAGTGTATCGGGTGCTCACGCAGTTCGAGCACGCCGGCCTGCTGCAACGCAGCCAGTTGGGCGGCAACAAGGCCGTCTACGAACTGAACGACGGCGAACGCCATCACGGCCACCTCGTCAGCACCACGACGGGCGAGGTCCGGGAATTCTACGACCCGCAGATCGAGAAGCGGTTGCAGAAGATCGCCGACGAAATGGGCTATACGCTGACGGACCACACGATCACGCTCTTCGGCGCGCCGAAGTAGGGCGCGGGGCGGGGCGTTCAGGCCGCGGCCGCCTGCCCGCCCTCCGCGGCCATGGCGAAAAAGCGCGCCAGCAGTGGCGACGCGTCGTCGGCCCGGTGCGCCAGCAGGATTTCGCTGGCGGCGTCGTCCGTTTCCAGGCGCCGGTAGACCACGCCGGGAATTCCTGTCTTGGCGTAGGTTTCGGGCAGGACGGAGACGCCCATCCCGGCCGCCACCAGGCCGATGATGGTGGCGCCTTCGCGCGCATCCTGGCCGACGTGGGGCGCGAATCCCGCGCGGCTGGCCAGGACCGTGACGTGTTCGAACAGGCCGCAGCCCAGGCCGCGCGGAAACAGGATGAAGGTCTCCTCCGACAGCGCGGCCAGCGGCAAGGGCGTATCTTCCCCGGCCAGGCGATGGCGGGCGGGCAGCACCGCCACGAGACGGTCCCGCCACAGCCGCAGCACGCGGATCCCGGGCGGCGGGCAGAACAGGATGGACGGGCGCAGGAAGCCCACGTCGATGCTCTTTTCCGCCAGCGCCTGCAATTGCTGGCCGGTGGACATGTGGATGAGGTCGGCGCGGGCGGCGGGATGGCGGCCGCGGAAGTCCTGCACCATGCGCGGAAACGCCTCGAACATGGGCACCGAGGCGGTGAAGGCGATGCGGATCTCGCCCGCCTCGCCGCGTATCGCCTGGCGCACGACGTCGCCGGCGCGTTCCAGGTGCTGGAGCGCGCGGCGGGCCTGCTCCAGGAACAGGCGGCCGGCCTCGGTCAGCGCGACGTTGCGCTTGTTGCGGGCCAGAAGCTCCGTCCCTAATTCATCTTCCAGTGCCTTGACCTGCATGCTGAGCGGCGGCTGGCTGATGTGCAGGCGGCGGGCGGCGGCGCTGAAACTCAGCTCTTCCGCGACGGCGACGAAATAGCGCAACTGGCGAAAATCCATGGGTATATATCCCGAGTTATCTGGAAAGCCTATTAATCGGCGCTGGAAAAAGTATTGGACGATATCAGTCAGTGGGGGGCACTATCAAGCCCGACGAAAAAGGCCGGGCGCAAGCCTCGGTACCCATCCAGGGCGTAGCGGAACCGGCTTTGCCGGTCCGCCAACGCCGCCCCCTCGAGGGGGCCCGCGAAGCGGGTACGGGGTGGGCTTCCCTTGGCGGCCCGGCGGCAAAAAAACCCTGACTTACGGAGACGAAAGCATGCTACGCAGCCACGCGCTCGCACGAATCCTTCGCGGCCTCGGCCTGGCCACCGCCCTGGTCGCCGCCGGCGCGCCCGCCCTGGGCCATGCCGAGGACGCCTATCCTTCCAAGCCGATCCGTGTCGTGGTGCCCTATGCGCCCGGCGGCGCGGTCGACATCGTCACCCGCCTGGTCACGCAGAAGATGGGCGAGACGCTCAAGCAGAGCATCGTGGTCGACAACCGCCCCGGCGGCGCGACGAATATCGGCATGGACCTGGTGGCGCGCGCGCCGGCCGACGGCTACACGGTGTTGACCTCGTCGCCGTCGCTGGCCAGCAATGCCTCGCTGTTCGCCAAGCTGCCTTTCGATCCGTCCAAGGACCTGGCGCCGGTCGGCGCCATCGGCTACGCCCCCCTGGTGGTGGTGGTCGCCGCGGACTCGCCGTTCAAGACCTTGAAGGAAATGATCGACTACGCCAAGGCCAATCCGACCAAGCTGACCTTCGGCACGGCCGGCAACGGCAGCTCCGGCCACCTGGCCAGCGAACTGCTGAAGGCGGCCGGCCAGTTCAACGCGCTGCACGTGCCCTACAAGGGCGGGGCGCCGGCCATCACCGATCTGCTGGGCGGCCGCATCTCGTTCATGGCGATCAACCCGCTGGAAGTCATCGCCCATATCAAGTCGGGCAAGATGCGCGCGCTGGCCGTGATGGACGACAAGCCGGCGTCGCTGCTGCCCGACGTTCCCACCGTCAAGTCGCTGGGCCTGGAGAACGCCGAAGCCACCGTGTGGTGGGGCCTGAACGTGCCCAAGGGCACGCCGGCGCCGGTGGTCGAAAAGCTCAATACGGCCTTGAACCAGGCGCTGGCCGATGCCACCGTGAAGAGCCGCCTGGCCGAACTGGGCGCCTCGGCCACGCCGGGCACGGCCGCCGACTTCGGCAAGTTCGTGGAGACGGAAACCGCCAAGTGGTCGCAAGTCATCAAGGCGGCGCACATCCAGGCGGACTGACGCGGGATCGATTCGAATGATGCGCGACCGCCCCGGCGGTCGTCATCGGTGTGGCGGGGCGGCTTCGGCCGCCCCGTGTTTTTAAGCCGGCGTGGTCGATGCGAGTGTGGCCTGGTTGCCGCTGCCGGGTGCGTCGCAGCATCGATTTTCCGGCGCGGACGTCGAAAGCGAGTCGGGGGTCTTATATAATACATAAGACCTATTTCTCTTCTCCGACCGAGCAAGGAAGCCGCCGGCATGAGTACCGCAGCCCATATCCCGGATGCCGAACTGGCGCCGCCCCCCACGTTGAACCAGTTGTTCTGGGGGTTCTTCGTCCTCGGCATGACCGCCTTCGGCGGCGCGCTGCCCCTGGTCAGGCGCATGGTGGTGGAGAAGCACCGATGGCTGTCGAGCGAGGAATTCACGACCATGCTGGGCCTGTGCCAGTTCCTGCCCGGCGGCAACATCATGAACCTGGCGGTGGCGCTGGGCATGCGCTTTCGCGGCGTGATCGGCGCGGTGCTCGCGTTGACGGGCTTCGTGCTGGTGCCGACCATCGTCGTGCTGGCGCTGGGCGTGGTCTATGCCCACTATCAGCACGATCCGCACGTGCGCCACCTGTTCGCCGGCCTGGCCGCCGCCGCCGCGGGACTGGTGCTGTCGATGGCCTTGAAGATCGGCAAGCCCATCCTCAAGAACGCCTGGGGCGCGGTGATCGTGGTGGCCTGTTTCATCGCCATCGCCGTGCTGCGCCTGCCGCTGGTGCCGACCATGCTGGTGCTCACGCCGCTGAGCATCTTCGGCACCTGGAGGCTGCGCAAATGAGCTCGGTGGCGCAGACCCTGCTGGATCTCTTCACGCTGTTCACCCAGTTGGCGCTGATTTCCTTCGGCGGCGGCATGACCATCCTGCCGGAAATGCAGCGCCAGGTGGTGGACGTGCATCACTGGATGACGGCGGAGACCTTCACCTCGCTGTTCGCGCTGGCGCAGGCGGCGCCGGGCCCCAACCTGATGATCGTGCCGCTGGTGGGCTGGCACGTCGCGGGCTGGGCCGGCATGCTCGTCTCCAGCATCGCCAAGTTCGTGCCGCCGGCGCTGGTGACCATCCTGGTCTTGCGGCTGTGGGACAAGTTCAAGGACCGGCCCTGGCGCATCGTGGCGCAGCAGGGCATTTTCCCCATGACGGTGGGGCTGGTGGCGGCCAGCGGCGTGTTGATCACCATGGCCTCGGTAAGCAACGTCCTGCTGCTGGTCATCGCGGCGGCGTCCACGCTGCTGGGATGGCGCACGAAGCTGCATCCGCTGTGGCTGCTGCTGGGCGGCGCGGTGGCCGGCCTGGTCTTCGGCGGGCTGTTCTGATTGATTTTGCGTGACGGCGACGCGTCGCGGGACGTAAAGCGAACGTAAAATAACCAAGCCGCTTTTTATCCCCCGCCAGGCAGTATCCATGTCGCCGCTGAATGCCTCCCAGATCGAAACCCTGCGCCAGCAGGGTTTCGTCATCGCCAAGCAGTTCCTTTCCCCCGAACGCCGCGCGGCCTTGCGCCGATTGTCCGAGACGCAACTGGCGCAGGCACGGGCGCCGCTCGAATACGAGGCCGACCTGCGGTATCCGGGCGCGCCGTCTTCGCGCAACGCCGAGGGCGGCGGCACGGTGCGGCGCCTGCTGGATGCCTATGCGCGCGACCCCGCCTATGCGGCATGGGCCGCCGACCCGGCGATCGCGGCGTCGTTGCAGGCCTATTTCGGCGAGCCCGTCGTCCTGTCGCGCGCGCATCACAACTGCGTCATGACCAAGCATCCGCGCTACGGCAGCCTCACGGGTTGGCATCGCGACATCCGCTATTGGTCCTTCGACAAGGAGGACCTGGTGTCCACCTGGCTGGCGCTGGGCCGCGAGACCAGCCATAACGGCGCGCTGTGGCTGGTGCCCGGTTCCCATGCCATGGACCTGGCGCCGGAGCGCTTCGACGCGGTGCAGTTCCTGCGCGAGGACCTGCCGGAAAACCAGGCCTTGATCGCCCAGGCCGTGTCGCCCGAGCTGGAGCCGGGCGACGTGTTGTTCTTCCACTGCCGCACGCTGCACGCCGCCGGGCGCAACCAGAGCGACGAGGTGAAGCTGTCGGTGGTGCATACCTATCACGGCGCCGGCACGCGGCCGCGCCCCGGCACGCGTTCGGCCGGCAAGCCGGAAGTGCCGCTTGCTGTCAAACAATCGTGAAACCTAAGCCGCGCCTTGCGGTCATACCCGCTGACAAGATTTCGGGATGACACGATGAATTCAGCCTCCATTCAGGCAAGGGGCGGCGACGCGGGCCCGGCGCGGCCCGGCGCGTGGGCCTTGATCAAACCGTACTGGTTTTCCGAGGAGCGCCACCGCGCGCGCGGCATGCTTTTGCTGGTGGTGCTGCTGAACCTCGGCATCGTGTACGTCAACGTCCGCATCAATACGTGGTTCGCCAGCTTCTACGACGCCATCGAGAAGCACAATTTCCCCGCCTTCAAGCACCTGCTGCTGGTGTTCACCGTGCTGGCGTTCCTGTTCATTTTCATGTCCACGGCGCAGATCTACGTGCGGCAGGGGCTGGAGTTCCGCTGGCGGCAATGGCTGACGGACGTCTACCTGGCGCGCTGGCTGCGCGGCGACACCTACTATCGCCTGGAACGCGACCATACCTTCGACAACCCCGACCAGCGTATCGCCGAGGACCTGCGCAGCCTCGCCTCCAACACGCTGGCCCTGTCGCTGGACCTGCTGTCCACGGTGGTCACCTTCTTTTCCTTCGTCACCATCCTCTGGATCCTGTCCGGAACCCTCAGCTTCACCTTGTTCGGCCATGGCGTGGGCATTCCCGGCTACATGGTCTGGGTGGCCATCCTGTATGCCGTCGCCGGCTCGTGGATCATCCAGAAGGTCAGCGGCGGACTGGTCGGCGTCAACTACAGGCAGCAGCGCGTGGAGGCGGATTTTCGCGTGCTGCTGGTGCGGCTGCGCCAGAACGCGGAGCAGATCGCCTTCTACGAAGGCGGCGCCATCGAAGGCGCCCGCGCGCGCGTGGCCTTCGGCGCCATCCGCGCCAACTGGCGCGAAGTCATGCGCTACACCAAGCGCCTGATGCTGGCCAGCTCCATCTACGGCCAGGCGGCGCTGATCTTCCCCATGATGGCGGCCGCGCCGCGCTATTTCGCCGGCGCCTTCACCATCGGGGTGCTCATGCGGCTGAACGACGCCTTCGGCCAGGTCAGCAACGCCTGTTCGTGGTTCATCAACAGTTATTCGACGCTGGCCGACTGGCGCGCCACGGTGAACCGTCTGCGCGAATTCAGTTGGCGTCTGGACGAGCCGGAAGCCAGCGGGCTGCGGCTTGCCGCCGGCGCCGAGGTGCGCGCGTCCGGCCTGCGGGTCAACCGGCCCGACGGCCGCCCGCTCGCCGTGCCGGGGGACTTCGCCATCCAATCGGGAGAGCGCTGGCTGGTGCGCGGGCCGTCCGGCAGCGGCAAGAGCACGCTGCTGCGGACGCTGGCGGGGCTGTGGCCCTATGCCGACGGCGAGGTCACCATGCCCGGGCGCGGCGGGGCGGGGCAGTCGCGGCTGGCGCTGTTCCTGCCGCAGGTCAGCTATGTGCCGGACGGCGAGTTCAAGGATGCGCTGTGCTATCCCGACCACGCCCAGGACCACGACGACGCCGAGTGCGCGCGCGTCTTGCGCGACTGCCGGCTGGAGGACTACGTGGAGCTGCTGCACGCCCGCGATGCCTGGAGCCAGCGCCTGTCGCCCGGCGAGAAGCAGCGCCTGTCGTTCGCGCGCGCCTTGCTGCTCAAGCCGGCGTACCTGTTCCTGGACGAGGCGACGTCCTCGCTCGACGGCGATATGGAAAGCGAGCTGTACCAGGCGCTGGTGCGGCAACTGCCGGAGACCGCCATCGTCAGCGTGGCGCATCGCGATGCGCTGGCGCGCTTCCATACGCATGAACTGCGCGTGGGGCCGCGGGCCGGCGTGGGCGATCCGGCGGGAATGGCGCACGCCGTGGCGTGAAAGGAACGGCAAAGGGCGGCGGGTAGGCGGGGCCGCGCGTGGGGCGGGCAAGGAACGGCGGCGGGGGCTGCCGCTACTTAGCTACGTTATCCAAAACAAGCATGACGTCAGGCAAAAGAAGAATCCCGGGGCAGCGCGGCAACGGTTGCTAAACTCGATTGCCGCGTCACCAACGCCCATGCCCATGAACCTGCCAGGCCCCAAGCGGAAGCGGTTGCCGCTCATTCTCGTCCTTGTCCGCCTGGGTGTTTGCCTGCGTATTTGCCTCTTCGCCTGCTTCACCGCTTGCCTGGGCTTGTCTGTGCATGCGTCCATGGCGCATGCGTCCGCTGACCGCGGTGAGATCGTGACCGTTGCGGCGCGCGGCGGCGAGGCGTCCTTGCTCGCACGCAACGATGCCATGGCCGCGCCGGCGGCGCACGAGGCGGCGGCCGTTCCGGCGCCGAACGCCGCCGTTCCCGTCCCGGTCATGAACGGTCCCGGACCGCTGCGGGACCAGGCCATTCCGGTGGCGGTGTTCTGGCGCGAGATCTTTCCGGCCATGCTGCTGGTGCTGGCCTTCGCGGTGGTGCTGTCGCTGGCCTACGTGCAGTTGCGGCGCGAAGTCGCGCGCCGGCGCGCCGCGGAATTGCGCCTGGAGGCCGCGCGCGACCTGGCCGACAGCGCCTCGCTGGCCAAGGCGTCCTTCTTCGCCACCATGAGCCATGAGATCCGCACGCCGCTCAGCGGCATCATCGGCATGCTGGACCTGCTGCGGCGCGGGGCGATGGACGACGACCAGCGCCAGATGATGGCCGCGGTGGACACCGCCGCCAATGCCTTGCTGCAGATCCTCGACGACGTGCTGGATTTCTCCAAGGCCGAGGCCAACCGCATGAGTCTGGAGTCCGTGCCCGTCGATTTGCGGGCCATGGTCCATAGCGTGGTCATGGTGATCGGCGAGCCGGCGCGGCGCCGCGGCGTGCGCACGATGCTGCGCGTCGATCCCAACGTCGGCAGCGAGGTGCGGGGCGATCCGCTGCGCATCCGGCAGATCCTGTCCAACCTCATGAGCAACGCGGCCAAGTTCACCCACCAGGGGCAGGTGACGCTGGCGGTGTCGGTGGATCGCAGCGGCGCCGGCGAGCAATGGCTGCGGTTCAGCGTCAGCGATACCGGCATCGGCATTCCCCACGCCAAGCTGGCGCAGGTCATGGCGCCTTATCGCCAGGCCGATGGCGCCACCAGCCGGCGCTATGGCGGCACGGGCCTGGGACTGTCGGTGTGCAGCCGGCTGGCCGCGCTGATGGGCGGCGCCATCACCTTGAACAGCATGCCGGGGCGCGGGACCACGGCCACGTTCACCTGCCGCTTCGCGGTGACCGCCGGTCCGCCGGCGCCGGCGGTCGCGTTGGAGCTGGATATCGACAGCATCGCCAACCGCGTGGACAGGCCGCCTCGGCGTCATCAAGTGGTCGCGGCGCGCGCCGGCGCCGGGGCCAGGGCGCATGCCGGGCCTGGGACGTTGGGGCAGGGGACGCTGGGGCAGGGGATGCCGGGCCAGGCGACGCCGCGGCCGGGGCTCGCGTTGGCCGCGCCCGTGAGAGGCGGCGAGCCTGGGGCCGGCGCCGACAATGCCGAGGCCGGCGCGGCGCGATCAACGGGTATGGCGTTGTCGGCTGGCGTTGCGCCATCGGCGGGTGCGAAGTCGTCGACCGGTGCGGCGTCCTTCAACGATGCGGTGTCGTCGGTCAACGCGACCTCATCGGCCGGTGCCGCGTCATCGGCTGACGCGACTGCATCGGCTGGTGTAGCGTCATCGACCGGCACGATGCCATCGGTTGGCGCGGCATCGGCGACCGGCGTGGCGGCGGGCGGCGTGCCTCGCATCCTGGTGGTGGATGACCATGCGATCAATCGCGAAGTGGTGCGGCGCCAGTTGGTGGCATTGGGGTATGCCTGCGACGTGAAGGAGGACGCGCCATCGGCGCTGGCGGCCTTGCGGCACGGCGGCTACGCGCTGCTGCTGACCGATTGCCAGATGCCGCCGATGAACGGCGGCGAATTGGCGCGTGCCTGGCGCGACATCGAGGCATCGCGTGGCGCGAAACAACGCATGCCCATCGTGGCCATGACCGCGACGGCCGAGCGGGCCTTGCCCGCCGCCGCGATCTGCGAGGCGATCGATGCCTGCCTGTACAAGCCGGTAAAACTGGACGCCTTGCGCGAAATGCTGACGGAATGGGTGCCGGCGCCGGTTGGGCTTTCCGGCGCCGCGCCTGCGTCGAACGCATCGAATTCATCGGACGCATCGAATGTATCGAATGTATCGGGCGCGTCAGGCGCGTCGAGCGGGCCAGGTGGGTCGGGCGTAGCGGGTGGATCGAACACAGAGGCGTCGGGCGCATCGAGTGCGCCAGGCTCCTCAGCCACATCAGGCGCCGGCGGGGCGGCGTCGGCCGCCGGGGCCGCGCCGTTGCAGGGGCTGGATCTCGATGGCTTGCGGGCGCAGTTCGGCGATGCCTTGGCGGCGCGGCGATTCGCGCTGCAGTCCTTGCAACTGTTGCGCGACGACCTGGCGCAGGCGCGCGGTCCCTTGTGCGCGCAGTTCTATGGCCAGGTGGCGCGCTGGCTGCACCGCAGCGTGGGGGCGCTGAGCATGCTGGGGCATTGGCCCGTGGTCGCCGATTGCACCCAGTTGGAGAAAGCTATGGAGCAGGCCATCGCCGAACCGGACAAGGCCGCGGACCGCGCCGAATTGCTGTCTCGCCTGGCGGCGGTGCTGCGCGACTTCGAGGACACCTTGCGGGAAATCGAACGGGAATTGCATACCCGGACGCCGGCCTGAGCGCCTCAGGGACTAGCACCCGCCGCAGCGGCTTCCACCTGGTTTACAACCAGCTCGTATCGCCCCAGGGACTGAGCAGGCCCGTCACCGAGGCGACCGATCCGTCGGGCAGGCGCACGGCGGAGCCGTTCAGCTCCACCTCGTGGTATTGCCGGTCGGCGCACAGCAGCCGCGCGCGCAGGCGGCGCGCGGCGTCCGGCTTGCCGGTGCTCTCCACCCACGCCAACAGCCGCGCCCGGTCGTCCTCGTGGACGTAGGACAGCCATTGTTCGACCGTCGTATCCGGTTGGCAGGCCGGCCCGTAGGGCGAGGGGAAGTCCCCCAGCCAGATCACCCGCCGGGTATCCGGAAAGAACTCCCAGGCCAGGTGATGGCTGGTGCGCAGGGCCGACTGGAGCTGCTGCTTCCAGGCCACGGCTTCGCGCGTCGCGCGTTCCCGGTCGGCGCTGAGCGCGCCGAGCAGCAGGCTGAGCAGGGCGGCCGCGCCCAGGAACCCCTGTATCGCCACCAGGGGCACGCCGCCCGCTCCGCCATAGGGCCCCAACCCGCTCAGGGTGTACGAGCCGGTGACGATGGCCAGCCCGGTGACCACCAGCGTGCAGCCCGCCTGGCCCCACGCCACCGCGACGAAGGCGAGGAACACGAGCGGCGCGTAGGTGAGGTCCGCGGCGGGCCGGCCCTGCCACAGCCAGTCCGACCATTGCTTGTTGAAGACCAGCGTGGTGCCGGCGAGCAGGGCGAAGGCGGCGGCCAGCCCCAGCCAGAGGTAGCGCAGGTCCTGCTCGGCGAAAGCCTGCGCGCGCCAGTTCGACCAGGCGACCACCAGCGGCGTGGCGATCAGGCAGCCGACGAAGGCGGCCTGCGTCCAGATATACCAATGCTGCGTGTCGATGCCGTGATCGACGGCGTGCAGCCCCTGGGCCACCAGCCAGCCCCCCGCCACCGAGGCGGCGGCCAGCGGCACGATGAACCACAGCACGCTGCCGACGCGCGCGAGGCTGCGCCGGTCCACCGTGCCCCAGCGCCAGACCGCGGCGACGGCGCCGCAGAGCGCCAGGTCGCCGGCGGCGAAGACGAGGGCCGCGGGCAGGCCGCGCTGGGCGACCAGGACGCCGCTGGCGACGTGCAGGGTGGCCGCCAACGCCATCCAGCCCGGCCAGCGGCGCGGGCAGCTCAGCATCAGCGCCGCCAGCAACAGGCCGGCGGGCGGCCACAGCAGGGTGGACATCGTCACCGCGTCGCGGTCGCGCATGCAGAGCACGGCCAGCAGCCCGTAGGCGAGCACGAAAGCGAAGCGGAGAAGGAAAGCGTTGCGCGCCACGTTGGTGGATGTTGGCGTCACGTGGGCGAAGATCGTGAGAGAAAAAAGCAAGATACCGAAGCGTTGCGCGCATGGCAAGCATCGGCGGCGCGACGATGCAGGATTCCAAAACATCCTATGAAAGGGTGTTTATAGGCGGGGATGTTTGTTTATGGAACTTACAATGGCCGACCGGTACAGCGGCGCATTTCGCGGCGCCATGGCCGGTCCCGGGTTCCCATTCCACCGCCGGCGCCGCGCGGCGATATCCAAGGACGACATGCTGCATCCGACCCGATTCCTTTCCCCGGCCAGGCCGCCGTGCGCGGCCCGGGGGCGCATCGCGCGCGCGCTGGCGGCGCCCCTGGCGGCCGCGGTCCTGGCCGGCATGGCGGGCGGCCTGCCGGCGGCGCCGGCGCGGGCCGCGTCGCTGCCCGCCGTCGAGGCGCGCCACGGCATGGTGGTCAGCTCGCAGGCGCTGGCGGCGCGCGTCGGGGTGGACATCCTCGAGCAGGGCGGCAACGCCATCGACGCCGCGGTGGCGGTGGGCTATGCGGAAGCCGTGGTCAATCCCTGCTGCGGCAATATCGGCGGCGGCGGGTTCATGACGCTGCACCTGGCGGACGGGCGCGATCGCTTCATCGATTTCCGCGAAACCGCGCCGGCGGCGGCGCGGCCGGATATGTACCAGGACGCCGGGGGACGGCTGGTTCCCGGCGCCAGCCTGTACGGTTATCGCGCCGTGGCGGTGCCGGGCACGGTCCTGGGGCTGGACACGGCGCAGCGGCGCTACGGCCGGCTGACGCGCCTGCAGGTGATGGCGCCGGCCATCGCGCTGGCGCGCGACGGTTTCGTGCTCACGCGCGCCGATACCGACATTCTCGACGTCGGCGTGCGGCATTTTCGCCAGGACGCGGAAGCGGCGCGCATTTTCCTGCGTGCCGACGGCAGCCCCTTGCAGCCCGGCGACCGGCTGGTGCAGACGGACCTGGCCCGCACGCTGCAGGCGATTGCCGAGCAGGGGCCCGACGCCTTCTACCAGGGCCGCATTCCGGCGGCGGTCGAGGCCGCGTCGCGCGCCGGGGGCGGCGTGATCGCGGCGGCGGACTTCGCCGCCTATCGCGCGGCGGGCGTGGGCGATACGCCGCCGCTGCGCTGCGCCTATCGCGGCTACGTCTTCGTCTCGGCGCCGCCGCCGAGTTCCGGCGGCACGACGCTGTGCCAGATCCTCAACGTCCTTTCCGGCTATGACCTGCGGGCCATGGGCTACGGGTCGGCCCAATCGGTCCACGTCATGGCGGAGGCGATGCGCCATGCCTATCTGGACCGCAACATGCTGCTGGGCGATCCCGCCTTCGTCGACAACCCCCTGGCGCATCTGCTCAGCGCTTCGTACGCGGCGCGGATACGCGAGCGCATCGAGCCGGACCGTGCGACGCCGTCCGCCGCGCTGGCGCCGGGCGTGGCGCCGCACGAAAAGCCCGAGACCACGCATTATTCCGTCATCGACAAGGACGGCAACGCGGTGTCCACCACCTATACGATCAACGGCCGCTTCGGCGCCACGGTGATCGCGCCGGGCACGGGTTTCTTCCTCAACGACGAGATGGACGACTTCACCACCAAGGCCGGCGCCCGCAATCTGTTCGGCCTGGTGCAGGGCGAGCGCAACGCCATCGCGCCGGGCAAGCGGCCGCTGTCGTCGATGGCGCCCACGCTGGTGACCTGGCGCGGCAAGCCGTACATGGTGCTGGGCTCGCCGGGTGGATCGCGCATCATTACCATCATCCTGGAGACGGCGCTCAACATCATCGACTACGGCATGACGCCGCAGGAAGCGGTGGACGCGCCGCGCGTGCATCACCAATGGCTGCCCGATGAGATCTACTACGAGAAGTACGGCCTGTCGCCGGACACGCTGGCCGTGCTGCGCGGCATGGGCTACCGCATGGTCGAGCAAAGCCCGTGGGGCGCCGCCGCGCTGATCCTGGTGGGCCTGCCGGGCCTGAGCCACGCGCCGGCGTCGAGTTCGGGCAACGACGCGGGCGTCTCGGGGGCCGTGCGCGAAGGCTATCTGTACGGGGCCAACGACGCGCGGCGACCGGCGGGCGCGGCGATCGGTTATTGAAATACAGAATTTGAAGTACGGGATTTGAAATACAGGATTTGAACCAGAGTACGGCCACATGGAAAACATTCAGGAATTGACGCGTCGCATCGACGAATTGGAAATCAAGGCATCGTTCGCCGACGACATGCTGGAGCAGCTCAACCAGGTCATCCTGCGCCAGCAGCGCGAGATCGACGGCCTGGCCCGCCAACTGGCGGACATGCGGCAGCAGGTGGACCAGGCCGGCAGCGGCACGACGCTGGCCAGCCTGCGCGACGAGATCCCGCCCCATTATTGAAGATGGGCTCGACGTGTCGATGCTGTCGATGACGTTGATGGCGTTGATGGCGCCCGCGAGCGAAGCCCGGTGTTTTCGTTCAAGACGCCCTTGAACGAGCCCGCCGCCGCGCCCGCTCCGCCGCCATCGGCATGCGCCCACGCGCCGGCGCCTTTTGCGTGTACGATCCCCTGCACGGCGGCGCTGCCGCACAGCGCGATACAACAACGGGTGGGCAGAGCGTGGATCTCGAATTGAAAGGAAAGGTGGCCGTCGTCACGGGCGGCAGCAGGGGCATCGGCCACGCGGTGGCGCGGGCCTATCTGGCGGAAGGCGTCAGCGTCGCCATCGTCGCGCGCGGCCAGGCGGGCCTCGACGAGGCCCAGGCCCAATTGGCGCCGCATGCGCAACGCGGCGCGCGGGTCATCGCCATCGCAGCGGACCTGACCGACGCCGCGCAGGCCGAACGCGCGGTCGCGCAGGCCGAGGCCGATCTCGGCCCCATCGATATCCTGGTCAACAGCGCCGGCGCCGCGCGCCGCTACGACCCCGATACGCTGGACGCGGAAAAGTGGCAGGCCGCGATGAACGCCAAGTTCTTCCCCTACGTCTACACGCAGGACGCCGTGCTCAAACGCATGCGCGGGCGCCAGCGCGGCAGCGTGGTCAACATCATCGGCAACGGCGGCAAGCAGCCTTCGGTGACCCACGTGGCGGGCGGCTCGGCCAACGCGGCGCTGATGCTGTCCACCATCGGCCTGGCGCAGCATTATGCGAAGCTCGGCATCCGCATCAACGCGATCAATCCCGGGCCCACTTATACGGGCCGCGTGGACCAGGCGCTGGAGGTGGAATCCAAGCGCCTGGGCATCAGCAAGGAACAGGCCTTGTCCGATGCCCAGGCGCGCATTCCCATGGGCCGCTACGGCAAGCCGGAGGAAGTCGCGGACGTCACGCTGTTCCTGAGCAGCGCGCGCGCCAGCTACGTCGTCGGCGCGGTCGTGCCCATGAACGGCGGCGTGACGCCGACGATGTGAACGCGGCGGGGCGGGGCGGCGGCCCCGCCCCCGTCCATCACCCCGCGATGTCGATGCACAGGTACTTCAGCTCGACGTACTCCTCCAGCCCGTGGCGCGAACCTTCCCGGCCCAGGCCGGATTGCTTGACGCCGCCGAAGGGACCGACCTCGTTGGAGATGAGGCCGGTGTTGATGCCGACGATGCCGTATTCCAGGCCCTCGGATACGCGCCAGACGCGGGCGTTGTCGCGGGTGAAGAAATAGGCGGCCAGGCCGAAGATGGTGTCGTTGGCCATGGCCAGGGCTTCTTCCTCGGTGCGGAAGCGGAACAGCGGCGCCACCGGGCCGAAGGTCTCTTCCTGCGCGAACCGCATGGACTGCGTGACGTCGCGCACCACCGTGGGCTGGAAGAAGGTGCCGCCCAGCGCATGCGGCTGGCCGCCGGTGAGGATGCGCGCGCCGTGCTTGGCGGCGTCGTCGATATGTTCGCGCACCTTGGCCACGGCGTTCTCGTCGATCAGCGGCCCCTGGGTGACGCCGCTCTCGAAACCGTCGCCGACCTTCATCGCCTCGACCTTCTTCACCAGGCGCGCGGCCACTTCGTCGTAGACGCCGTCCTGCACGTAGATGCGGTTGGCGCAGACGCAGGTCTGCCCGGCGTTGCGGAACTTCGACGCGATGATGCCGTCGACGGCCTTGTCCAGGTCGGCGTCGTCGAACACCAGGAAAGGCGCGTTGCCGCCCAGTTCCAGCGACAGCTTCTTGATGGTGGGCGCGCACTGCGCCATCAGCTTGCGGCCGACCTCGGTCGAGCCGGTGAAGCTGAGCTTGCGCACCACGTCGCTTTCGCACAGGGCCGCGCCGATGTCGCTGGAACTGCCGGTGATGACGTGGATGACGCCGGCCGGCACGCCGGCTTCCTCGGCCAGCACGGCCAGGGCCAGCGCCGTCAGCGGGGTCTGCTGGGCGGGCTTGACGATCATGGTGCAGCCGGCCGCCAGCGCGGGGCCCAGCTTGCGGGTGATCATGGCGGCGGGGAAATTCCAGGGCGTGATGGCGGCGCACACGCCGATCGGCTGCTTCAGCACCATCATGCGCTGGCCGCCCTTGGGGCTTTGCAGCACTTCGCCGTCCATGCGCTTGGCCTCTTCGCCGAACCACTCCAGGAACGAGGCGGCATAGGCGATCTCGCCGGCGGCTTCGGTGACCGGCTTGCCCTGTTCCGAGGTCATGATGGCGGCCAGGTCCTGCTGGTGCTGCATCATCAACTGGGCCCATTTCAGCAGGATGGCCGCGCGTTCCTTGGCCGGCCTGGCGGACCAGGCGGGCAGGGCGGCCTGGGCGCGGGCGATGGCGCGTTCCGTGTCGGCGCGGCCCAGCTTGGGCACGGAGACGATGGTCGCGCCGGTGGCGGGATTGGTGACGGGGATGCTGGGGCCGCTGCCCGCGCCCTGCCACTTGCCGTCGATGTAGCAGGCGTCGCGCAAGAGGTCGGGGCGTTGCAGTTTCTGGGTCAAGGATGTGGTCACGGTGCTCTCCTGTCGTTATGCACCGGACTATCGTAAGCGGGATTGGGCGCGCGGCCCAAGTCCCGCGTCAGGGCGCGGCGGGCGCGCCGCCGTTGTCGGCCACCGCCGGCGCGCTTTCCCAGTCGCCGCCCAGCGCCTTGACGAGGAAGACCGAGACCAGCATGCGCTGGCCGTCGAGCTGGGCCGCCTGCCGCTCGGTGTTCAGCACCGCCTGCTGCGCCGTGATGACGTCCAGGTAGGTGGTGGCGCCGCCGGAATAGCGCGCGGTGGCCATGTCCAGCACCTTGCGGCTGTCGGCCACGGCGGTGCGCGCCTGGGCGCTGGCGCGCTCCAGCGCCGCCAGCCCGCTGATGCCGTCCTGCACTTCCTGCATGGCGACCAGCACCACGCGGCGGTAGTTCGCGGCGGTGGCCTGGTAGCCGGCGCGCGCGAAATCGACGTTGGCGCCGATGCGGCCGCCGTCGAACAGGGTCTGCGCCATCGACACGCCCAGGTTCCACAACGTGCTGGGGCCGTCGAACAGGGCGCCCAGCAGGCGGCTGTCCACGCCGTAGCCGCCATTGATCATGAAGCTGGGGTAGAAGGCGGCGCGCGCCACGCCGATCTGCGCGTTGGCCGCCGCCATGGCGCGCTCGGCGGAGGCGACGTCGGGGCGGCGCTCCAGCACGTCGGAGGGCACGCCCAGCGGTATCGCGGGCGGCGTCATGTCGGTGACGGCGGGGGCCAGCTCGAATTGCGGCGCGGGCGTGCCGGTCAGGCTGGCGATGGCATGCTCGAACTGCGCGCGCTGGCGCGCCAGGACGTCGATCTGCGTCAGGGTGTTGTCGAGCAGGGCCTGCTGCTGCGCGACTTCCAGGCCGGAGGCCGCGCCGCCGTCGTAGCGCGCGGTGATCAGCTCCAGCGCGCGCCGTTGCAGGGCGACCGAGCGGCGCACCACGTCCATCTCGTTGTCCAGCGCGCGCAGGTTGACGTAGTTGGACGCGAGTTCGGCGGTCAGCACCAGGCGGGCGTTGCGCAGGTCGGCGGCCGACTGCTCCGCGTTGGCGCGGGCGGCGGCGACGGAATTGCGTACGCGGCCGAACAGGTCGACTTCATAGCTGGCGTTGAACGACAGGGTGTAGTCGTTCTGCACCGTTTCGTAGAGCGGCGAGTCGTAGCTGGTGAGCGGGCGGTTGCCGGAGATCTTCAGGCGCTGCACGCGGGCGTTGGTGCCTATGGTGGGGAACAGGCCCGCCGTCGCGGCGGTGGCCTGGGCCCGCGCCTGCGCCAGCCGCGCGCCGGCGACCTCCAGGCTGGGGTTGGCCGCCAGCAGCTTATCCTGCAGGGCGTCCAGGGTCGGGTCGCGGTAGCGCAGCCACCATGCCCCCTTGGGCATGTCGTCGCGCGGCGTGGCGGTGCGCCAGGGCGCTTCCAGCTTCCAGCTCACCGGCATGTCGGGCGCCGGCTGGTGGTACTCGGGCGCGAGGCTGCAGGCCGACAGGAGGAGGGCGCAGGCCAGGGGCAGGGCCTGCCTGGCCCGGCGCGATGCCGTCGTCGGAACTCGGGTCATTTGTCCAGGCCCTGGGCGGGAGCGGACGCGGCCACGCTCACCTGGTCGCCGTTGGCCAGCGAGTCGGCGGGGTTCAGCACCACGCGGTCGGTCGTCGTCACGCCCTCGGGCACTTCCACCGTCTGGCCGTAGTTGCGGCCCACCGTGACCTTGCGCAGGCTGACCTTGCCGGCGTCGTCGACCACGGCCACCAGCGCGCCTTCGCGGCGGAACATCAGCGCGTTGGCCGGCAGCACCAGCGCGTCGCTCGGCGGCAATTGCAGGTCCACCTGCACGTACGCGCCCGGCAGCAGCACCTTGTCCGGATTCGGCAGGGAGATCTCCACCTGCATCGTGCGGGTGGCGAGATCGATGGAGGCGGCCGTGCGCGCGATCACGCCCTTGAAATCCTGCCCGGGCAGCTCGGACTGCGTCACCACCACATGCTGGCCCGGCTTGACGCGCTGGGCGTAGCTCTGCGGCACGTTCAGGTACACGCGCAGCGGATCGGTCTGCGACAGCACGAACAGCGGCCGGCCGCTGCCCGCGTCGATCAGGTCGCCGACGTCGACGTTGCGCCGCGTGATCACGCCGGCGAAGGGCGCCACGATGCGCTTGAAGCCTTCCAGTTGGCGCAGGCGCTGTTCATTGGCCTGGGCCGCCGCGTAGTTGGCGCGCGCCTGCGCGGCCGCGCCGCGCCTCTCGTCCAGGTCCTGCTGCGAGACCACGTCCTTCTGGCGCAGCGCTTCCCAGCGCGACTGCGTGCTGCGCGCCAGGTCCATGGCGGCGGCCGCCTGTTCGCGCGCGGCCACGGCCTGCGACAGTTGCTGGTCGATTTCCGGGGTCTCGATTTCGGCCAGGAGTTCGCCCTTCTCGACGCGGCTGCCGATGTCCTTGGTCCATCGCTTCAGGTAGCCGCTGGCGCGCGCCGACAGGGGCGATTGCACGTAGCCCTGCAGGGTGCCCGGCAGGGACAGCGTCTGGCCCTTGTCCGGCGCGGTCGGCATGGCGGTCTGCACGTACTGGATGGCGCGCTGGGCGGTGCCCTCGCGCAGCTCGCTGGCGTTATGCACGCGCGCGATGATGGTGCGCGCCGCGCCCACCGCCAGCAGCACCAGCACCACCAGCGTCAGCCAGCGCAGGCGGCGCGCGATGCGGTCGCGCGAGGGCAGGTCGGCTCCGCCGGCTTCGCCGGCCAGGGAATGGATACCGAGCGCGTGATGTCTTTCTTCCGACATGAATCAGCTCTCCTGCCGCGCGGGGCCGGACGTGGTGGCGGGACCACCGGGGGTTGCGTCAGTGCGGGGCGGGCCGCGGCGCGCCGCGCGGGCGGCGGCGCGATTCGCCAGTCTGGTGTGGACGCCGGCGTAGACCACCGGCACGAAGAACAGGGTGGAGACGGTGGCGAACAGCAGGCCGCCGATGACGGCGCGGCCCAGGGGCGCGTTCTGCTCGGCGCCTTCGCCCAGGCCCAGGGCCATGGGAATCATGCCGATGATCATGGCGAGCGCCGTCATCAGCACCGGCCGGATGCGGGTGGCGCCGGCTTCCAGTGCGGAGGCCAGGATGGTGGCGCCTTCCTCGCGCCGCTGGCGCGCGAAGGCGACCATCAGGATGGAGTTGGCGGTGGCCACGCCCATGGTCATGATGGCGCCCGTCAGCGCCGGCACGCTCAGCGTGGTGCCGGTGATGAACAGCATCCAGGCGATGCCGGCCAGGGCCGCGGGCAGGGCGCTGACGATGATCAGCGCGTCGATCCAGGACTGGAAGTTCACCACCACCAGCAGGTAGACCAGCACGATGGCCATGGCCAGCCCGACGCCCAGGCCCAGGAAGGACGATTGCATGGTCTGCACCTGGCCGCGGATCGCCAGCCGGCTGCCGCGCGGCAGCTTGGGCCGCAGCGCGTCGACCTCGCGCTCCACCTGCCCGGCGACGCTGGCCAGGTCGGTGCCCTGCACGCTGATGTAGACGTCGATGGCGGGCAGGATGTTGTAGCGCGACATGACGGCCGGCTGCCGCGACTGCGTCGCCTCGACCAGGTTGCCCAGCAACTGCGTGCTGCCGCCCGGCGTGCCGGCGCCCGCGCCGGTGGCGCCCACCGGCAGGTTGAGCAGGCGGTCCAGCGAATCGATGTTGTATTGCGGCGTCTGGGTGGTGACGTTGTAGACGACGCCGTTCTGCGGATTGAGCCAGAAGGCGGGCGAGGTCTGCGAACTGCCGGACAGGGCGATCAGCACGTTCTGGCCCACGTTGGCCGGGCTCAGGCCGACCTGCTGCAGGCGCGAGCGGTCCATCTCCAGATTGACGGTGGGCAGGTCCAGGCGCTGGTGCACGTGGGCGTCGACGGCGCCGGGGATCTTGCGCACGGCCTTGACCAGTTCGGACGCCAGTTCCGCGTTGGCGGTGTAGTTCTGCCCGGTGAACTGCACGTTGATGGCGGCGGGCAGGCCGAAATTCAGGATCTGGGTGACGATGTCGGCCGGCTGGAAGAAGAACTCCACCCCCGGAAACCGGCGCGGCAGGTCCATGCGCAGCAGCGAGACGAATTTCTCGGTCGGGTCGTGGCCTTCGCGCAGGGAAATCAGGATTTCCCCATCCAGCGTGCTGAACGTGCCGGCATTGCTATACGAAAGGTTGATCCCGCTATTCGGGACGCCCAGGTTGTCGAGTATGGTCTCCAGTTGGTCCGCCGGGATCAGCGTGCGGATATGGCGTTCGACCTCGTCGGCCAGGCGCGCGGTCTCCTCGATGCGCGTGCCGGTGGGCGCGCGCATGTGCAGGCGCAACTGGCCGGCGTCCACGTTGGGGAAGAAATCGCGGCCCAGGAAGGGATAGAGCGCGCAGGAAAGCAGGCTGAAGCCGAGGAAGGCGAGGGCGAAGGCCTTGCGCCGCGACAACTGCGCCGACAGGGCCAGGGTATAGGCGCGGCGCAGCAGCTCGAAACGGCGGTCGAAGGCGCGGTACAGGCGTTGCAGCAGGCTGTTGCTGCCCGCGGCGTCGCGATGGCCGGCCATGAGCAGCATCACCAGCGTCGGCACCAGGGTGCGCGACAAGATATAGGACGCGATCATGGCGTAGACCACCGCCTCGGCCAGCGGCACGAACAGGAAGCGCGCCACGCCGGACAGGAAGAACATCGGCACGAACACGATGCAGATGCACAGCGTGGAGACCAGCGCCGCGGTGCCGATTTCGTTGGCGCCGGTGAGGATGGCCTCCTTCAGTTCGGTGCCCAGGTGCAGGTGGCGCTCGATGTTCTCGATGGTGACGATGGCCTGGTCGACCAGGATGCCGACGGACAGCGCCAGGCCGCCCAGCGTCATCAGGTTCAGCGTCTCCCCGGTCATCTGCAGGACCAGGATGGACGCCAGGATGGACAAGGGAATGGTCAGGCCGATGATCAACGTGCTGCGCCAGTTGCCCAGGAACAGCAGCACCATGGCGGCGGTCAGCGCGGCGGCGATCAGCGCCTCGATGACCACGCCCTTGACGGCCGCCTTCACGAACACCGACTGGTCGAACAGCGGCGTCACCTTGACGTCGACGGGCAGCAACTGGACCGCCCGCGGCAGCATCTCGCGCAGGTTGTTGACGATGTCCACCGTGGAGGCGCCGCCGTTCTTCAGCACCGACAGCAGCACGCCTCGCACGCCGTCCTGCCGCACCACGTTGGTCTGCGGCGTGAAACCGTCGCGCACGTAGGCGACGTCGTGCAGGTAGGTGGTGCCGCCGCCGGGGATGGAGCGGATCGGCAGGTTGTTCATCCCCGCCAGGGTGACCGGCGAGCTGTTCATCTTGACCGAGTATTCGGTCTCGCCGAACTTCGCCGTGCCCGAGGGCAGGATGAGGTTCTGCGCGTTGATGGCGTTCACCACGTCGGACGACGACAGGCCGCGCGCCTGCAAGGCCTGCAGGTCCAGGTCCACCGAAATCACGCGCGTCTTGCCGCCGTAGGCGGCCGGCACCGCGACGCCGGGGATGGTGACCAGTTGCGGGCGCAACTGGTTCATGGCGACGTCGTACAGCGTCTGTTCGGGCAGGGTGGGGCTGGACAGGCCCAACTGGATCACCGGGATGCTGGAGGCCGAATACTTGATCACCAGCGGCGGCGTGATGCCGGGCGGCAACTGGCGCACCTGGGTCTGCTCGGCCGCCACGACCTGGGCGATGGCGGTCTGGATGTTGGCGGTGGGCTGGAAGAAAACCTTGATGACGCTGATCCCGGCCAGCGACGTCGATTCTATATGTTCGATATCGCTGACCGTGGTGGTCAGGCTGCGCTCGTTGGACGCGGCGATGCGCAGTCCCATTTCCTGCGCGGGCAGGCCGGTGTAGGTCCAGATGACGCTGATCACCGGAATATTGATTTCCGGGAAGATGTCGGTCGCCATGCGCAGCAGCGCGAACGGCGTTGCCAGGATGATCAGCAAGGCCATGACGATGAAGGTGTACGGGCGGCGCAATGCCAGTTGGACGGCTGACACGGCTTACATCTTCCAGGGCGGGGGGAACGGCAGCTTCATGGTTACGGGCCCGGGCGGGGCGGTTCAGCGGATGATCGGGATATTGCGGACGTATGCCCGGGATGCCGTCGGGGGCCCTCCCGCCGCATGGCTCGAAGGGGATGCCCACCGCGGGGCCTGCGATATACGAAAAGTAACAACTATTCTTAGGGATCTTCCCGGGAAGCGCAAGAAGGGCAAACGCTATATCGGTATACCGTTGCATGCACGCGCGGGATAGGGTAAGGGGGCCGAGCCCCGAGCGCGGCCGCCGATGCTGCGTTGCAAAAAGCCCCTCAGGCGATGGTGGGTTAAGCTCTGGCCTCGTTCCTGTCAGCAGCCCATAACACCATGCCGCTTCCCTCACGCACCTTTATTGCAACCGTTGAAGACATGCGCCGCGTGGCGCGCCGCCGGGTTCCCCGCATGTTTTACGACTATGCCGACTCGGGTTCGTGGACGGAGTCGACCTACCGCGCCAACGAAGAAGACCTGCAGAAGATCCGTTTCCGCCAGCGCGTCGCGCGCAATATGGAAAACCGCAACCTGGCCACCACCATGGTCGGCCAGCCCGCCGCCATCCCCCTGGCCCTGGCGCCGACCGGCCTGACCGGGATGCAGCATGCCGACGGCGAGATCCTGGCGGCGCAGGCGGCCGAGGCCTTCGGCGTGCCGTTCACGCTGTCGACCATGAGCATCTGCTCGATCGAGGACGTGGCCGCGCACACCACCGCGCCGTTCTGGTTCCAGTTGTACGTCATGCGGGACCGGGATTTCATCGAGCGCCTGATCGACCGCGCCAAGGCCGCCAAATGCTCGGCTCTGGTTTTGACCCTTGATTTGCAAATCCTGGGACAACGGCACAAGGACCTGCGCAACGGCCTGAGCGCGCCGCCGCGGATGACGCTGGGCAACCTGGTGAATCTCGCCACCAAGCCGGCCTGGTGCTGGAACATGCTGCGCACGCAGCGCCGCACCTTCCGCAATATCGCGGGCCACGCGAAGGGGGTGACGGACCTGTCGTCCCTGGGCGCATGGACGGCGGAGCAGTTCGATCCGACCCTGAGCTGGGACGACGTCGAATGGATCAAGAAGCGGTGGGGCGGCAAGCTGATCCTCAAGGGCATTCTCGACCCGGACGACGCGCGCCATGCGGTGGACACCGGCGCCGATGCGCTGATCGTCAGCAACCACGGCGGGCGCCAACTGGATGGCGCGGTCTCGTCGGTCGCCATGCTGCCGCAGGTGGTCGATGCGGTGGGCAAGGATATCGAAGTGTGGATGGACGGCGGCATCCGCTCCGGGCAGGACATCCTGCGCGCGGTGGCGCTGGGCGCGCGCGGCGTGATGATCGGGCGGCCTTTCCTTTACGGCCTGGGCGCGGGCGGGCGCGAGGGGGTGACCAAGGTGCTGGAGATCCTGGCGCGGGAACTGGACATCACCATGGCGCTGTGCGGCTATCGCGACATCCACCAGATCGGCCGCGACGTGCTGGTGCCGGGTTCCTATCCGGGATCGCCGGCGGCCTGATCCAGGCGGCGTCCCGGCGGGGAGCGGGGCGGCGGCTCGATGCCGCCGCCGCTTTACGATGAGGCGGACCTCAGCCCTTGCTCTTGAGGCAGGTGCTCATGAAGGTCTTGCGGGCATCGCCGCTGAGGGACTTGGCGCCGGCCTGGGCGTTGCAGTCCTTCATGCGCTGCTGTTGCGGCGTCAGGGTCTTGCCGGTCGCGGCGGGCTTCTCGCCCTTCAGGCAGGCGGCGACGCCGGCCTTGTAGGCCTCGCCCGTCTTGCCTTTGTTGGCGGTGCTGCAATCCGACATCCGCTTCTGCTGCGGCGTCAGCGCCTTGCCATTGCTCGGGCTGGCCGGGGCGGCCGGCGTGGGCGCCGCGGCCGGCGCCGGGGTGGTCTGCGCCCACACCGGCGCGCTGCAGCTCACGGCCAACAGGACGGCCGCGAACAATTGGCTGGAACGGTTCTTCATTTTGCTTGCTCCTTGCTCCGTGTGGCGACGGTTTGGCGCAACCAGGGCGTCGCGCCCGGTCCCGGCGATTCTTGCATAAGGTTATTGCTTATGACATAGGGTTCATTCCCCATTTCTTGAAAGCGGATGTTGCCACCGCACATTGCCCCTTTCACGCGCCTTGCGTCGGACACCCATGAAGGGCTGGGACGGCGTGGCGCGCCGCGGTCATTGCCGCGAGTCATGTTGTGGCGCGGCATACCCATATGCCGGATATTTCGTTGTTGCCACGCCGGCGGAAGCCTAGGATCACGCCGAGCATTCATTTCGCGCCGGCAGGATTCGAGACGCCGGCGGCTTCCGTGGCAAACATCGATGACCGTACTCGCGCTGGCTGGCAGTCCTTCCCTTACTTCCCGTTCCTCCGCCCTGTTGCATCGCGCCGCCGCCCTGTTGGGCGAACGCGGTCTCGCCGTCAGCACCTTGGGCTTGCGCGACCTGCCGTCCCAGGACCTGATCGAAGGCAATTACGCCGGGCCCGCCGCGGCCGCCTTGCGCGCCCGCGTCCATGCGGCCAGCGCCTTGCTGATCGCCACGCCGGTCTACAAGGCCTCGTTTTCCGGCGGCCTGAAGGCCGTCCTGGATCTATTGGATGAGAAAGCCCTGGCCGGCAAGGTGGTCCTGCCCATCGCCACCGGCGGCAGCGTGGCCCACCTGCTGGCGCTCGAATACACCCTCAAGCCGGTGCTTTCCGCATTGGGCGCGCGCCACATCCTTGCCAGCGTCTTCGCCACCGAGAAACAGGTGCGGTTGGCCGAGGACGGCGCCGCCGTGCTCGACGACGAACTGAGCCACCGCCTGCACGCCGGCGTCGAGCACCTGGCGCGCCACGTCGCGCCGGCGCCGGCCGAGCGCTACGACGTCGGCCAACTGCTGGTCCAGGCCCGCTTCAGCATCTGACCGAACCCTTTCCCCTTCGAGGAGCATTCCCCCATGGCCATCCAATCCATCAACGCCCGCAACCAGTTCCGCGGCAAGATCAAGGAAATCATCACCGGGCCCGTCGTGTCGGAAGTCGATATCGATACGCCCGCCGGCATCGTGACCTCCGTCATCACCACCCGTTCCGTGCAGGAGCTGGACCTGCAGGTGGGCACGGAAGTGCTGGCCTTCGTGAAGTCCACGGAAGTGTCGGTGGCCAAGCTGT
Organism: Bordetella genomosp. 10; assembly: GCF_002261225.1. NCBI lineage: Bacteria > Pseudomonadati > Pseudomonadota > Betaproteobacteria > Burkholderiales > Alcaligenaceae > Bordetella > Bordetella genomosp. 10. The sequence continues at coordinate 934,777 of NZ_NEVM01000002.1, forward strand.
AGGTTTTGGGCAGGCTCCCGGCGGCGTCTAGCCTTGAGGATGCGCCGCCGGCTTGCCGTCCACGTGGCCGAGGTCGCGGCCGGGATCGATCTGGTCGCGCACCCGCTGCTTCAGGGTTTTCGCGTCCGGGAAGCCGCCATCGCGCTTGCGATCCCACAGCAGCGCGTCGCCGCAATGGATCTGGAAGATGCCGCCGGTGCCGGGCACCAGCGCGACCTCGCCCAGGTCCGTCGAGAACGTGGACAACAACTCCTGCGCCATCCAGGCGGCGCGCAGGAGCCAATGGCATTGCGTGCAGTAGGTAATCGCGATGCGCACCGAGGCGCGGGCGCCGGGCTCCAGGGTGACCGCCGGCTTGGCGGGCGTCAGGAAATCGGGATTGCTCATCGTCAGTCTCCAGGAGAGCAGGGCGGGGCATGGCAGCCTTCGGGATTCCAGCGGCCGCGAATCGGTGAATCACGTTCCCACGGGTTCGCGCAGCGCGTGGATCAGCGCCTGGGCATAGTGAGGCAGATTGTCCCAGTCGCGCACGCACAGCATCAATTTCCGGTCGGCCCAGGCGTCGTCGAGTTCCAGTATAAGGACGCGCGCGCCGCGCCAGCGCAGCGCCGCCGGCCGCGGCAGCACGGCCAATCCTACGCCCTGGATGACCATGCGCGCCATGGCGTCGTAGTTGTTGACCCGCACGCGCACACGCATCCGGTGGCCGGCGCGCGCGGCATGGTCGTCGAGATAGGCGGCGATGGCGCTGGTCTGCGCCAGGCCGACATGGTCGTGGGCCAGCGTCGCGGCGAAGTCCACCCGGCCCGCGCGGGCCAGCGGATGGCCGGCCGGCGCCATCAGCACCAGGCGGTCGCGCCGGAACGGGAAGGTCTCCAGGCCTTGCAGCGACACCGCATCGGAAATGATGCCGACGTCGGCGCTGCCGGCGTGCAGCTCGGGCACGATGCGGTGGCTGGCCCTTTCCTCCAGGTCGACGTCGATATTGGGATGGTCGCGCAGGAAGGCGCCCAGCGGTTCGGGCAGGTATTCGCTGATCGCCGCGGTATTGCATAGCAGCCGCACGCGCCCGCGCAGTCCCCGGGCGTAGTCGCCGAGATCGTCCTGCATGCGGTCGACTTGCTGGAGCAGGCTGCGGGCATGGTAGGCCAGCGCCTGGCCCGCCGGCGTGGGCGTGACGCCGCGGCGGCCGCGCGTCAGCAGCGGCGTGCCCAGCGAATCTTCCAGCGCGCGCAGGCGGGCGCTGGCCGAAGCCAGCGCCAGGTGGGCGCGCGCGGCGCCGGCGGTGATGCTGCCCGCGTCGACGGTATGCAGGAAAAGGCGCAGGTCGGTGAGATCGAAGTGCATGGTCGGCAGCCTTCGCCGTTGCCGAAGGCTGGCTAAGTGTAATCCGCATTTCCGCCGCGCGCCGCGCCGGGCATCATGGCGACCCATGATGAATACGATTCTCGATTTCTACCGCGACGGCGGCGCCTCCCTCATCCTGCTGGTGGTGATCAGCTTTCTCGTGGCCGGGACGGTCAAGGGCGTGATCGGCCTGGGCCTGCCCACCGTGTCGATCGGCCTGCTCAGCGTCGCCATGCTGCCGGCGCAGGCGGCGGCCTTGCTGATCGTTCCGTCCATGGTCACCAACGTGTGGCAACTGGCCGCGGGTGGCCGCTTTCTTTACCTGCTGCGGCGGCTGTGGCCCATGCTGCTGGCGGTCTGCGCCGGCACCTGGATGGCGGGCGCCTGGCTGGCGGGACGCTCCACCGGCTGGGCGGGCCATGCGCTGGGCGCGGCCCTGCTGGTCTACGCCGCGATCGGCCTGTCCGCCGTGCGCCTGTCCGTGCCGCCGCGCATGGAGGGCTGGATGGGGCCCGTGGTGGGCGCCACGACCGGGGTGATCACCTCGGCGACCGGCGTCTTCGTGATTCCGGCCGTGCCTTATCTCCAGGCGCTGGGGCTGGACAGGAACGAACTGGTGCAGGCGATGGGCCTGGCCTTCACCGCCTCCACGATCGCGCTGGCGGGCGACCTGGTGCACAGCGGCGACCTGGGCGGCCGCGAAGCCTGGGCTTCGCTATTGGCCCTGGCGCCGGCCTTGGGGGGAATGTGGTTCGGCCAGTGGCTGCGCCATCGCGTCAGCGCGCCGACGTTCCGGCGGGTGTTCTTCGTCGGCGTGGGCGCGCTGGGGATACATCTCCTGTTAGCGGGTTGAAAGGCACCGGCATCGGCATCGGCGCCGGGCGTCCCGGATGCCATTGCGCTTGTCCCATCGTTGCCTGTCCCGTCTTTTTTCTAGGCCGCCCACTGCGTCGCCTTCAGGTGCCGCTGCATCACGGCCGCCGCCCATTCCTGGTCGCCGGCTTCCATCGCGTCCAGGATATCCAGATGCTCGCGCACATAACGCTCCAGCGTGGACACCGGGTAGCTGGCGGGATGCGCGTCCAGTTGCCGCAACTGGTTCTGCTGCTGGACCGCCTGCAGGATGAAGCGGTTGCCCGAGCAGCGCGCCAGCATTTCGTGAAAGGCGCTGTTCAGGGCGAAGAAGTCGCCCGTGGCGATGGGCCGCCGGCTGTCGGCCAGCAGCGCCTCGTGCCGCTCGCGCATGTCCCGGAAGGCGCGAGCGTCCACGTTGAAACCGGGCTCGCGCAGGCCCGCGCACTCGACCATCATGCGGAAGCGATAGCTTTCCTTGCGCACGTCGTCGTCGGCCAGCGAAGCCGGAAAGCGCCATCCATGGCCCTGGCGTTTTTCCAGCACGCCTTCGGACGCCATGCGCAGCAAGGTCTTCATCAGTATGCTGCGCGGCACGCCGTAGCGGTGCAGCAGTTCGCTGTCGGTGAAGCTGTCCTCGATCAGGCGCTGGCTGCGATCGGCCACCAGGCGCCGATACAGATCCTCGCTGGTCATGGGCGCGCCTTCGGGCGTCGCCACGGCGTCGTCGCCGCGCGCGCGGCGCGCGACGTAATAGCCGCTGTTGGGCTTGCAGCGCGCCAGGCCGCTTTCGGCGAGCAGGCGCAGGGCGCCGCGTACGGGCGTGCGGGACACTTCGTAGCGTTCGCTGAGCGCCTTTTCTGACAGATGGCTGTCCAACTCGAAAACACCGGCGGCGATATCCTGGGCCAGGCGCTGGGCGAGCTCTCGCTGCAAACGAGTGATGCGTGCGGGCTGCGTATCGGCAGCGCCGTCGGTCTTGATGGCCATGCGATTGTCTATCGGGTTGGCTGAAGCGGGGGATTGCCGGCGCCGGCCAAGTCTGGCGTACGGGCGCGCCGGGAGGGACCGTCCGAAGACGCGTCCTGCTTCAAAGCCACCCAGTGTAATCACGTCGCCATGCGATGGCACGGATTGAATCGTGAAATTTGCGGAGATATTTGCGACGCGCCTGAAGCGGAAGGTATCGTGTTCGGCAGCGGAACGCTGCCGAACATCGTGTGTCATTAGATATCCGATTTTTGCGGCCTGCCACTGTGATATGTCATAGTCGAAACCTGGATCTTGCGAACAGAGGAATGCAGCATGCACGGCGACGCGGATATGCAGGCCTTGTTGACCCCGGATGAAATGGCGCTTGCGGACCAGGCCGCGATGGCGGCCGGCCACGACGGCGTCGGCCTGATGGAAGCCGCCGGCCTGGCGGTGGCCCGGGCGGTGCTGGCGCGCTGGCGCCGGGGCCGTGTGGTGGTGCTCTGTGGCCCGGGCAATAACGGGGGGGACGGTTTCGTGGCGGCCCGGCATCTGGCGGCCGCCGGCTGGCCGGTGGCGCTGGCGCTGCTGGGCGAGCGCGCGGCCTTGCGCGGCGACGCCGCGCATCATGCGGCGCGCTGGCAGGGCGAGACGCTGCCGCTGGCCCCGGATGTGCTCGAAGGCGCGGCGGGCGTGGTGGATGCCTTGTTCGGCGCCGGCCTCTCGCGCGACATCGAAGGCGTGGCGCGCGACACGTTGGAAGCCCTCGGCGCCAGCGGCTTGCCGGTCTGCGCGGTGGACGTGCCCAGCGGCGTCGACGGCGCCAGCGGACAGGTGCGCGGCGTCGCCGCGCGGGCCGAATTCACCGTGACGTTCTTCCGCAAGAAGCCGGGGCATCTTTTGCTGCCCGGCCGCCAGTTGTGCGGCGAGCTGGTGCTGGCCGATATCGGCATTCCGGACGACGTGCTCGCGCAGGTGCCGCCGCGCGCGCACGAGAACGATCCCGCGTTGTGGCTGGCGCGCTTTCCCTGGCCGCGCGTCGATGGACACAAATATGCCCGCGGCCATGCATTGGTGGTGGGCGGCGCCGTCATGACGGGCGCCGCGCGCCTGTCGGCCATGGCTGCCGCGCGGGCGGGCGCGGGGCTGGTCACGGTGGCCGCGCCCATGTCCGCGTGGCCGGTCTACGCCACCGCGCTGACCGGCATCATGGTGCAGCCGCTGGCGCACGCGGGCGCGCTGGACGAGGTCCTGGCGGACGCTCGCAAGAACGCCATCGCCATCGGTCCCGGCGCGGGCGTGACGGCGCAGACGCGGCGCCACGCGCTGTCGGCGCTGGCGACCGGACGCGCGGTGGTGCTGGACGCGGACGCCATCACCGTCTTCGCGGGGCAGGGCGAGCGCCTCTTCGACGCCATCCACGGGCCTTGCGTGATGACGCCGCACGAGGGCGAATTCGGCCGGCTCTTTCCCGGCAGCGGCAGCAAGACCGAACGCGCCCGCGCCGCCGCCGCGCGCAGCGGCGCCGTGGTCTTGCTGAAGGGACCGGACACCGTCATCGCCGCGCCCGACGGCCGCGTCGTCATCAACGCCAACGCGCCGCCGGACCTGGCCACCGGCGGCAGCGGCGACGTGCTGACGGGCTTGATCGCCGGCCTGCTGGCGCAGGGCATGACGCCTTTCGACGCCGCCGCCTGCGCCGCCTGGCTGCACGGCGAAGCCGCCCGAACCTTCGGCCCCGGCCTGATCGCCGAGGACTTGCCCGCGCAACTGCCGACGGTCCTGCGCGCCTTGCGCACATTGTCCGGGCCGTCCGTGGATTGATGCGCCATGCCCCGGCGCTGCCCTGGCCAACCGCATGGCCGGATGATCGACCCTCGGCCGTGACGGCCGCGGCGCGCCGCCATGACTCATTGAGATCCGGGAATCGAAATCGCATGACGGGTTACTGAGGGGCTCGACCGCGCCTGCCCTGGCTCCGGCAATCCGGCCAGTTTTCCGGTGTGTCAGATTTATTCTATAATATCTGACATCGTTTTCCATCTATTCGAGAATCGCCATGACCCTCTCTTTGCCGCAGGCCATCGTCGCCGCCGCCCAGGCCTTGCCTGAGGGCGGCGTCCTTACGCCGCGTGAATTCCTGCACTTGGGGGGCAGGGCCGCGGTCGATCAGGCATTTTCCCGGCTGGCAAGGCAAGGACGATTGCTTCGCCTGTGCCGGGGGCTATATGCCGCGCCAATGCCCGGCCGCTTCGGTTCCCGGGCCCCGGCTCCCGAAAAGGTGATGCAGGAACTCGAGCGCCGGACGGGCGAATCCCTGGTGCCGAGCGGCGCCGCGGAAGCAAATCGCCTGGGATTGAGCAGACAGATGCCGGTGCGCGAGGTCTATCTTTCCAGCGGACCGCAGCGTCGTCTGCACTTCGGCAAATCCGTGGTGCAGATTCAGCACGTCCAGCCGCAAGGACTTTTCCTGGCGAAAAACCTGGCGGGCGCGGCGGCAAGAGCCGTGAAATGGCTGGGGCCGCAACACGTGACGGAAGTCTTGCGGAAGCTGCATAAGCGCTTGCCCGGAGAAGACTGGCTGGCGCTGGTGCAAGCCCGCGGCGCCTATCCTTCCTGGATGGCCAAGGCCATAGGCAGCGAGATGGCGAATGTCTGAGTTCGTGCTGCATCTATCCGATGCGGACCGGCTCGAAGCGCTGCAGTTGGGCGCCCAGGAATTGGGACGTCCGGTCAATCTGTTGGAGAAGGATCTTTGGGTAGTCTGGTGCCTGGGCGCATTGTTCGAGTCGAGCTTTGCGCCAGACCTGACCTTCAAGGGTGGGACGTCGCTGTCGAAAGCCCACAAGCTCATCACTCGCTTCTCGGAAGACGTCGACATTACCTTCGATATCCGCAAACTTATCCCGGAGATGACGGATAAGCATGGGGAAATTCCACCCACTCAAAGCCAGCAACGCAAATGGACCGACGAGGTCAAGGCCCGCTTGCCGCGGTGGGTAGCAAAAGAGATGGCCCCTCTGCTTGAAGAGAGGCTGGCAGCGCAAGGAGTCTCGGCCGCCATTGAAGTCGACGAGGAAGCGCCGTCGAATCTTCGACTGCATTATCCTGCCGTGGCACAGGGGCCGGGTTACATAAAACCGGCTGTTCTTCTGGAATTCGGCGGCCGCTCGACCGGTGAGCCGCATCAGCCTATCGAAGTGCGGTGCGACCTGGAATCCATTTCCGATCGGCTGGGTGGCGTGAGTTTTCCTCATGCCAGGCCGTTGGTCATGAACGTCGTTCGTACGTTCTGGGAAAAGGCGACGGCCGCGCATGTCTACTGCAAGCAAAATCGGCTGCGCGGGGAAAGATATGCGAGGCACTGGTATGACCTGGCCGCGATTTACCAGAGCATGCACTGCGATCAGGTGCTGGTTGACCGGGTGGTGGCCAAGAGGGTGGCGGATCACAAATCGATGTTTTTCGTCGAGAAGGACGCCGCCGGAATCAAGATCAATTACCACGCCGCAATAGCCGGTGCATTGCACATTGTCCCGGAAGGCGAGGGCCGGCAGACGCTTGAAGCAGACTATGCCGCAATGATGGGAGAGGGAATCTTGCCGGAAGATGCGCCGTCATTCGACGGGGTGATGGCGGTATGCGCCACGCTGCAGGACGAAGCCAACACGCTGGTTGCCTAATTGGTGGAGGGCCGGCCATTGAGCAACGCCACGCAGGCGTCCACCACGCCGTCGTAGCGGTGCAGCAGGATGTCCGGCGCCAGGTCGGCGGCGGGGACTTCGGTGTAGCCGAAGCTGAACAGGATCAGCGGCGTGCCGGCCGCCCTGGCGGCGCCGGCGTCGATGTCGGCGTCGCCTATCATGACCGTGCGGGCCAGGTCGCCGCCCACGGCTTCCACGGCTTCGATCAGGTGCGCGGCATTGGGCTTGGCCGCCGTGACCGCGTCCAGGCCGACGATGCCGTCGAAGAAGCCGGCCATGTCCAGCCGGGTCAGCAGGCTGCGCGACAGCGCGGTGGGTTTGTTGGTGCAGACCACCAGCCTGGCGCCGGCGCCCCTCAGCGTTTTCAAGGTATCGATGGCGCCCGGAAACGGCCGGGTTTCATCCGCGATGTGTTCGCTGTAGTAGCTGATGAAGCGGCCGAAAAGGGCGGCGGTGCGCACGGCCGGCTCCGGCTCGCCGGCGATATCGAGGCTGCGTTGCAGCAGCCACCGGGCGCCGCGGCTGATGTAGGGACGGCCCTCGTCATACGTCAGCGGTTCGTAGCCTTCCGCGACGAGAATGGCGTTCACGGCGCCGATCAGGTCGGGCGCGGACTCGACCAGGGTTCCATCGAGATCGAAAGCAATGGTCGCGCCATCGAGGGCGGTGAGGTCGGTCACGGTAAGGGGCTCCCTGGAACAAGGAATTCGGGCTGGCGATGCCATGGCTCAATGATCGCGGGTATCCTTTGCCTATCCGTTCGTGCGCAGACCGCGTCTGCGTCCGTGCATTCTTCAGGAAGGGTGCCGCACCTTGCCGCCTGTCATCCTCGACTTCAATCCGTATCATGCCCGGCTGAACGTGACGGCCGGAACCATCGGGCTGCGTGACGGCTATCGTACCCGAGTCGATGCCTACTGGCGCAAGGTGTCCGCCGGCGGCAGGTTCTTCAACGGTCCCGTTCTAGCCGCCACCGGCATGCGGATAGTCGACGGGATACTCGCCATCGACGTATTGCTGACCGATTATGCGCATTACCTCTATGCCAGGCAGGATCCGGACAAGGCATTCGACTGCCAAGCCGTCTACACCGCGGCGGTAGTCGTGACCGCGGACGATCACCTGCTTTTGGGCGAAATGGCGCGCCACACGTCGGCTCCCGGCCAGATCCAGTGCCCGGGCGGGAATCTGGAGATGGCGCCGGACGGCCGCATCGATCCAGCGGTCTGCTGCCTGCGCGAGGTCGAGGAGGAACTAGGCCCGGCCTTGGCGTCCGAAGTCCGTTGGCAACGTCCTTTGTGCGTCAAGCGCGGGGGAGAAAACGGGACGATAGGGCTGATGTATCTTCTTCGCCTCGAATGCGATGCTTCGCGGGCGCTCGCGATGTTCGAGGCGTATCGCGCGCATCAGGCTGGCCTTGGAGCGCGTCCGGAATTGGACAGGCTCGCCGCCGTGGAGTTGAACATGCGGGACGTCGGCAGATTCCTGCGCGAGCCGGAAAACCCGCATGTCGATTATCTGGTCCCGCTTTTATCGCAGTTCGAGCGCATAGCCGCCGAACTGGAGAAATCGCCTATCCACGTTCCAGGCGGATTGTGACGCGGCATGGGGGCGCATGGCGTCGACGCCGAGCCGTCCGCCGAAGCGTGCCGCCCGCGATTCAATTCGTCGCGTGGCCGGCGTCGGCCTTCGGGCCGTCGTGGCGTGCGCGCGTTGCTATGTTGGTGGGCGGCTGTTCCGCGCCGCTGGGCAGCGTGGCGGACGGGGCGCGTAGCCACGCCAGTACGTCGCGCCACACGGTTTCCGCGTGCAGGTCGCGTAGCAGCATGTGGTAGCCGTCCGGGTAGAGCGCGACGCGCAACTGGGTGGTGTTTTCACGCGCTTGCAGGTGGTGCAGGGTCGCGGCCACCAGGTGCTTGGGCAGTACCTGTTCGTTCTGGCCGTACATGACCAGGGTCGGCAGTCCGGGCGGGAGATGGTCCAGCGCGTCCTCGCCCGCGCCCATCAGGTCGACCAGGCCCTTCAGCGCATCGATGCGCGTGCGCTTGATGATGAGGGGATCGCCGCCCAACTGGATCAACATCGGAATATTGTCCGAAGGCATGATCTTCAAGCCGCGCGGCGGCTCGACCTGCATGCCGGGGAAGGTCTGATAGCCCAGCCACAGCGTCAAGGTGTAGAAGGGATTCATCGACTGGCGCCCCCAGGTGGCGGGCGCCGACAGGATGGCGCCGGCGATCTCGCGCGCCAGCGGCGGTTCGCGGCCGGAAGGGCCGCTGCCCAGCGCCGCCGCCACCACCGCGCCGCCCATGCTTTCGCCCAGCACGTAGACCGGCACGCCGGGATGGCGCGCGCGGACCGCCGTCACCGCCGCGTTGAGATCGGCCACCATCGTGTTGGTGTCGGACCAGATGCCGGGCCGCGCCGAGGCGCCGAAGCCGCGCTGGTCGTAGGCATAGGTCGCGATGCCGTAGTAGGCCCAATACTGCGCGGGCTGGTCGAAGGCATTGGAGTAGTCGTTCATCCCATGCAGCGCGACGATGACGGCCCAGGGCTCCCGCCGATAAGGCAGCCAGGCCCGCAGCGGCAGGCGGTCGCCGTCCGGCGTGACCAGGCTGTTGCCGTCGACCGCCGGCGCGCGCACCGGCTCGCCCATGGGCTGGAAGCTCGCCGCGCATCCCCCGAGCAGTCCCGCCGCCAGCCCCGCCAGCGACAGGGCCAGCCGCGCCAGTGCGCGGCGCGGGGCGAGGGAGACGGGCGGCCTCATGACGCTTCCATTGCCGCTTACAAGCGCGTGGCGCCGGCGCGCGCGCGGATGTCGGCGAAGCGCCAGTCATGCCGCAGCTTGCCGTCTTCCCACACGGTGACCATGGCGTCCACATAGCCGGGCGGCAGGCCGACGGCTTCCGCGGTCACCGTCTCGCCGGCGACGCCGGGCGGCACGGTCACGGTGCGGAAGCTGTGGCGGTCCGGATGGAACATGAGCGCCAGGCGGCCGCGCTTGCTCTGCTTGCCCTTGTCCGTCACGGGATCCTTGTAGACGTCCACCCAGCGCCCGTCGATGCGCGCCGCCGAGCATTTCAGGGCGAACTTCTGCGTGTCGCGATTCAGTTGCTGCAGCAGCGCGCCGCCCATGCCGAAGGCGATGTTGTCGGTGGCGTAGCCGGCGCTGGTGATGCGCTCCAGGATGGCGCGGATGCTGGTGGGATTGATGCCGTCGCCCTGGATGACGCGCACGTGGTTCAGCACCTTGTAGCCCTTGCCGTTGACGGCGTGGCCGAAGGCCTCGTCCAGCAGCTCCATGCATTGATGCACCACCGCGACCGGGTCCCCCGAATCGGGCCGGATCACCACGGTGGCGCCGGACTCGATGACGGCTTCCTTCAGCGTCCTGCCCCAGTGTTCGCGGATGGCGTGGAAGATGTCGTAGCTGTCCGAGACCACGGCGACGATGGATCCCGGCCTGGCGAACTGCTGGAGCATGTTGCGATAGGCGTCGACCTCGTGCTCGCGGCCCCAACTGGTGATGGTGCTGTGCTCGGCGGCGGGAATGGAAAACGCCGCCATGGGCTCCTGGTAGTAGGCCTGCGCCAGGCGCACGCCGGATATCGTGTCGGTGCCCATGAAGTTGACCAGGTGGGCCGCGCCGCCCAGCGCGGCCGATTCGGCGCTGGAGACGCCGCGCGCGCCGAAGTCGTGCAATTTGAAGGGCAACTGGCCGGCGGGGTCGTCGCTGGTGCGTTCGAGGAACTGGCGCAGGGTCTGCTTGGCGTGCCAACTGATGGTGGCGACAGTGATCGGATACCAGATGCGCAGCAGCATGGTCTCCAGGTAGGAGGGCACCCAGAAGGCGGCGGGATCCGTCGATTCTATGGTCATCAGCGCGTTGTGCGTGGGCACCACCGTGCCCTCGGGCACCGCGCGGATGCGGACGGGCAGGAAGCCGCCGTGGCGGTCGACCACGTCGCGCCAGCCGGCCTCGTTGAACGGCTCGCCGTGCGCCTGGAAGAAGTCGCGCGCCTCGTCGACGTCGGCATGCGTGACTGGCTTGGCCAGGTATTCCTTGAGCAGGGCCTGCAGCCCGAAGAATACGGTGCGGTCATAGATGCCGCCGCGCGACTCCACGTAGAAGAACGTGGCGTCGGTGCCGGGCGGGTATTGCAGCCAGTGGCTGGCCTTGTAGCTGTCGGTGTTGAGCAGCAGGTTGTCGAGGCATTTCATGACGGAAGCTCCTTCTCGTCGTTGTGAAGCCGGCGGTCTATCCGCCGGCGGCCGGGCGCGGCCCTTCGTTCAGGACTAGCCGCGCCCCAGGAAGAATTCGATGATGTGCAGGTGATCTTCATACAGCCGGGGCCCCATGTCCAAGGCTTCGCTCACCAGTATCCAGCGCGCCTTGTCGGCGTCGTCGCCGCCACGCACGTCGGGCAGTTCGCCAGCCGGGAAATCGAAGTGGAAGGCGTGGGTGATCGTGCGGCCGCGCTGGCTGCGGTCCGGGTGGTCGAACACGTTCCGGCCCTTGAGCGACCCCTTGAGGACGGGCGTAGGCACTTTGAGCCGCGTTTCCTCGCGCAGTTCCCGGATGGCGGAGTCGAGTATGGTCTCGCCCTGTCCGACGAAACCGCCCGGCAGCGCCCACAGCCCCTTGCCGGGCGCGGCGCGGCGGCGCACCAGCAGCAGATGGCCGGAGTGCACCACAACGGCGTCGGTGGTGACGAAGGTGGGCGGGTAGGGGGCCTGCTTCCAGGCTTCCTTGTACTGCATGATGAACTGGTATTCCGCCACCAGTTCCTTGTACGCCGGCGCATTCCTGCGGAAGGCCTCCAGCATGTCGAATACCGGTTCCGGCACGTTGCCGCGCAGGAGCAGCAGCGCGCCGTGGCGGTCGTTGTCGCCCGCTTCGAACAGATAGCGGCGCAGTTCGGTGGCGGACAGCGCTTCGGTGTGCCGCACGTCCACCAGCGGCCACTGCGGGAATTCCTTCAGGTAGTAGCTGGAGGCGTCCTTGTCCATGCCGATCAGGCCGACGCGCGCGCCGGCGGGGTCGCCGCCGTCCTGGCGGATGGCCTCGGCCACGGTGCGCTGCACGCCGGCGATCCACAGGCTTTCGTTGTACAGGTGGTCGCGCAGCGGGCGGATGATCAGCCGCCGCGCCAGTTCGTCGCCCAAGGCGGCCTGGATCATGACGGTGCGTTCGGCGACCGTCCAGGGATTGCGCGTGGTGCGGGGGGTGTCGGCCGAGCCGACCAGGAAAATAACCTTGCCGGCGCGGGTCAGGGCGTGACGGGCAACCGCGGCGTGGCCATTGTGAAAAGGTTCGAAGCGGCCGATGAAGACCAGGTAATCGAGTTCCATGAGCATCCCTCATAGATGTTTGATAGCGCTTCGGGTCTGTCCCTAGGCTGAGAACAATGCTACGCCGACTCCCGGACGAGCGCAATGCGGCGCGCCGATGCGCCGCCGTTTGGCGGTTTCGCGCGAACTGCGTAATATAACGGCCGTAATATCCTGTCGTATATATCGAACCGTTGTTGCGTGGCCGCCGCCATCCGGGATGTGTTTCTGCCTGGCGATCGGCGGTCCTCCATCCACTCCCATCATCCAGGATTCCCTCATGAATATCCGATTCTTCTCCGCCGCCCTGGCCGTCGTCGCCAGCGCCATCGGCGCCGCCGCCCATGCCGGCGAAGTCCAGGTCGCCGTGGCGGCGAACTTCACCGCGCCGGTCAAGGCCATCGCCGCGGAATTCGAGAAGGACACGGGCAACAAGGTGGTCGCCGCCTTCGGCGCGACGGGCCAGTTCTACGCCCAGATCCAGAACGGCGCGCCGTTCGAGGTCTTCCTGGCCGCCGACGACACCACGCCGGCCAAGCTGGAGTCGGAAAAGCGCATCGTCCCCGGCTCGCGCTTCACCTATGCGACCGGCGCGCTGGCGCTGTGGTCGGCCAAGGAAGGCTATGTCGACGACAAGGGCGAGGTGCTGAAGAAGAACCAGTTCAAGCACCTGTCCATCGCCAATCCCAAGGCCGCGCCCTATGGCCTGGCCGCCGTGCAGACGCTGGAAAAAATGGGCCTGACGCAGGCGGTCAAGAGCAAGATCGTCGAAGGCCAGAACATCACGCAGGCCCAGCAGTTCGTCGCCACGGGCAATGCCGAACTGGGCTTCGTCGCGCTGTCGCAGATCTACAAGGACGGCAAGGTCACCAGCGGCTCGGCCTGGGTGGTTCCGGCCAGCATGCACGAGCCCATCCGCCAGGACGCCGTGATCCTCGACAAGGGCAAGGACAATCCCGCCGCCAAGGCTTTCGTCGACTACCTGAAGGGACCGAAGGCGGCCGCCATCATCAAGTCCTACGGCTACCAGCTTTGAGCTTCGGGACAGGATGCCGTGACGTTTTCCCCGTCGCCTAGCCGGTCCATGACGATGGCCGCCGCGATCGTTAAAGCGGGGCAGCCATGGACCTGACGTCCAGCGACTTCGGCGCCATCTGGCTGACGCTGCAACTGGCCAGCCTGACCACGGTCCTGCTGCTGGTGGTGGGCACGCCCATCGCCTGGTGGCTGGCACGCACGCGCTCGCGCCTGAAGGGACCGGTGGGCGCCGTGGTGGCCTTGCCGCTGGTGCTGCCGCCGACCGTGATCGGCTTCTACCTGCTGCTGTTGATGGGCCCCAACGGGGTGGTCGGCAAGATGACCCAGTCCATCGGGCTGGGGACCTTGCCTTTCACCTTCGCCGGCCTGGTGGTGGGATCGGTGTTCTACTCCATGCCTTTCGTGGTCCAGCCCCTGCAGAACGCCTTCGAGGCCATCGGCAGCCGCCCGTTGGAAGCGGCCGCGACCTTGCGCGCGGGCCCTTGGGACCGCTTCTTCACCGTGGCCTTGCCGCTGGCGCGGCCGGGTTTCGTGACGGCGGCGGTGCTGGGTTTCGCGCATACGGTGGGCGAGTTCGGGGTGGTGCTGATGATAGGCGGCAACATTCCCGACAAGACGCGGGTGGTGTCGGTGCAGATCTTCGACCACGTCGAGGCGCTGGAATATGCGCAGGCGCATTGGCTGGCGGGCGGCATGGTCGTATTCTCCTTCCTCATCCTGATGCTGCTTTATTCCAGCCGCCGTTCGGCGCTGGCTTGAATCCCATGTCGATAGCCGATACGAAGGCCGGCGCCCCGGCCATGGCCACCGCCGTGCCCGTGCGGGACGGCAATGCCGCGACGCGGGGCCGGGCGGTTTCCACCGCCGGCGCGAACGCGAATGCGAATGCGAACGCGGACGCGGCGCAATGGCCCGCGCTGCATGCGCGTTTCCTGCTGCGGCAGGCGGCGTTCACCCTGGACGTCGACCTGCATCTGCCCGGACGCGGCGTGACCGCGCTGTTCGGCCAGTCGGGCTCGGGCAAGACCACCTGCCTGCGTTGCCTGGCCGGCCTGGCCGCGCCGCAGGAAGGATATTTGAGCGTGGACGGCGCGGTCTGGCTGGATACGGCGCGGCGCATCGACGTGCCCACGCACCGCCGGCCGCTGGGCTACGTGTTCCAGGAAGCCAGCCTGTTCGCCCACCTGAACGTGCGCGACAACCTGCGCTACGGGCAGAAGCGGGTGGCGCCGGCCGAACGCAAGGTGGCGCTGGACCATGCCGCCGCATTGCTGGGCATCGATCATCTGCTGGACCGCATGCCGGCCGGCCTGTCGGGCGGCGAGCGGCAGCGGGTGGGCATGGCGCGCGCGCTGCTGACCAGCCCGCGTCTGCTGCTGATGGACGAACCGCTCGCCGCGCTGGACAACGCGCGCAAGCAGGAGATCCTGCCTTACCTGGAGCGCCTGCACGAAGAACTGGACATTCCCATCGTCTACGTCAGCCATGCGCCGGAGGAAGTGGCGCGGCTGGCCGATCATCTGGTGCTGCTGGAGCAGGGCAAGGTGCTGGCCAGCGGGCCGATAGGGGAGACCCTGGCGCGGCTGGACCTGCCGTCGGCGCTGGCCGATGACGCCTCGGTGGTCATCGAAGGCGAAGTCGCGGGCTATGACGGCGAGTATCGCTTGTTGACGGTGCGCTTGCCGGGGGTACTGGAGGCGGCGGGTGGTGCGGCGCATGGCGCAGGCGCTGGCGGCACGGGTGTGGGTGCGGGCGCGACTGCGGATGCGCTTGAACGCGAGGCCGGGGCGGGCGCGAGCCTGCGCGTGGTGCACGATGCCTTGCCCGTGGGACGCCGCATGCGCCTGGTGGTGCGGGCGCGGGACGTCAGCCTGACGCTGACGCCGCCGCGGGACAGCAGCATACTCAACGTGCTGCGGGTGCGCGTCGAGGGCATGGTGGAAAGCGACGAGCCTGCCCAGGTCATGGTCCGCCTGGACGCCGCCGGCACGCCGCTGCTGGCTCGCATCACGCGGTTTTCGCGCGACCAATTGGCGTTGGCGCCGGGCAGCCATGCGTGGGCGCAGGTGAAGTCGGTGTCCTTGCTGGTTTGAGGCAGCTCGGCCGGTGGGCGAGGCGACGCTGCATGGCGACCCGGCTTCGGCAAGTTCGCGCGCTGGCTAAACCCGGGATGGCCGGCGTCTGCCTCGTGTATGCTTGCCGGCATGAAAGCTTCCCCTTCCTCTCGTAAACCGGCGGCGGATGCCGAAGTGTCCGGCGATGCCGCGACGGAGGCTGCCGCCGGGACGGAGGTTCGCTTCCGCCTGCGTATCCGCCATCGGGACCTGCTGGCCATCGGTCCCGGCAAGGTGGATCTGCTGGAGGCGATTCAGGCGCATGGCTCCATCGCCGCCGCGGCGCGCAGCATGGGCATGTCTTACCGGCGGGCGTGGCTGCTCATCGACGAACTGAATCGCGCCCTGCGCGAACCCGCCACGCATTCCGGCCATGGCGGGGTGAGCGGCGGCGGCAGCGGCCTGACCCCCGCCGGCGAACGCCTCGTCGCCTTGTACCGCGACATCGAGAAGACCGCGCAGCGCGCCTGCGCCGAACAACTGGACGGCTTGCTCGGTTTGTTGAAGGACTGAGTGGCGTACTGGCCTATCGGCGTATCGGCGTATTCCATCGCGCGGGCGCCGTAGCCTGCGCCGCCATTCATTCCTCCGTGGCCTCCAGCGCGGCGCGCAGCCAGTCCACCAGCGCCAGGCCTTCGCGCGACAAGGGGCGGCCGGCGGCGGGCAGGGCCATCATGCCTTCGTCGAAGGCCACGAAGCCGCGCGGCGCCACCAGGGCGCCTTCCTCCAGCTCGCGCCGGACCAGGCGCCGCTCCACCAGCGCCACGCCCAGGCCCGCCACGGCGGCCTCGATGCACAGGTGTGTGTGCGGGAAGGCGAGTTCGCGCGCGAACGACATCGGCCGGCGGTCGCGCGCCTGCCACTGCTCCCACGCGCGGCCGGTGTAGTCGTGGGCGATGCGCACGCGCTGTCCGCGCGCCGGTTTGTAGCCAGGCGCCTGCACCGGACCGAAGGCCGTGCCGGACAGCCTGATGGCGCGTTGGCGGTCGGCGGCCGGATAAGCCGACAGGTCCCAGGCGATCAGGATGTCCGCGTCCTCGCCGCGCATCTGCCGCGCGGAGGTCATGGACAGGCGCAGGCGCGCCTCGGGGCAGGCGCGGTAGAAACGCTCCAGCTTGGGCACCAGCCAGCGCATGGCGAAGGTGGCGCTGCATGCGACGTGCAGGCCGGGATCGCGCGCCTGGCGCAGCACGCGGGCATAGCCGCTTTCCAGTTCATCGAAGGCGCGGCGCGCCAGGTCGTAGAGCGCGTGGCCGGCGTCGTTCAACTGCAGGCCGGTGCCGACCTTGTCGAACAAAGGCGCGCCGACGTGTTCCTGCAACAGGCGCAGTTGCCGGCTGAGGGCGCCGTGGGTGCGGTGCAGTTCGGCGGCGGCGCGCGTGACCGAGCAGTTGCGGGCGACGGCTTCGAAGGCGCGCAGGGCGGATAGCGAGGGAAGATTGCGCATGTCGGCGGGATGGCGGAAGAAAAGGCGGGATGCCAGCGGGCAGGAACGGCAGAGGGCAGGGAGGCGCGGCCTTGCGGGAGGCCGTGGGACGCGAGTCCGGGCCAGCTCAGCCCGGCCCCGGCCAGCCTGCCCGCGCAACGCCACGCCCACGTCGATCACGACCATCTGTCAGAAAAACTGACGATAGCAGCAAAATTATTGCCTGTTCATGACGGCCGGGGCGGCCGTAGCATGCCGGTCATCGCCTGGATACCGGCCGTCCTCCCGCCCACGCCGCGGGGACGAACCTGGAAACCGGCTTCGTTTTTCCTTATCCGCAGAGAACCGCCATCATGGATGAAGCCCGCTGGATCGCCGTCGACCGCTATTTCGAACACACGCTGGGCCTGTCGGACCGCACCTTGGAGAAGACCTTGGCCGCTTCGCGCGAAGCCGGCCTGCCGGCGCACGAGGTGGCGCCCAACCAGGCCCGCATGCTGCAACTTTTCGCACAGATGTGCGGCGCCCGCCGCATCCTGGAGATCGGCACGCTGGGCGGCTACAGCGCCATCTGCCTGGCGCGCGTGCTGCCTCTGGATGGCGAGCTGGTGACGCTGGAGGCCGATCCCGGCCATGCGCGCGTGGCCGCCGGCAACATCGCCAAGGCCGGCCTGGCCGATCGCGTGCGCGTCATGGTGGGCGACGCGCGGGCGTCGCTGGCGCGCCTGCGCGAGGAGGAGGGCGAGCCGTTCGACTTTGCCTTCATCGACGCCGACAAGGCCTCCAATCCCTTCTATCTGAAAGGCGTGCTGGCGCTGTCGCGGCCGGGCACCGTGATCGTGGGCGACAACATCATCCGCGCCGGCCGCATCGTCGATCCGGCCGCCCGCGAGGACGAGGACGTGCGCGGGGTCTTCGAGTTCTTCGAGCAGTTGGGCGCCGATCGCCGCCTGTCGGCGACCGCGCTGCAGACGGTGGGGGAGAAGGGGTGGGACGGCTTCGCGCTGGCGCGCGTGCTGTGAGCCGGGGCGGCCCTCGTCGCGCCGCCCCGCGCGTTTCCGTCAATGATGGTGGTTGTCGTGGTGATGGTCGTCGTGATGGTGATCGTCGTGACGGTCGTAGTGGGGGCGACGCGGCGGCGGGGGCGGCGGACGATGGTAGTCACGTCCCCAGTAGCCGCCGCCGCGGTAGATCACGGGCGGCGGCGCGCGATACACCGGCGCCGGCGTGACGATGACGGGGGGCGGGGGGCCGTAGGCGGGGACGCCGATGCCGAGGTTGACGCTGATCTCTGCTTGCGCCGTCGTGGCGGCGGCCATGACGGCAAGACCCGCCACCAGGGTCAGGGTGGATCGTTTCATGGTGATGTCCTTGATTCTGTGTGTGCCATCCTCGCATGCAGGAAACATGCCGCCTCGCGTGCAAGCGGCATTGTCCTGTGCGATCCGGGGGAGCCGGTTCCGGGAAATGTCCCGGATCGGTTCCGGCGCGCGAGCGCCGGGAAACGGCTCCCTGCTCAGCCCTTGCTGGGGGTCTTGGCCGGCTGGGGTTTCTTGTTGTGGACGGTATGGCGGTTATGCGCCTCGCCGAAGACCTTGTCGGCGTTCTTCTTCTGCTCGTCGGACATGCTGTTGTAAAGAGGCGCGAACACCGCGGCGAGTTTCTTCACGCCGTCGGAGTTGGCCTGCGTCATGTCGGCGTAGGAGTTCAGGTCGTCCAGCGCCGTCATGCTGGTGTTGGCGTTGCGCTTTTCCACCAGTGCGTCGATCTGGTCGGCGTTGTCGCGCATGGTCTGCGCCACGGCGTCCCATTGGCTTTCCTGGGCGGCCGTGATCTTGAGCTGGTCGTGCAGGCTCTTGATGTGCTTTTCGACGCGATCGTTGGTCCGGTGCGGCGTCGCCGTCTTGGCATTGGCGGGAGCCGTGGTCATGGCCGCCGGCGCGGCGGGGTTGGCCGGCCCGGTGGCGGTCTGCGCGATGGCCGGCGCGCCGGCCAGGGCGGCGGCGGTCCAGAGGGCGGCTTGCAGCGCGATGCGTGAATTCATGATTGTTCTCCTAGCGATTGCCTGGCCCGGCCAGGTGGCGCGGGACGAGGCGAGAATACGCAGGCGGCAGTCCGCGATCTGCATGTGTTTTTTTCAATCGTGATGAATCGTACTGTCAGCTTGCCGTCCATGCGCGCAAGGCCACGGAAAGACTAGTCCAAAAGGCCGGCGGCGCGATGGCGGGTTTTCAATCGCTTACCCTTTGTTCACGGGCGCGCCGCGCGTCGCGCGGGCCGTCCGCGCCACCGTGCGTGCGTTGCGTGGCCTTGGGCTGACCCCCAGCCTGAATTCAGTCTGAATCGTGGCCGCCCGCCGCAGCGCCGGCCGCCTCCGCGCACACCTCCCGCAGGATGCGCACCAGCGATTCCTCGGCTTGCAGGGTGAATTCGCGGCGGCGCCGGATCAGGCTGACCGGCGGCAGCGTCCAGTCGAACGTCCAGGGCACGATGGCGATATTGCCGTCGCGGCTCAGGTCGGTGGCGATTTCCTCGGGAACGATGGACATCAGGCTGTCGTCATGGGCCATCAGGCCGGCAATCACGTCCATGGAATAGGTTTCCGTCATCGGCGCCGGCGGCCGCGCGCCGGCGCGGGCGAACAATTCGCTGATCATGTTGCCGATGGGCGTCGCCGGCGAGGGCAGGATCCAATTCATCTCCGCCAGCGCGGCCCAGTCCGGCGGCCGGCGCGCCAGGGACTGGGCCAGCCGGCGGTTGGCGACCAGCGCGGGGCGTTGCGGATACAGCACCTCGTGCCGCAGTTCGTCCATGCCCTTCATGACGGCCGCCCGGCCGATCACGCAATCCAGGGCATGGGCGCGCAGGCCGTCCAACAACTGGTCGGTGGTGGCGCGCTGCAGGCTGATCGTGATGCGGTGCCGCTCGTACAGGCGCTCGACCAGCGGCACCAGCACGCGCGCCGAAATATACGGGATCGCGCCCACGTGCAGATGGGCGGTGTGCCCGCCGCGCACCGCCTCCATTTCCGCGGCCCAGCGGTCGACGTCCTGGAGCATCTGGCGCGCGCGCACGATGGCGCGTTCGCCCAGCGGCGTCGGACGCAGGCCGCGCGGCGTGCGCAGGAAAAGCGGGGCGCCGAAAATAGCCTCTATCTCGCCCAGCGCCTTGGTGGCGGCAGGTTGGCTGAAGCCCATTTCCTCGGCGACGCGGGTCAGGGACTCGCGTTCGGCGATGTGGATCAGCAGCGCCAGGTGGCGCAGCTTCAGGCGCGAGACCAGGCGCGCGGCGGCGGTCGGGGAGGGGGAGGCGGGCATGAGGGCGTGTTGTGGCGGACGACGACGTGAGCGGAGGGGGCCGGGCGGGCCATAAAGAGTCATGAAGGACCATCAAGGACCATCAAGGGGGCAGCCGCCAGGACCAGGTATAACCGTCTGTTTATGCCGGCATTATAAAAAACCGGTAATGGGTTATTTCGCCAGACCTATACTGCTTTTACCTTTGCCTTGGCATTCCCCCGACCGAGGCGCCCGACGTCCGGGAGCGCCTGCTCCTGCGCGGGGCGCCCATCGCGCCGGCCCCCTCCGTATTCATTTACCGGTCTCTCACGCCGCCATGTCCTCATCCTTCACCACTCGTCCTGAAATCCGCGGCACGTTTGGCGTGGTGTCGTCCACGCACTGGCTCGCCAGCCAGGTGGCCATGAGCGTGCTGGAGCGCGGCGGCAACGCCTACGACGCGGCCGCCGCGGGCGGCTTCATGCTGCAGATCGTCGAACCGCACCTCAACGGCCCCGGCGGCGAAGTGCCCATCCTGTTCTGGAGCGAACGCGAAAAGCGCATGCAGTCGCTGTGCGGCCAGGGCGGCGCGCCGGCGTTGGCGACGCCGGCCCGGTTCCGCGCCATGGGCCTGGACCTGGTGCCCGGCATCGGCCTGCTGCCGGCCACCGTCCCGGGCGCCTTCGGCGCGTGGCTCACCCTGCTGCGCGACCATGGCACCTGGGAGCTGGCCGACGTGCTGCGTCCCGCCATCGACTACGCGCGCAACGGTTTTCCGCTGGTGCCGCGCATTCCGCAGGCCATCTATGCGGTGCGGGAGCTGTTCCGCGAGGAGTGGTCGAGCTCCGCCGCCGTCTGGCTGCCCGACGGCAAGGTGCCGCATCCCGATCGCCTGTTCCGCACGCCCGGCATCGCCGCCACCTATACGCGCATCCTGGAAGAGGCCAGCCGCGCCGGCGACCGCCGCGCCCGCATCGACGCCGCGCATGACGCCTGGTACCGCGGTTTCGTGGCGCGGGCCATCGACGACTTCTATCGCAACACCGCCATCCGCGACACCACCGGCGAACGCAACAAGGGCCTGCTGCGCCTGGAGGACATGGCCGACTGGCGCGCCACCTACGGCACGCCGGTGACCACGGACATCGGCCGCTACACCGTGGCCAAGTGCGGCCCCTGGTCGCAGGGACCGGCGC